>CAZJPL010000008.1:0-32311 GCA_964547945.1 uncultured Anaeroplasmataceae bacterium
ATTAATTATTTATTGAATATGTCTGATGTTGAATATGATTTAAAAGTTTTTGAAGAATTGAATGAATCATTTGCTAGATACTTAAATATGCCGTATCCATCAACTGTAAATGATTTACACAAATCATTTAAAAAACATTGGTATGAATTAGTAGGAAAAAAAGAATTTAATAAAAAAATAGCGATTGGTATTACTTGTGGAATTTTGGCATGCTCATTATTTGCTGGTCCATTTGGCTTAGCACTTATACCTGGTGCTTCACACGCTACTTTAACTGCACTTGGAAAATCAGTAGTTAGAGGAATGGCGGTTTTTAATGTTATATCTGTTGCTGGAAGCGCTGCAATTGGATATGTTGTTTATAAAATGAGTAATCACATAGATAAGAAAAAAATGTATAGTGAATTTATTAATTTAACTCAAGATGAGTTATCATATATGTTGGCTTTAAATATAACTATTTTAGAATATTTAAAGAAATATTATACTAACGATTGTTCTGAGTATAAGGAAACTATATCAATTTTAATAGAAGCCAATACCGAAATGACTAAAGATTATTTTATTAATTTAAATAGTAAAAATGATTTAAAGAATAAAATTAATATCATGTTAAAAGGCTTTAATATAATAAATAATGAAATATAGTATCTAGTAAATAGTTAGTGTGGGAGATGGTTTAAGTGAAATCTATGAAAGAAAATCATTATTTTTTATATTATTCTAAAGTATTCCTTATTTGCTTTATTTTGATAATTATATTAAGTTGTTTTCCACTAATCAAAGTTGAATATGTCTATATATATTCGACAGATGAGATATATTTGGAGAATGATATAATTTCTTATAGTATTTTGAATTTTATATATTCAAATGGATATGAATTTGTTAGTATAGATATTGAATCAGATTTTGTAATGTTTGGATATTTTTTCTCAATTTTTTATAATATTGGTTTTTTAATACATTATATGAATGTTGTCATTAAAAAGAAAAAAATAACATCTAAAGGTGCTATTGTAATAGTCATAATTGATATACTTTTAGCTTTGGCATATTATAGTGCAGAATTAGAATGTTCATATAGAAAAGTTGCTGGCTCTATATTTTTTTATTTTGAATATGTATCCAATCTTCAAGTTACAAGTATTTTAATTGCTTTATTATATATAATAATGGCTATTATGAATTTAATTTTAATTATTAAATTTCCAACGGAAACTACTAAAAATCATAAGACAAGCTATGATGATTACAATTTAGAAGATATAAGAGAAGCTTATGCTAGAATTAAAGGAATGAGAGATAAAGGACTAATAAATGATGATGAGTTTGAAGAGATGAAAAAAAACTTAAATGAAACTTATAGGAAATTATATGATTTTGATAATAAAGAAGATAAATAGTAAAATAAGAAAATGGTAAATGATATACTATTTACAATTTAATTATAAGCACTAAACACACATTTTAGAAGATGATATAGATATTAATTGAGTCATTTAAAGGAGTGATTATATGTATTGTAAGAAATGTGGAAGGCAGATAGCTGATGGAGTAAATTTTTGTCCGTATTGTGGGGCAGAACAAAATATAAATGATACTTTTCACCAATATAATAATTATGAACCGGCACAAGAATCAAAAACATTAGCATATTTAGCTTTAATATTTGGTATTTTAGGTGGCATTTTAGGATTAATATTAGGATTAGTAGGCTTATCTACTTATAGGAATCCTGAAAATAGAAAGTTATGTAAAATAGGTATTGGATTTTTTGTATTTTGGGTGATTGTTTTTATTTTACTCTAGCTTTAATGTATATAATTTAATATTTTATATGGGCAAATTTGGGTAAAATTTGCCTTTTTTCATTCAATTTTATATTTTAATATGTTAGAATAATTTGACGAGGTTAAATGATATATGAAAGAATTAAATTATGATGTAGTGGTTATAGGTGCAGGTAATGGGGGATTAATAGCGTCACTTAGACTTGCTAAGGCTAATAAGAGGGTTTTATTAGTTGAAAAGCATGTTTTGCCAGGTGGTTTTGCGAGTAGTTTTATCCGTGGTCGTTTTGAATTTGAAGCATCATTACACGAACTTTGTGATTTGGGGAATTCAGATAATCAGGGTAATCTTTATATTTTATTTAAAGAATTAGATGTATTAGATAAAATGAGTTTTGTTGATGTCCCAGAAGCTTTTAGGGTAATATCTTTAGATACAAAAGAAGATTATACTATGCCTTTTGGAATTGATGAATTTATTAATAAAATGGAAGAATACGTACCTGGCTCAAGAAAGTCTATGACTTTATTTTTTGAATATGCAAAAGAAATAAGAGAAGCTATGGCTTATTTAAGCTCTAGTAAGGGTAATCCTGATACTAAAGTATTAATAAATAAATATCCAAGATTCTTACAAGTGGCTTCTAAAACTGTTAGTAAGGTCTTAAAATCTCTTAAAATGCCTATTAAGGCTCAAAGAATATTAAATACTTACTGGACTTATTTAGGTGCTCCTGAAGCTAAATTATCTTTTGTACACTACGCTATAATGGTTTATCAATATATTAGTTTAAAAGCTCAAATACCTACTAAACGTAGTAATGAAATGAGTATGATTTTATCAGAAGAATTTAAAAGTAGTGGTGGAACTATTTTTTATGGTAGAGAAGTAAAAGAAATACTTCTTGAAGAAGATGAGGTAGTTGGAGTAATACTTGATAATGATATTAAAATAAATACTAATCATGTTATTAGTAATGTTTCTCCACATATTGTATATGGTAATTTAATTAAAGAAGATGATATACCTATTGAAGCTATTCAGTTAACTAATTCTAGAAGATTATCAGCTAGAGGTTTTTCTTTATTTTTAGGTTTGAATAAATCTAAAGAAGAGCTAGGTCTAAATAACTATAGTTATTTCATTTATAATAGTTTAGATTCTAATCAAGAATTTTATAACATGCGTTCAATGGAAAATTATAGTCAGGTAGTAGTATGTTTAAATAATGCTTTACCAGAATGTTCTCCTAAAGGAACTACTATCTTGTATTTTACTAGTTTATATTTTAGTAATTGTTTTGATGGTGTTAGAAAAGAAGATAATTATTTTGATTTAAAAGATGGCTTAGCTTTAAAATATATAAAGAATTTTGAAAAAGCTACTAATACTAGTATTTTACCTTATATAGAAGAAATAGAAGTAGCTACTCCTATTACTTATGCTCATTATACTAACGCTCCTGATGGTGCTATATATGGATATTATACAGCTGATAATGATAGTATGTTATCGAGACTTATGAGTATGTATGATGAAGATTATATAAAGGGTTTAAAGTTTTGTGGAGGTCATAGTGTAAGATCTAGTGGTTATAGTTCTAGTTACTTATCTGGTGATATCGCAGCTAAACTAACTCTTAGTGATATGAGTAAGGATGGTGATAGTAATGAAGCTTAAACATATTAAAGGTTTATTTAATTTAATTAAATTAAAAAGTATAAAAACTGATAGAGAAGATGCTATTAGAGAGTCAGGTATTGCTCCTATTACTAAAACTTATCCTGTTAATGAAATAGCTAAATTGCATCATCCTTATAAACAATATTTAGTAATAGATGATATTATAGAAGAAACTAAAGATGTTAAATCTTTTATTTTAAAAAGTGCAAATGAAAATAAATCACTAGCTCCTTTTAAGGCAGGTAGTCATATATCTATATATGTTAATATAGGTGATAAATTAGTATCTAGAACTTATTCTTTATCTAGTTCTCCTATAGATGTTTTTAAAGGAATTTATAGAATAACTATTAAAAGAGTAAAAGATGGTATTTTATCTAATTACATGTTAGATAAGGCAAGAATTGGTGATACCTTATATTCTAGTGAACCAGGTGGTTTTTTAACCTATACTCCTTTAAGAGATGGACAAAATGTTATAGCTATAGCTGGTGGTAGTGGTATAACACCTTTTATTTCTATGGCTAAGGCTATAAATGATAAGCTAGAATTCTTTAGATTAACTATACTTTATTGTGTTAATAAAAAAGAAGATATTATCTTTAAAGATGAACTAGATTATTTAAATAAGACAGATAGAATAAATGTAGTATATATTTTTAAAGATGAAGAAGTAGATGGTCATCATAAAGGATATGTTACAGCTGATATAATTAAAGAATATATGGTTAAAGATGAAACAACTAGTATCTTTGGTACTGGTCCTAGAGAATTACTTGATTATCTAGCTATAGAATTACCTAAACTAAACTTAGAACAAAAATATATACGTCTTGAACAAAGCCCAATATATTTAAAATCTGAACCTAATATTTATAATATTAAGGTCCATGTAAATGATGAAATCATTAATATAAAAGCATCAAGTCAAGAAACCATACTTCAAGCATTTGAAAATAATAATCTATCTATAAGAACTAGATGTCATTTAGGTGGATGTGGTTTTTGTAGATCTAAATTGATTAAAGGAGAATATGAAGCTACTAAATTTGAAAAAATTAAAGAAATAGATAAGAAATATAATTATATTCATCCTTGTTGTTCATATCCAAGAACAGATATGGAAATAGAAATATATGAATACTAATAAATTAAGTCAATAGTTTTTGTTGGCTTTTTTAATTGTTAAAAATTATAGTTAAGATATTTGTATACCGAAAAGGTATATTTATAAACTAACACTTTACTGTTAACTTTTTTAGTTTATAATATAACTAAGGAGGTTGACATTATGTTATCTTACAAAGACCTTAAAACATTTCAAACATCAGTTGAATCTTCAAAAAGAAATATCAATGATTCATCTAATGAAATAAATAAAATATTAAATGAAATAAAAGAATATGATTTAATTAAAGTCATTTATTACAATAAAAATTGTTATTCATCTAAAAAAGGAGTTATTACTAAAATAAATTATTTAAGGAGATTCTTATATATAGATAGTACAAGAATTAATTTTAAAGATATTTATAAAATTCATTTAATAAATAGTTAATTTTAATTTATTAAGCTTGCATATATATGGTTATAATTTATTTAATAAATTAAGATATCTTTTTTGAAAGTGAGTGATTTAAATGAAGAAGTGTAATAAATGTGGTAAATTAGTAGAGAATGATGTTGTTATATGTCCGGAATGTGAATCTACAGATTTCATAAAAGTAGTTAGCCAAAGTAAATTTACAAGAAGTACTGATGATTATGGTGCTCAAACACTAAAACATACAATTAAATGTTTAAGTTGCGGTGCTGAAATGAATCGAAAAGCAATTTCATGCCCTGGGTGTGGACTTCCAACTAAAACATTTAATCTTCAAATAGAAATAGCTGGTTATGGCACATTAATTAAACTTTTATTGGTGATTTTTTGTATAGCTTATGGTATTTTAGCTATATTATCGCTTATATTATTTCGGTACTATAAGTTATTTGTGTAATTATTTTTGGTGTTACTAGCCTTTACAGTGACATTATTTAATGATTTTAATGTAATAGCTAGAACATCCAAGACTAGTTTGAGTTTTAAAATCTGTACATTTTTATTTGCTACACTTGTAGTTTTTGTGGCGGTTTTTCTTGGAGATAAATGTTTATAAAAAAATGACATTGACATATTTTAAATTTTAAATAAAATATTAAATTCTAGCAGTTATTTTATATTTTTATTTGTTTGACTAAGTTTCTATAAAAGAATATAATAATACCTAGAGGTGATTTAAAATGTATAGAAAGAATGTATGGGAAAAATTCAGTGATTATACTGAAATAATGGATTTTAACGAAGGTTATAAATCATTTATAACTAAAGGTAAAACTGAAAGAATGTGTGTTGTTGAAGCTGAGTCTTTAGCACTTCAAGCTGGTTTTAAGCCTATTGAAAGTTTTAAAACTTTAAAAGCTGGTGATAAGGTTTATGCTATTAATAGAGGTAAAAATATAGCTATATTTGTAGTAGGTAAGGAAAAATTAGAAAAAGGTTTAAATATTTTAGGCGCTCATATCGATTCACCAAGATTAGATATTAAACAAAATCCTTTCTATGAAAGTACTAATTTTGCTTTAATGGATACTCATTATTATGGTGGTATTAAGAAATATCAATGGGTTACTATTCCTTTAGCTTTACATGGAGTTGTAAATAAAAAAGATGGTAGTGTAGTAGAAGTTCATATTGGTGATGATCCTACTGACCCAGTACTTGGTATTAGTGATTTATTAGTACATTTATCTGGTGATCAAATGCAAAAAACAGCAAGTAAGGTTATTGAAGGTGAAGCTTTAGATTTGACTTTAGGTTCAATACCTTTAAAAGATGCTGAAAAAGACAAAGTAAAAGCTAATATATTAAATATTATTAAAGAAGAATATGGTGTTGAAGAAGAAGATTTCTTAAGTGCTGAAATAGAAGTAGTACCTGCTGGTGATGCTCGTGATTATGGTTTAGATCGTTCAATGGTTGCTGGTTATGGTCATGATGATAGAGTATGTGCTTATACATCTTTAAAAGCCGTATTAGATTTAGATGTAGTACCTAATAATACTGCATGTGCTATATTAGTAGATAAAGAAGAGATAGGTAGTGTTGGTGCTACTGGTGCTCAATCTACTTGGTTTATTAATGTTATAGCTGAATTAATTAATTTAGAAGGTAAATATTCTGATTTAACATTACGTAGAACTTTAACTAATTCTAAAATGTTATCTAGTGATGTATCTAATGGTGTAGATCCTTTATATTCTAGTGTTAATGAAATGAAAAATAGTGCCTTCTTAGGTCAAGGTATTGTATTAAACAAATATACTGGTCGTGCTGGTAAGGGTGGTTGTAATGATGCTAACCCTGAATTCATAGCTTATTTAAGAAATATCTTTGATTCTAATGATATTTGTTTCCAAACTGCTGAAATTGGTAAAGTTGACCAAGGTGGCGGCGGTACTATAGCTTATATACTTGCTAATTATAATATGAATGTAATAGATGCAGGTATTCCAGTATTAAATATGCATGCACCTATGGAAATAGTATCTAAAGCAGATGTTTATGAAGCTTATTTAGCTTATAAAGCATTTGTTAAAGCTTAAATATAGTTATTTAAGGATTGATATCTACAAGGTATTAATCCTTTTATTATGCGGAAAATCAATCTAAAAATAAAAACTGGATTAGTTGTATTTGCTAATCCAGTTTATTAATTATATTAAGAATTTATTGATGGATAAATTGAGTTACTTCAACTTCAAGTGTCATAGAGACATAATTGCCGCCACCAAATTGTTGAGATTGTTGAATTCTTTGTATTGTAAAGTAAATAGTATCACCAATTTCAAAATTTAGGTTATATAATTGTTGTAGTAAAGAAGAACTAGATGAGAATTCTATAGATACTTGATTATTATTTTCATCTATGTATGAAACTTCAGTTATGATATCATATGATTGGAAATCACTATATCCTGTAGTTGTAGAATTTTCAGATAAACTACTTACCATAACGTAAGTATCACCAAAAATATTTCCAGAATAGTCAGTTAAAGAGAAGGCAAATTCATAACTTCCTACATAATATCCTTTAGTTATCCAAGAACCACTTTGATATTCTGCAGTTTCTAGGATTGAACTCATTACATCATAAGCTGTACTAATAGGTATGGCAAAACCTAAACCTTCTACACCATCATCTATATATTTAGCATTAACTATCCCAACTAGTCTACCATACATATCAAACATTCCACCACCACTATTACCTGAATTGATAGTAGCGTCAGTTTGAATTAATTGCATAGTTCTATAAGATTCGCTGACAACTGATCTATTTAAGTAAGAAACATAACCAGAAGTAACACTACCAGGAAGTGTTCCTAGAGGATTACCTATAATAACTATTTGATCACCTAAACGAAGATCATCAGCTGTTGATATTGTAGCGTAAGAATAATCAGTACCAGATATTGATAATAAAGCTATATCAGTAGCTGGATCTCCGCCCACTAAATAAGCTTCTAATGTTGTTTCTTGATCTGATAAAGTAACAGTATAAGTAGTACCATCTTCAACCACATGATAACAAGTTAAGACATAACTTAAATCTAAGTCATCATCATAAGCTACTAAAACTCCACTACCTGAACTATAAGAATATGAATCTACTATAGAAGTAATAGATACAGTTGAATCATAAACATCTTCAACAATATCAGCTACAGTAACTGTAGTAGTATCAGAATAAGTAGTATCGTTATATGTTAATACGGCTTCAGTAGAATAAACATTATTGTCACTACAAGAAGCTAAACCCAAAGATAATAATAGAATCCCGCCTATTGCTAGTAATTTCATAATAAACTCCTTTCAAACGGCTTAGATTATAATATAAAATTGTGGTATAAATATGTTATTTTTCAATTAAATTATTGTTTTTAATCTAAAATTGATATATCATTTACACGGTGATTTATTAGATGGAAGAAAATCAAAGAAAAACTCCCTTTGTTGATGAATTAAAGAAGTATGTTGAAGATAACATTTCACCTTTTGATGTTCCAGGACATCATATGGGTAGAGTTGAAAATAAATTAAAGGATTTAATAGGCGACATGGCTTTTAAAGCGGATGTTAATGCTCCTAGAGGACTTGATAACTTAAATCATCCTAAAGGTGTCATTAAAGAAGCTCAAAAACTAGTAGCTTCAGCTTATAAAGCTAGAGAAGCCTTTTTTCTTGTTAATGGAACTACTTTAGGAATTCAAACTATGTTAATGACTGTATGCAAGGCAAGAGAAAAAGTAATATTACCTCGTAATTGTCATAAATCAGCTATTAACGCTTTAATTCTTAGTGGTTCTATTCCTATTTTTATTAGTCCTACTTATGATTTAGATTTAGAAATAGCTAATCAAGCTACTATAGATTCATATATTAAAGCTATGGATGATAATTTAGATGCAAAAGCTATCTTTGTTATTAATCCTACTTATTTTGGGGCTTGTCTGGATTTAAAAAGATTAGTAGATGAAGCTCATAAAAGAGATATGTTAGTTTTAGTAGATGAAGCCCATGGTGCCCATTTTGCTTTTATGAATAATGGACCTATATCAGCTATAGAAGCCGGGGCAGATGCTAGTAGTGTATCTTTTCATAAGACACTAGGTAGTTTAACTCAATCATCTGTATTACTAATAAATAGTGATAAAATAAGTCATTATGATATCTTAAAGACTTTAAATACTCTTAATACTACTAGTCCTTCTAATTTATTAATAGCTAGTATAGATGCTGCTAGATATTATATGGTTACTAAAGGTAAGGATAAATTAGATGAAATAGTTAGTTTATCTAATTATGCTAGGGAAAAAATTAATGAAATTAAAGGTTTTAAAGCTTGCGGTAAAGATTATTTTTGTAGTTTAGGAGCTTATAATTATGATGAGACTAAACTAGTAATTGAATTAGATGATATTAATTTAACTGGTTTTGAATTATATAACATGTTAAAAGATAAATATAAGATTCAATTAGAATTAGCCGAACAATATGTAGTATTAGCTATCTTAGCTATAGGTACTATAAAAGAAGATATAGATAATTTAATTCTAGCTTTAAATGATATATCAAATAATTATTATGCTAGTGGATTAAAATATCCTAAGTTTAAATTTGATATTAATTATCCTAAACAATTAGTAAGACCAAGAAGTGCTTATCATGCACCTTTAAAAAAGGTTAAACTTGATGATGCTATTGGAATGATTTCTAAAGAAGCTATTATGGTTTATCCTCCAGGTATACCATTAATAATACCAGGAGAGGTATTTAGTGAACCACTTATTAAACATATTAAGTATTATCAAAGTACGGATGCTACTATCTTATCTGATTATGATGATGGTTATGTTTCAGTAATTGATACAGATAAGTGGGAAAAGGCTGATAAATATTTAAATAATGAGGATTTAAAATGATAAGATATCCTTTTGAAGGCGATAAACATTATGGAACTATTATAATGATTCCTTATAGGGATGATATATGGTTAAATGGTGGTAAGGATGCTATAGATACGATATATCAAATGGTTAGTATCTTAGTAAAATATGAAAAAGTATTTTTAATATGTCATCCTACTAAGATAGATTATATTAAAGATAAATTTAAATTTGATAATTTACATATCATAGAAGCTTTATATAATGATGCCTGGGCTCGTGATATATGTCCTTTATTTGGAATAGAAAATAATAAATTAAAGGCCATATGTTTTGATTTTAATGCCTGGGGTGGAGATTATGATGGCCTTTATAATGATTATAGTGATGATATAAAAATTAAAGATATAGTAGTTAATTATTTTAATATAACTAGTAATAAAGTTAAGTTCGTATTAGAAGGCGGTAGTATTAATACTAATGGTAATAAACTACTTACTACTAGAGCATGTCTTTTATCACTAGGAAGAAACCCTAAATATAGTGAAGAAGATATTACTAATATTTTAAAGAAAGAATTAAATCAAAATGAGATCATCTGGTTAGATAATGGTATAGATGAAGACGAAACTAATGAACATGTCGATAACATGGCTTGTTTCTTAGATGAGAATACTATAGCTTTAGCATATGGTCTAGAAGAAAAACAAAAAGAAAATAGTTTAAGTGCTTATAATAAACTTATAAGTTTAGACTATAAAGTAGTTAAATTACCTGTACCAAGTCTATATCTAACAAGTGAAGAAGAACAACAAATTAAATTAGATGATAGCGCGAAAAACAGGTTAGCTAACACAAAATTAGCTGCTAGCTATGTTAATTTTTATCAAAGTGATAAATATATATTACTACCTCAATTTGGAGTAAAAGAAGATGAGATAGCTTATGATATTTTAAATAATTTTTATCAAGGTAAAAAAGAAATATATAAGATATCATCTAGATCTATCTTAGTATCAGGTGGTAATATTCATTGTATAACAATGCAAATACCGGAGGTAAGTTATGAAAGTTAAAGTTGCAGGAATTCAAATGAATATGGTTAGTGATATTAAGGAAAATATCAAACTAGCTACAAGTTTAGTAGAAAAGGCAGCTAAAGAAGGAGCTAATATAATTTTATTACCTGAATTATTTAGTGGTCTTTATTTTTGTCAAATAGAAGATTATAATCATTTTAAATTAGCTGAACCATATAAAGATAACAAGATGTTAAAACATTTTTCTGATTTAGCTAAGAAATTAGGAGTAGTTTTACCTATTAGCTTTTTTGAAGTAGATAGAAATTGTTTTTATAACTCTATAGTAGTTTTTGATGCTGATGGTAGTGATTTAGGTTTATATCGTAAAACTCATATACCTACAGGGGAATGTTATGAAGAAAAGTTCTACTTTACTCCAGGTGATACAGGATTTAAAGTATATAAAACTAAATTTGGTACTATTGGTGTTGGTATATGTTGGGATCAATGGTTCTGTGAAACAGCTAGAATACTAACTCTAAAAGGTGCTGAAATATTATTATTCCCTACTGCTATAGGTAGTGAACCTGTCTTAGATAAAGATAGTAAGACACATTGGCAAAATACAATGTGTGGTCATGCGGCATGTAATATTGTTCCTTTACTTGCTTCAAATAGAGTTGGGGTAGAATCATATAAAGACTCAAGTATGAAGTTTTACGGTTCATCTTTTATAGCCAATGAAGAAGGTAGTATTATAACTTCATTAGATAGAGAAGAAGTAGGCATTGTTAGTGCTGAATTTGATTTAGCTAAAATAAGAGAAAAGAGATATAGTTGGGGTGTCTTTAGAGATAGACGTCCTGAAATGTATGAAGATTTATTAAAACATTAATTATAAGATTTATTTAAAAAAATAAATATGGTAAAATATCCGAGTAGAAGCATCGCCAAGCGGAAAGGCAAGAGACTCTGACTCTCTCATACGCTGGTTCGAATCCAGCTGCTTCTGCCAAATTACAAAAAGGAGTTTGCCGATGTTATTTTTAATTCTAGTGGCTGTTATTTTAGCAGTTATGATGCTTGGATATGCAATATCATTAAGTGCTAAAAAAGAACATTTACATAGTATTATCTTTTATATATTAACAGTTTTATATATCTTACCTTGCATATATTCTTTTTATACTGAGAGTGAATATTCTAATTATATAATAACAGGTTCACTTATCGTATTATGTATATTAAGTTTAATTGCTTTTGGAGTTAATCCAAACAATAAAAAGAAATAGTTTAAAAGAGAATCTTTAAGATTCTTTTTTTATGCAAGCGGTTTAACAAAAATTAATTTTTTGTTTAATAATTTTAAATATTTATATTGCTATATTAGTAGTAATTTAGTATAATACGTTTAGTTTTGGAAAACTAAAAGTTTAAAATTGCAAAACAGAGGAAAGTAAATGGAAATAGGGAAGAAAATTAAAGAAAGACGTATTTATTTAAATTTAACGCAAGAAGAATTAGCAAATAGATGTGAATTGACTAAGGGTTTTATTTCCCAATTAGAAAATGATAAAACAGATCCTTCTATTGAGACTTTAAAAAATATATTGGATGCTTTAGGAACAAGTTTTTCAAACTTTTTTAAAGAAGATGAAGATCCTCAAATTAAGTTTAGTGAGGATGAACAATTAGATAAGGATTTTGGTGGTTATATACAAAGCTGGTTAGTCCCAACTGCTCAATCTAGAAGTATGGAACCTATATATGTAGTTATTAAACCAAAAGAAAAGACGGATATGGATCTACCCCATGAGGGTGAGGAATTTGGTTATGTTATTTCAGGTTTAATAAATTTACATTATGATAATAAAGTTGAAATGATTAAACAAGGTGAATCATTTTATTTTAGGACTAATAAACCTCATTATTTAGAAAATGTTGGTGATAATGAGGCTCATGTAATTTGGGTTTCTTGCCCACCAAATTTTTAGGAGAAGGATATGGCAAAAAAATTAATTGAATTAAAAAATATATCAAAGAGCTTTGGCGATAATTTAGTATTAGATGACTTAAATTTATATATAAATGAAAATGAATTTATTACTTTATTAGGACCTTCAGGTTGTGGTAAAACAACTATACTTAGAATAATAGGTGGCTTTGAATCACCAGATGTTGGAGATATCGTATTAGATGGTGTTAAGATAAATGACATTCCTGCTCATTTAAGACCAGTTAATACGGTATTTCAGCGTTATGCATTATTCCCTCATTTAAATGTTTTTGAAAATGTAGCCTTTGGTTTACGTAACTTTAATAGAACTGTTTCTGATATTAAGACTAATGTATCTAGAAAATACGAAAATGAAAGAAAAGATATAGAACTTAAATTAAAGAATAAAAGTATTACTAAAGAAGAAAAAACTAATTTAAAGACTAGATTAAATGAGATTAAAAGAGCTATTAAAGAAGAAGTATTTTCAACTAAACAAGCTTTAATTGAAAAGAGATTAAATGAAGTAGAAACTAAGTATGAAAAAATAATCTCTAAGTTAGATAACTTAATTGATATCGAATGGGAAAAAGATGAAGAAGTTAAAAAGGCTAAATTAAGATTAAAAGAAATAGATGCTTTAGTAGCTGAAGCTGTTGAGAATGGTGCTAAAGAAGATAAAGAATATAAAAAATATGAAAATGAAATAAAGAAGTTAAATAGAGTAGCTAAATGGACTAAATTAACTGAATTAGAAAAAGAAAAGAAACAAGCTTTAAAAGATAAGGCTTTAGAGACTAAAAGTGCTAAATCTCTAATGAAGAATAAAAAACAAATTAGAGAAGAAGTTATGCAAGCTTTAAAATTAGTTAAATTAGATGGTTTTGAAAATAGAAAAATAGATTCCATGTCTGGTGGTCAACAACAAAGAGTTGCGATTGCTAGAGCTATAGTAAATAAACCTAGAATTTTATTACTAGATGAACCATTAGCTGCCCTAGATTTAAAACTTAGACAAGCTATGCAATATGAATTAAAAGAAATGCAAAGAAGTCTAGGTATAACATTTATCTTTGTTACCCATGACCAAGAAGAAGCTTTAACCATGAGTGATACTATAGTAGTTATGAATGGTGGGGTAATTCAACAAATAGGTACTCCTGAAGATATATATAATGAACCAAAAAATCGCTTTGTTGCGAATTTTATTGGTGAAACAAATATCTTTGATGGTAAGTATTTAGGAGATAATACAGTTGAATTCTTAGGTAAGAAATTTGAATGTGTAGATAATAGTTTTAATAAGAACGAAGATATTGATGTTGTTATTAGACCAGAAGATTTTGATATTGTTCCGGTTGAAGAGGCTAAACTTGTTGGGATTGTAGAAAAAGTATTATTTAAAGGAATACATTTTGAAATAACAGCTGATGTTTTGGGACATAAATTTTTAATAAGAAAGTATGAATTATTTAAAGTAGGAGATTCAATAGGTTTAACTGTTGATCCTTATGAAATTCATCTTATGAAAAAAGAGGTTAAAACAGATGAAAACATATAAGAAATTAGCTATTCCTTATATTGTTTGGTTATTAGTATTAACTGGTATACCTATTTTAATGATGGTTATATTTGGTTTTTCTAATACTAAGTCATTTTCAACCTTTACCTTTAGTTTTAGTGATTTTGCGTTTAGCGTATCTCATTTTTCAACAGCTTTCTCATCAGTTTTCTTTAAGGCTTGTTTAAGAAGTTTGGGGTATGCGTTAGCTGCTACTTTCTTTACTTTTTTAATAGGTTATCCGATAGCGTATATAATTTCTAGAATGAAATCACGTTATCGCTTTATATTGTTATTAGTCTTTATCTTACCGATGTGGACTAATATGTTACTTCGTATCCAAACATTAAATAATTTATTTAAAGAAAATTCATTCTTATCTAATACCTTTGGTATATCAATTGATTTAACAAATTATAAGGCATTAAAAATTATCGTAGTTATGACTATAGTTTATTTACCTTTCATGATTTTCCCTTGTTATACCGTATTAGAAAAAATGGATAATTCATTATTAGAAGCAAGTCAAGATTTAGGAGCTTCAAAAGTTAAATCATTCTTTAAAATTACTTTCCCTTTAAGTTTAAAAGGTGTATTTAGTGGTTTTATAATGGTTTTCTTACCATGTGTCATGGGCTTTACTATTCCACAAATAGTAACTGATGGTGATTCGAATTATACAATGATTGGTCAGTTAATAGAAAAGCAATTCATGTCATCTAGTCCTGCATATAATGTAGGTAGTTTAATGAGTTTATTTATCTTGATCTTTACTTTAGGTTCTATTTATTTAATAGGTAGAGTAGATAAAGAAGGAGAAACTTTACTATGAAACAAAAACAAAAAGATTTATTAATTAAAATTATTTGTATATGTTTTTTGGCTATAGTTTTATTAATAACTTATCTACCTATCATAGTTATAGCCTTGACAAGTATTTCTAATGATTTATTTGGTTTGTCTATGACAACACCTACTCTTAGATGGTATCAAACTATGTGGACTTCAACATCACTTATGAATTCCATAATCTATACGCTTGAAATATCTATATGTTCAACAATAATATCTATTATTTTTGGAACTATTTCAGCTATAGGTATTCATAGTTTGTCTGCAAAAATGAAACAAAATATTATAATGTTAAATAACGTACCTATTCTAAATACGGATATAGTGACTGCAGTATTCTTGTTAATTATTTTCCAATTAGTAGGTATGGTTGTTGGTAAGAGTATATATGGATTTACAACTACTTTAATTGCCCATGTATTATTCTCTACACCTTATGTAGTTTTAAGTGTCTTACCTAAATTAAATATATTAAATGATAATTCAGTATATGAAGCTAGTTTAGATTTAGGTTGTTCACCTACTAAAACTATTTATAAGGTTTTAATACCTAATATTAAAACAGGTATTTTAACAGGTGGTTTACTTGCTTTTACTATGAGTATTGATGATTTCATCATTACATATTTTGTTACGGGTAAAAGCCAAAACTTCTCAACTTGGTTATATGGATCATTAAAGACTTTAAGAAATGGTTTATGGAATCAAGCTTGTGCTTATAATACTTTATTAATATTAATTACTATAATAGTAGTATTTGGTTATCAATTTATAAAAATAGGAAAAGAGAAAAGGAGTGTAAAACAATGAAAAAAGGTTTGTGTGTTTTAATGGGGTGTGCTGCAATCTACGCTTTAGCTAGTTGTTCTAGCAAGCCAGAATTAATTTTATTAAACTGGAATGATTATATTTCATCTGATGTAGTAGAAGCTTTTGAAGAAGAATATAATTGCACTGTTACTGAACTTACAGAAACTAGTAATGAAACAATGTATACTGATATCTTAAATCAAAGAGTAGCTTATGATATAGCTATTCCATCTGATTATATGATTGATAAATTACAACAAGCAGGTTTATTACAAGAAATAGATTTCACTAAATTATCTAATTATAGTGAAGATATGTTTGTCGAAGAATTACAAGAATTAATGTATAATGATGAAAATAATCATTATAGTAGCTATTATATACCATATTTCTGGGGTAGTTTAGGTATAATGTATAGTACTGCAAAATATCCTGAAATAGAAAGTATTATAGAAGAACATGGTTGGGCAGTATTCTTTGAAGAAGATTTATTACCTGAAGGAGCCACAGTAGCTATGTATGATTCAAGTAGAGATGCGTTTGCGGTTGCTGAATTATATTTAGGTTATAGCTTAAATACAACCGATACTGCTGAATTAGATGCTTGTGCTGAATTAATTAAAAATAGAAACTTTACTAGATGGGGGACTGATGATTTAAAAGTTGATGTAGCAGCTGGTAATATTGATGTAGCTTTAGTTTATTCTGGTGACTTCTTTGATGCTTATTATGCTGATTTAGAAGGTGATAATCCTGATAATGTAGAAAATTATGGAATTTATTGTCCTACTGATAGTAATAACGTATTCTATGATGGTATGGTTATCCCAACTACAAGTACTCAAACTGATTTAGCATATGAATTTATTAATTATTTCTTAGATTTTGATAATAGTTATGCAAATGCTGAAGCTGTTGGTTATACTCCTACATTACAAAGTGTATATGATTACATATTTGATTCAGAAGATTGGGAAGATGTAACAAGCATAGATGCTTATGATCCTACAATTATCGTTAATACAGCAGGTTCAAAAGCGGAAGTATATTTAAACTTAAGCGATGCAACATACGAATACATGGAAAATTTATATAATTTCTCAATAAGATTTAATTAATATAGTATTTAGATTTGGTTAAATTTCAATCATTTAAATAATTGTTTATGTTTAAAAGTTCTGATTAATGAAAAGAAAGGGGGAAAAATAATGCCTGGCGCTAGAGGTGGTGGTCATGGTGGCGGAGGTCATAGAGGTGGTGCTGGTCATCACGGACATCATGGCCATCATGGTCACATTGGTGGAGGTCACAATCATATACATCACCATAGACACCATTATGGGTATCATCATGGCAATAGAAGAATGAGATATCGTGGTAGTGGATATGGATATGGTTGTTTTTCGAGTTTGCTTATATTCTTTTTAGGTATTGCTGGAATTTTAACAGGGTTAATTTCTCTTATATATTTTATATAACCTAAAGATGAATAAACATTTAATTGAATATGACCTTAATTAATGGGTTAGTAATACATTTAAGATGACAGGGCCAATAGGTTTCTGTCTTTTTTATTGTGTATAAAATAAACAACAACCACTAATGTTTGTGAATGTTCATAATTACTGTTTTTATTAAATTTGAATGCTTTTAAGGGTATTTTATGGTTCCATTTTAAGCATAAATCATTTACTATAAACTTTGATTCGATTAGATTGTTTATAATAGATCAAATAATATATCACAGGTAAATGAATACATGTTAATGGTATCAATAAAATGTTTGTGGGATCAGTCAAGGAAGTCATATTTTTAATATACCTTTTATTTATACTAGACTTTAAAAAGTGGCTTTTTAAGATAATTTATTACAAATTGATAATAGATCTTAATTTCAATGATATTAAAAACTATTGAAATTTTGTTGATAAAAATAATAAAAAAAATTAATTAAGGAACAGAAGTAAAATTTAGGACTATTGTATTAATTTTAAGCAGTTTCAATTAACTAGTTTTAAAAACTAAAGAATAGAATATAGATAAAAGAAATCAAAGTTTTTGACAATAAATAAAGTAATTAATAATAACAAATGTAAATAAATTCAAGACTCAACTAAATTGATTTGGACATCTTAAGATGTTTTGGCCATTGATGAAAATATTATGTTATAAGGAATACTCCAAATACGTAGATTTAAAGACAGTAACGTTATAATTAAATATTTCAATTAAAATTATAGTAAAAGAATGATTTATTTTAAGTTTAAAAATATTTCGCAGAATTTTTTAAAACTTTTTATCTCTAAAATATCAGGTTATTTTTAACGATATCACTAAAATATAAAATTCAAACACAATTAGTTTTTAAAACTAATAATTATAATATTTATATATTTAAATAGTATTAATATAAGTATATTTACTAGTATTGTAAATCGTTTTGATATCGAATTTTTGTTAAAAAAATACAAAAAACTTAAATTTTTACTCAAAATTAAGTAATTTCTGCTGTTTTCTTGGGTTATTTTCAAGAAAACATAGGAAACATAGGCAAATGGATGCTCTGAACGTTCTTGTATATGAGCCTTAAAAAAATTTCATCGCCTATCTAGTATTTAAAACTAAATATAATTATACAAATATA
The DNA here is from genome assembly GCA_964547945.1 of uncultured Anaeroplasmataceae bacterium. Classification (GTDB taxonomy): domain Bacteria; phylum Bacillota_I; class Bacilli_A; order Acholeplasmatales; family Anaeroplasmataceae; genus CALUXS01. The sequence continues at coordinate 18,852 of CAZJPL010000008.1, forward strand.
TCGATTTATTTTTATTTTTAGTATTTTTACTAATTATTAATACTATCAATCTGTTGAATATATCTAAAATAATAAGACTTTATTTTTATAATGAAATAAGTTAAAATATAAAAACAAATGAACGAGAAAAATATTTCGGTAACTATCTAGTAATAAAAACTAGATTTGTTAGTATAATATAAGATATTAAACAATAGTTTGATTTATTTTTCTGGTTTTAAAAATTAGGAAAGGAATGAAAAAATGATTGTTACAATCAATGGTAATAAGCATGAATTTAAAGGGAAAATATGTCTTTATGACTTATTGCCAGAAGACAAAAGGAAAGCCTATCAAGCCGCTAAGGTAAACAATCGCATTCGTGAATTAGGTTACATCTTACAAGAAGATGCTGAAGTTACTTTTTTAGATTTAATGGATGCAGATGCATGTAGAATTTATCAATCTACATTACGTTATTTAATTGTAATGGCTGCTAAAAAGGTTTTTCCTACTTGTCGTATTATTTTTAATTATAGTATTTCACGTTCAATTTTTGCTAATGTAACTAATTTAAATAGGCCTTTTACTAAAGCTGATCTAAACTTAATTAATGATACATTACAAGAATTAATTAAGGCTGATTTACCTATTACAAGAAAAAGTATTACAAGAGAAGAAGCAGAACAATATTATCAACAACAAGGATATTTGGATAAGGTAAAAGTATTAAAATATCGTCCTGAAGAGACTGTACATATCTATGAATGTGGTGATTATAAGAACTATATGTTTGGTTATATGTTGCCTTCTACAGGTCATATAAGAGACTATAATTTAAGGCTTTATACACCAGGGTTTTTAATTCAATATCCAAGGTCTGAATGCAATGGTGAAATACCTAAATTTGAGGATGCTCCAGTCTTCACAAATGCCCTTAGAGAAGCTAATCAATGGGGTAATATTATTGAAGCTAGTTACATATCTCAAATGAATCAATTTATTGAAAATGGACAAGCTTTAGAGTTCATAAATATTTGTGAAACAAGGCATAATAACATGCTTGCTGAGCTTGGCGAAAATATTAAAAAGAATATAAATGACATTAAATTAATAGCTATCGCAGGTCCTTCATCAAGTGGTAAAACAACCTTCACTAATCGCTTAAGAATTGAGCTTTATAGTAGAGGAATTAAGCCACTTATGATATCAATTGACGACTATTATTTAGGCATTTCTAAGGCTCCTAAAGATGAAAATGGAGATCCTGATTTAGAACATATAGATGCTCTTGATAGAGAGCTATTTAATGAGCATATGTATAGGCTAATTGCAGGCGAAGAAGTAACGCTACCTAAGTTTGATTTTGAGACTTCATCTAGGAAACCTGGTAAGACAGTTAAACTAGCTAAAAATCAACCTATAATGATTGAGGGAATACATGCTTTAAATGATGATTTAACACCTTCTGTACCATCTGAACAAAAGTATCGTATTTATATAGCTCCACAGGCTCAATTACACATAGATGACCAAAATCCAATAAGTATATCTGATATACGTTTGATACGTCGTATGGTTAGAGATCATAATTATCGTAATTATGATTGTGAGAAGACTTTAGCCATTTGGGCATCTGTAAGAAGAGGAGAATTTAGATGGATTTATCCATATCAAGAGAAGGCTGATTATGTCTATAATAGTGAGCTTACTTATGAATTGTGCGTAATGAAAAAGTATGCTTTACCTTTACTTGAAAAAATTCCAAGTACTAGTCCATACTTCATTACAGCTAATAGACTTATTAAATTCTTGAAGTATTTTAATGATATAAGAGATAAGTGGGTTCCATGTAATTCTATCTTAAGAGAGTTTATAGGAGACTCAATATTCTATACAGAAGATAAAAATTAACTTGGCTTTTGTCAAGTTTTTTTATTTTATTTAGTTTTAAAATAAACATATTCATTTTTTAAATATGACTATATTGAATATATTTTTAATAATTGATATAATTATGATTAGAAAGGTTGATAAAAATGAATTGTTTAAACAATATTAATAGATTGCAAATAACAAATGAAACTTTAATGAACTTATTGAAGTTATATGAATATAAAGGTAAAGATTATTTTTATGAAAATGTCTTAAAAGGTAATTTAAGCCAGATAATTAGACAAACAATAGAAAGAGATAGTTTCTATTTAAGTAAAATAATGGGTTTAAATATAACAAATGCAAGACTTAAATTGATAATAAAAAAGGATTCTACACCTAAAAATAACGATGAAAAAATACTCCAAAACGTTAAACAGGTATTTAAAATTATAGCTGATAGTTCAGATAAATTAGATCTTACTACAAATGAGTTTTTAAGACTTAATATGCGCATATATAACAATGTTACTGATATTAAGTATTTATCAGATAAAGTAGTAGAAAAAGTTAACCTAATTAATGAAAAAAAGACTGTTTCAAGACGCAATAAAGTAGAAGAATTAATCAATTTATACATTAAATTACTAAACGGTAATCAGTATGAATTAACTCAATTAGTAACTAATTTTTATATCGATTTTATTAATATAGCTCCTTTTAATGAGGGAAATGATGTAGTAGGTATATTAATCATTTATTTATTACTATTAAAAGAGCAATTTAGAATGTTTAGATATGTATCATTCTTCGAGATGATATATGAAGATTATGATAATTTTAAGTCATTAGTAAATAAGGCTAATTTCAATTATGAAGATGGATTTAGTCAAACAGCTCCTTTAAATAACTTCTTAATTAACATACTGATAGATGGTTATACAAAGGTAGATAAGTTAGTAGCGAATACTAAATTCGATGCTGGAATAGCTAAAACATTTAATATAGAAAATACAATCATGAGACTGGGTGAAGTATTCACTAAAGAAGAAATAAGAGCTAAACATCCATATGTAAGCGAGTCAACAATTGATAGAACATTAAAGAGAATGAGAGATGAAAATAAGATAAGACCTAACGGTGTAGGTAGAAGTGCAACCTGGGTAAGGATATCAAGTTACGAAAGATTTGAGCCTTCATCAAGTAGGCAAATGAGCCTATACGATTTAATTATGAATACAGAAAAGGACGAGTAGAAATACCCGTCTTTTTTTATGCAAGGTAAAAGTTAAAATAGTCAAAGTAAGTGATAGAAGAAGAAAGATGTTCATTTTGTAAAGGTAATTATTGAAGGTGGTCAGTGAGGACAAAATGAGCCATCGAGATAGGGAATTCATCACCTTTCACCCTTTTGATTTCAATTTTTAGATCAAAATAGACAATAAATCATAGTCAAATCAAACCATATGAGCATGTTTAACAAGAGAAGAATAAGTAAAAATCACCAATAAATATACCTATGAACGGGTTATAACATTCTTTTCAAACCATATTTAGACATTTTTATATATTAAAATAACTTCCTATAATATATATTATGTTAACCTATTAATTATTGAAGTATAGTCTTATTATTTAGATTTTGTGGAAATGTGGATTTGTTATTTATCTTGATAAGTATCATTTTATGTTACTACGCTTGTTTTATTTGAATCAGACAAAATGGATTGATGATTTCCTTTGATTTTATTTTCTCGATTTCTTTACAAAATAGCACTTTCTAAAAAATCCAAAAAGTTTACACGATTTTCTCTAATATATTTAGTTTTAACTATGAACGCATTTGGTTTTAAAAACTAGATAGTTGTCGAAATATTTTCTTTCTCCCTTCTATAACTTTATTTTATATAGAAAATGAGATGGGAATTTATAGTAGTTTTGTGTATTCGATTTCTCTATGCTGATAGATATTAATCTTTATATTTTCGTTATACCTTCATGATTTAATTATCTGACCATCCATTAAACTATTAAACTTGAAACTTTGTTCATCTTATTTTTACTTTATAAATGATTGATTATTTATACTCGCTTTTATAATTATTATCTTCTTCAGGTTATTTCTAATTATTTAAATGAGTGTTGATTTTCTTTGATGCGTTGGACCTTGTGTTCGATTTAGATATACCTTCTATAGGATGGTTTGGCTATTTATGTGTGAATAATACTTTCCAATGATATGCTTTTATTTCCTGCAATTTCTTGCATTATTTTATATGATATAAATTTTGTTGCTTGTTACTTATATTAATGATTCATATTTATATGTTTTAGACATACTGAATTAGTCGATTTGATCTTGCTTATTTGCTTATTTATATTACTTGTTTTGAGTAATCTGCTATATTTTAAAATGGTTCTTCAATTAGTCTCTTTTTATCGTAATTTTAAGTATCGTTTTTTTCGGTTTATTATGAACGAATAAAAGATTATTTACTGTCATTAAAAATGATTATTTTCCATTCTATTTTAATTATTCGATTAATAATTATAAATACTTAGTTCTTAGTAGATTACATGGATATATTATTCATAATTGTATCTGTGATATATGTCTGTTCTTCAAATGGATTAAATACAGGGTAAAAAGTATGAAAATTACCCATTTGAATAGAACTGTGTAATGAGGTTTTTATATTTGTTTATATGAGTAAGTACCTATGCCTTTTTCCTTCTTTTGTAGGTAACAACTAATAAGCTGTTATATGGAGAAAAAATCCAAAATATATCTTGTATAGAAAACTATTTTTTATCATATTAATAAACTTATATATTTAGAAAGTAAATGTATAATAAAATAATTTTAAGCATAAATCTAGTTTTAAAAACTAGATACTTGTTGAAATTTTTTATGACCACTTCTATCGGCTAGCTGGTTCTAATATACATGATTCAACTAGATGCATTTGTTTATAAAAAATGGTTATATGAGCATATGAAATTCTATAAATAAAAATACTTGAAAATATTATTTTAATTTAATTAAACTTTACATTTATAAACATATTCATATATCTAGTGAATTAAACCTTATAATTAAATAATAATTAAAATATTTAGTTTTTAAAACTAGATAGTTGTCGAAAATAAAAAAACTGCCCTGGATTTTTAAGGACAGTTTAAATTTAAAATTTATTCTTATTCATAACATTCATTTAGAATTTCTAAACATGAATCATAATCAAGTCTGAAGAAATCATCGATAACTCTTGTATGATGGAATGTATATAATTCTGCTATATCAGGAAGTCTATCTTTTGGTACATCCATTTCTTTTAGAGTTTGAGGCATACCGATTAATCTAAAGTATGTCTTCATCATTTGAATTGCTGTTTTAGCTGCTTCTTCTATTTCGATATTTTCGTTTAAACCAAAACTTAGATATCCAAGTCTAGCAAAAGGCAATGGATTGATTTTAGCAGCTTTAGAAGCCCATACAGGCCATAGTATAGCAAGACCTGCTGCGTGACTAATATGATCAAATAAACCAGATACTGCATGTTCCATTTGATGGACAGGCATTTGGAAGTTTTTACCACATGAAGTAAGACCATTATGAGTTAAACTAGATGCCCACATTAAGGTAGCTCTAGCATCATAGTTTTCAGGTTCGTTATAAGCTGTTTTACCGACTTCTAGGACAGCTTTTATTAAACCATAAGCAAGATTATCTGTTAACGGATTATAGGTTGTATCGTCCGTTAAAATGCGTTCTAGAGTATGCATCATTATATCTACTATTCCACAAGCTGTTTGATATTTAGAAACTGTATATGTAAATGTAGGATTACATATTGCAAATACTGGTCTATTCCATTCTGAATTAAATCCTCTTTTATCATTTGTATAATCGTTTGTAATTACACAAGAGCTTGACATCTCACTACCAGCTGCTGATATAGTAAGTATAACACCTACAGGTAATGATTTTTTAGGTTTTTCGTCTTGGGTATTAAATAACCAAGGGCTTTTCTTTGTATAATATCCAGCTGCAATACTTTTAGCTGAATCAATAACTGAGCCACCACCTACAGCTAGAATAAAATCTACTTTGTTTTCTCTAGCAATTTTAACACCTGTTTCAACTAGGCTTAATTTAGGGTTAGCCTCTACACCACCTAATTCTACATAGTCTATTTGATTATTTTTAAATTCTTGAATAACAAAATCGTATAAGCCACTTTTTTTGATTGATGACTTACCATAATGAAATAAAACTTTTTTATATTTTCCTGCTTTAATTAAATTTACTAATTCTTTTTCACTATCAGTTCCAAAGATTACTTTTGTTGGTGTGTTGTATGTAAAATTTCTCACTTCAAATCCTCTAAAAATGAAGTTCCGATTGGCTGAGGAGTTAAACCAAAGTTTTCATTTATAGTTTGACCCATATCAGCAAAACTACTTCTTAATCCTAAATCACCTGATGATATTGATTTTGAATAAGCAAATATAGGTACTAATTCTCTTGTATGATCTGTCCCATGCCAAGTTGGGTCATTACCATGATCTGCTGTAATTATCAATAAATCATCATCTTTTAATAATTCTAGTAAACTAGATAAATCATTATCAAATTCTTCTAATGCATTCTTATAGCCCTTAGAATCTCTTCTATGGCCATATAAAGCATCAAAGTCTACTAAGTTTAAATAACATAGACCAGTAAAGTCCTCTTTAGCTAAATCAGTCATAATTTCCATACCATTATGATTAGATACAGATTTATAAGCCTTAGTTATTCCACAACCATTATAAATATCTTTAATCTTACCAATACTTATAACATCATAATTTGCTTCTTTAAGATAATCTAGAGTTGTTTTATGAGCTGGTGATAAAGCATAATCATGACGATTTGGAGTTCTAGCAAAATTATCTTTATTAGTTCCTACAAATGGTCTAGCTATTATTCTACCAACCTTCCATTCTGGTTTCATACAAATTTCTCTAGCTATCTCACAACATCTATATAATTCATCTAAACCAAAAACTTCTTCATGACATGCAATTTGTAAAACACTATCTGCTGAAGTATAAACTATCATAGCTTTTGTCCTTAGATGCTCTTCGCCTAATTCTTTAATTATTTCAGTTCCACTAGCGGAAATGTTACCTATTACTTTGTGTCCGGTTTTAGTTTCTAATTCTTCTATTAAATCTGCTGGAAAACCGCTATCTGTAAAGGTTTTCAACGGGTCAGTAGTTAAGACTCCCATGAACTCACAATGTCCAGTTAAAGTATCTTTTCCAACGCTTGCTTCTTGCATTTTACCAAAATATGCAATTGGATTTTTATTAGGTTTAACACCTATAATATTTGTTAAATTTCCATAACCAAAAGATTCTAAATTAGGTAGTTTAATACCATCACAAGCCTCACTTATATGCGCTATAGTATTAGCATCTTCATCATCATAATTTTTACTAGTAGGATCAGAACCACATCCTACTGAATCCATCACAATCGCGAATACACGTTTAAATCTCATTACTTTTCTTCTCCTTTTTCTTTTCTTAATGGATGGGTATTTTCATACATTTCTTTTAAATGTGATTTATCAATATGAGTATATATTTGAGTAGTTGAAATATCTTCATGCCCTAATAATTCTTGAACTATTCTTAAACTAGCTCCATTAGCTAGTAAATGAGTTGCAAAACTATGTCTTATAGTATGGGGTGAAATAACTTTTTCTATCCCTACTTCTTTAGCTAAATTTTTAATATATTTAAAGAAACCTTGTCTAGACATACTATCGCCCTTGTAGTTATAAAATAATAAACTACCAGGCTTTTTACTAATAATAGATCTAGCATTTTCTATATAATCTCTTAAAGCTAAGACAGACATTTCACCAAGTGGAATAATTCGTTCTTTATTTCCTTTTCCTATAACGCTTAAATATCTCTCATTAATATGTATATCACCTATTTTTAAATCAAGTAATTCAGATATTCTAAGTCCAGAACCATAAAGTAATTCTAACATGGCTTTATTTCTTTTACCTATTGGAGTGCTAGTATCTATACTATTTATCATACTAGATATTTCTTCTTCAGTTAATACTGTTGGTAAATGCTCACTTTTTTTAGGTAAATCAATATAATAAGATACATCTTCATCAGTAATATTTTCATTAGTTAAAAACTTATGAAAACTCTTAATAGCTATAATCTTTCTAGATATAGTAGTTTTAGCTAAATCAGCTCTTTTTAAAGAAGCTATATAGCGTAAGATCATATCCTTAGTTATATCTCTTACATCAAATACATTTTGATATTTAATTAAGAAATCTTGGTATTCTAATATATCAGTTTTGTAAGCATTTATTGTATTTACAGCTAATCTTTTTTCATCTTCTAAATAATAAATAAAATCTGTTATTTCAAAGAACTTAATTTCACTCATATTTAAAAAAAATCACCTCACTTTACAAGAATTCTTCAAATACTAGATTACCTAGTAATACTCCTTTACTAGTTAATTTAAGCATCTTATCATCTTCACTTAATAAATGATTATTAATAAGTTTTTCATAATTAAAATCATCTTTAATATTACTATTAAACTTATTAAAGTATTCTTCTTTATTAATACCTTTAATCTTTCTTAAACCCAGTATTATAAATTCCTTCTTCTCATCTAATAAAGATAATTCTTCTATTTCTTTATCTTCATTAGCTAAATATTTATAAAATTTCGTTGAATTAGTAATTCGTTTATGTTCTAAGTAGGAAGTAGCTCCCATACCTACACCTATATATTCATCTTTAGACCAATATTTTAAATTATGTGCTGATTCAAAACCATCTTTAGCATAATTAGATATTTCATAATGATTAAACCCAGCTTCTATTAATCTATTTTCTAAATATCCAAACATATCAGCTACTAAATCATCATCTATTTGTTCTTGACGATATAATCTATTTAAGAGAGTTTTTTGTTCTAAAATAAGACTATAGGCTGATATATGTTTAATATCTAAACTCAATACAAAATCTAGATCTTCTTTTAAATCTTCTAAAGTTTCAAAAAAATAACCAAATATTAAATCAATATTAATATTAGTAATATTATGTTTCTTTAATATATTAACAGCACGCGAGATGTCATCTTTAGTATGATGTCTATTTAATAATTTAATACCTTCTTGATTAATAGTTTGAATACCTAAACTTATTCTATTTACTTGGTATTTCTTAAATAATTTAGCTTGATTTTCAGTTATTAATTCTGGATTACATTCTATAGAATATTCTTTAGCTTTTATATTATATCTAGATATATTTTTAAATAATAATTCTAACATATAATCGTTTAGAAAATTAGGTGTTCCTCCACCTATATAAATAGTATCTACAATATTGTAATAACCTTTATACTTTTCTAGCTCTATAAATAATCTATCTAAATATTTTTCTATTTCTTTATTATTAAAAGGTACTCTTTTAGGAAAATCACAATAAGAACATATCTGTTTGCAAAATGGAATATGTATATATAGACCTAACATAATTATATCCTCACAAAATATAATTTGTTATCTTTAAAATAACATTTTATATATCCTTTATTTTCCATGTAAGCTAGATAAGATTTAATTGTAGAACTAATTAGTAAATATTTGTTATAAGATATATTTAGATTATAGTATTTGAATATATAAGATATAATTTCATCGTAGGTATTTTCGAGTGTTAAAAAATTAGCTAAAACATCTATAATTTCCTTTATTTTAGCCAAATTTATGTCTACTAAGTCATCTAGATTATCACTTGGATTTACATGGCTAGGAACCATTATTTTACCCTTTAAAGATTTTAAATAATTTAGACTTTTAATATAACCTTCAACATCATAAATAAGCATTATATGTTCTTTTTCTATAAGTTCTTTAGAACATATACTATCAGCAACAAAATATACTCCATCTTTTGTTTTAAAACCTCGCATGTCATAATGATGTCCAGGTAATTTGAAACTTTTAAGTTCTTCTGGTAAGTATCTTAAAGATAAGATATCGTGTTGTTCATTGACATGCATTAAAGGTGTATCGTAATGTCTTAAAGGATAGCCACCACTTAAAAAGCCTATATCTAATTTATCATTTCTTAAAAAAGCACGCTCTATACGACTAGTAATAACCTGGCAATTTGTAAGCTTAATTAAATACTGATTACTTGCAGTATGATCAGGATGGGAATGGGTATTTACTATATATTTTAAATTAAAATTATTAGCCCTTAATAAACTATCTATTCTAGGTGCGTATTTCTTAAGAGGTACATCTATTAAGATAACATCTCTTTCATTTAATTTATAAAGACCTATATTAGTTAATCCATTTATATAAAATGTATTACCTTTAATATGAATTAAGTCAAATGCCATTTATACCACAACCTTACTTGAAATTATAACATTTTTATTAAATTCATTAAATAAAAAGCTATAAAATAAAACAAATTTATTAATATAAAAGAACAAAAAAGGCTGTAAAGCAAACCATCTATCGTATAGACGATAATTATACAGCATCTTGTTTTGTTGTAGTAGTTGATAAACTTTAAAATAATTTTAGATAAAGTTATGAGAACTTAAATTTTTTATAATAATAAAATCATAATATTTTTGTAAAGAGATTATCTTAAAAAATCTAATTAGTAGTTACTCTAGACATATAAATCCATTACTAATAGAGCTATTTATATCAACCCAATTATTTAAATCTTTAATTCCATTATACAATTTTTCTAAATCATATGTTTTATTTATCAAGCTAGTATTTATATAAATATGATCTTTTTCTATTTCTATTTGTATTTCTTCTAAGAGTTTTTCAATATTAATTTTGAAATTAGTATCATCCTGACTTTCTATCCTTTTACTAAATTCTATAGTATCAGACAAAGACAAAAGATAAAGTAAAGGTTCTTTGACAGTGATTTTTTTAAAGTTTATAGTAAAAATATCCTCTAGTTTTGACATATCAAATGATGATTCATTGCTCTCTTTTTTAATATCTATTGTCCAAATGTTATGTTCCATAATTCTATAACAAATATTTTGATAAAACATATCGTTTTTAATTTCATCTGCATTTATTCCCATTATAGTTTTAATTCTTTTTATTACTTGAGTATTGGGATTGGCATTTTCATTTGATATATCATCGAATAATACATATCCACCAGCGATTCCATGTTCGAATCTTTCATTTTGATAAGGTGCTTTTATTTTCCATTCAAAATAGTTTTCAAATAATTTCTTTGAGTACCTTGATTTTTCTGGTTCAATGTAATCATCTAAACCATATAAACGAGAAGCCTCGTTTTCTTCATTTTTATAATCAAAAATAGATTTTTCAACTTTAAAATCATTTAATGTTTTTATTTCTTTATACTTCTCATTATTGAGCATGAAATATCCATAATCGTGATACAAAGATGAAATTAACCAAGTAGTTTTAAATATGTTAGTTCTCTTATCTTCAAAATATTTTTTATATTCCTGTTCAATATATTTATCTAGTTCTTTAAATTTTGCTAGCAATAAACCTATTGCAAAAGTAAATAAAACATGATTAATCCGATTTTCAAAATATCCTTTTATCGATTCAATAGTAAATTTATCACATGGTAAATCTAGGTCTTCTTTAAGTAATCTATAAATATATTCAGCTGCTTTTTCACGATTCTTTATCGCATCAATTAAACCTTCTTCATTATATTTTTGAAGTTCCTTTTTAAGAACATTTAATAATGATTCCATAGAATTTCCTCCAATCATAATTTTTTTTATAATCATTAATCATAGAAATAATATTTTTCTTTATAAACACACCCACAAATATATTCTTCATATATATAGAAATTATCAGAACAATAATGTTTTGTATCTTCAAGTGTAATTTGTGCTACTCCTGAAATAGTATAATTATTATTTAATAATACGTATAAATTATATGTTGTATAATTTGAAGAACGCCAACCTATTAATTCAGTAGTGGTATAATTATATACTAAAAATTTAGAAGTATAATCGAGTTTTTCATGTTCAATCTCAACCAATATAGGAACACCATTTCGTATACTTTCAACAATAAATGTTATATATTCTCCTTGTGTTTCAAAAGTTGAATATATAGTTTGAATATTTGTTTTTTCACCCCAATATAATTCTATTAATTCATTATAATCCCAAAAAGTTATAGGATTATTTATATAATCATCATATGTAGGTGAATATGTTAATAATAAATCACTATAAAAATCTAACTTTAAATTATCGTTTTCTAATTCTTCATAAATTGTATCATTATATAAGTTATAATTGTAATATACTGAAGGAGAAATTGTTGAAGTTCCTTTTTTTTCATATTCTTCTGGTATAATATTATCATTTTGAACTGCATCTAAATAGCTTAATAGTGTAATAAAAATCATATAAATAGAATCATTACCAGCATAAATATTATTCGTTGCATTCTCAAAGAAATATTTCATAAAAGCTATGTCTACTTCTTCATGTGGATATGCACTTAAACCATCGACTTCAATATTTTCTTCTCCATTGACATTTAATTCACTAGTTTTTGTGTTTTCACAACTACCTAATGTAAAGACTAATAATAGACTACTCATTAATATAATTAGTTTTTTCATTCTTCTTCAATTTTTCCCTTTCTTTTTATTTTTTTATTTATAAATTTTTTAATTACCATTGTTAAAGCAAAGCATATACCTAAAAATGGTGTAAATGGTAAATTCCAAAATACTACACAAGCTGTTGCAAATGAGCTTAATCTAATTCCTAATGGAGTTTGAATACCTACTATAAACGCCATTAAATAAGATATCCACACTTCACTACCTACTATTAAACAAACTATAATAAATAATAAAAAAGTTCGCCAATCTTTTAAGTTATCTATAATATATTTAAAAAATTGTTTTATTTTATTCCAAATTTTTTTCATTGTTTTTAGGTGGTAAAATTTCAGTTTTAATTTCTCTAATTAAAGAGGCAACATTATTTAAGATTTCAGTATAATCTTCTCTAATAATATTTCTACCGTTATTAATTCCCCACCAAATACCTAAACCCATAGAAAATAAATAACTTATTAAATCGAACCATAAAGATGCGTTTGTAAAATCACTTTGATTTTGAACTGAGCCTAAAATTATTGACATAGTTAAACTTAAAAAAGTTGGTATAATTGCTCTATTAAAACTAGCTTGAAAAGAATTAAATTCATATTTTTTATTTTGATTTTTACCACTTTGGCCAAAATTAAATAATTTACTAGCCTCTGCTTTTTCATATCTAATATGTTGAATACTACTTAATGATTTTATTTCTTCAAATTTAGTTATATCTTCTTTCCTAACTAAAGCCATTTTATAGCCAAAAGCCCAATCGCGTTCTTTTTTATCAGGAACTTTAGCTTTATCAAGTTTATCGATATATGCTTGCAATTTATTAATACTATTTCTTCTTTTAATTTCAGCATTAAAAGCATCTATTTTTTGATTAT
>CAZJPL010000008.1:32321-32661 GCA_964547945.1 uncultured Anaeroplasmataceae bacterium
TTTAGATATAGTATTTCTTAATAAAATTATTTCTGGTGTTTTTAATTCTTTATTTTTAGAATAATTAGTATAAATAGCTTTAGTTGTTGTGCTAAAAATAAAGTTAAAAATAAAAGATATAAAATCGAACTCTGAAAAATCAAAACTGCATTTTACAAGTGTTAACACACCAGCTAAAAAAATCATAATTAACGTTTGTAAAACCGTTGTAATTAAATCTATATATTTATTTAAACTAGTTGCTTTTACCATTATTATTTTTCCTTTCTATAATTAATATTATAATATAAAAGCACATTAAAAAAAAGAGTTAAGATTTTTTCTTAACTCTTAAATAATC
>CAZJPL010000009.1:0-32010 GCA_964547945.1 uncultured Anaeroplasmataceae bacterium
TAAAGTGGTATACGATGCTAGTAGTTTTGCTCCTATACTGTTGAAGGGTAAGTTACTTGAATTCAAAACCTAGGTAGTACTTATTTTTCTATTGATTTTAGAAGAAATAAAAAGATAGATATGTCTTTGTTATAAGAAAACAAGATAAATAAGGATTAAGTATCTCTTTCTTCTAAATAAATAATACGTGGAGATTGCTTAATTGAGTAATCGTTATAATTAATACTTGAAAAATTAGGAGGTAAAGAAATGTCAAGTAAAAATAATTCAATAGTAAGTGGTAACTCTAGTTCTACTAAATATTATGAAGATAGTTCTGCTCTTTTAAAAGGTGCTGTTGTTTTATGTCAGCATGGTTTATTAGGAAACGAAGATACTATCAACCCATTATTCGATAATTTAAAGTCAAATGTTTTAAGGAAACAAATGGGCTGTGAGTTTTGTGATGGTGTTTTAAGATATAGCGAATTAAGCACCTCGAATAGTACAATAGCTGAAATAGTAAGTAGATATAATGCTAGTCCAACTCATAATTTCTTTGTTAGAACATTATTTAGTCAACCTAGAATTGGAGCTGTTACTACTCAAGCAGCCGAGTTAAAAGAAATGATTACTATAATTAGAAACAAATTACCTAATGTTATAATTGTTTTAGTTGGTTATAGTAAAGGTGGAGTAGTTAACTGTAAATGTGCAATTGATAATCCTGGTCTAATTGACAAGATTGTTAATGTAGGAACCCCTCATACCGATACTTTAGTGCAAGATTTTATTCAATTTTTAGGGAATACATTAAAGAAGAAATACAATGCTTTTGAGTATATACCTAATCCAATTGCCAGTGTCGTTATTCAAACGTTGGTAGATTCAGTAAATGCGGGGTTTGATAATATTCTTGATGAAATTGTTACATATAAGAATCTCAAAAAAGAATGGAACAATTTATCTGTAAAACCTAAATTTACTCCAATAGCCGGTGAAGCTATAGTTATAAATGGTGAATATAATGGTGATTTTGTGGTTCCAACAGAATCAGCTATAGCTGAAGGTTTTAGTGATAGAACATATATAGATATTATAGATAATTTTATAGTCACAGATGATAGATTTTCAGTAACCACTGCTAGTTTATTTGACGTATTAACTGATTTTGATTTTATATTGGATATACTAGAATCATTCTACGATGGTATAAAAGCTGGAGATGGAACACAAATTATTGAATGTTTATTTGATATTATGCGTAAAGTTATTAATGTTGAGGGAAATTTTATAGATTGTTTAAAATTAGCTCACACAAGTTTATTAGGTAGCGATGAATTCTTATTAACACATAATACAGTTGGAATGAGAGTATTAGCTGGCTTAAATGCTTAGTAGTAAAAAAATAGCGGGGAATATTATCTCTGTTATTTTTTTAATTTAAAGATAAAGATATAGGTACAAATAGTTTGTAAAAAATGCCTTATATGTTAGAATATGGTTGTAATGGAGATTACAGAAAGGAAATGTGTTTATGAAAAAAATATTATCTCTATTCATTGTAATGTTATTAATGTTAGGGATGTTAAGTGCTTGTAGTGGGGAAAGTAAAACATGGGATGAAATTAAAGAAGATGTTAATTTATTAGTAGAAAATGGTTTTGTCATAATAGATGATGATACTCCTGAACACGTTGAAATTGCTAATAGTGTATTAAAAACAGAACTTAAGTTTTTTTATAATTTAGACATAGATTTTCTTATTACTAATGTATATATGTTACAATCTCAAGAAAATACAAGTGAAACTATAGGTTATTATAAGTTTGATGATAAAAATGATGTGAAAAAAATATATAAAATGTTTGTTGATGATGCATCAGAGTCTCAAAAAGATCATTATATGCTATTTGGTGATATATTGTGTATAACAAATTCAGATAGAGCAAAAGAAATATTAAATTATTAAATGTATGAAAGCTTCTCAAAAATTGTGAAGGTTTTTATTTATATGTGATTTTATAATAATTTATATGTTATAATGAAATTAGATAAGACATTTGGAAAGGGGATAATAAATTATGACAGATATTTTTAATACATCTAAAAACTTTGGGTTTGGGTTTATGCGTTTACCTATGATTGATGGAGAGATAGACTATGAAGAAGTAAATAAAATGGTTGATTATTTCATAGATAACGGATTTAACTATTTTGATACTGCTCATGGTTATTTAAATGGTAAGAGTGAATTAGCTTTAAAGAAATGTGTTACTAGTAGATATCCTAGGGATAAGTATATAATTACTGATAAATTATCTACTCATTTCTTTAATAAAAGAGAAGAAATAAGACCTTTATTATTAAAACAATTAGAAGCTTGTGGGGTTAGTTATTTTGATCTTTATCTTATGCATTCTCAAGATAAAGTAATTTATGAAAAATATAAAAGATTGAAAGCTTATGAGGAAGCATTGGAATTTAAGAAAGAAGGATTAATTAAACATTTTGGTATTTCTTTTCATGACAAGGCTAGTGTATTAGAAGAAATATTAAAGGAATATCCTGAAATAGAAGTTGTTCAAATACAATTTAATTATATTGATTATGATGATCCTTCAGTTGAATCTAAAAAGTGTTATGATGTTTGTGTCAAATATAATAAGCCGGTTATAGTAATGGAACCTGTTAAAGGTGGAACTTTAGTGAATTTACCTGATGAGGCTAGAGATATTTTGTTAGATTTAAATGGAGGAAGTATAGCTAGTTATGCTATTAGATTCGCAGCTAGTTTCCCTATGGTAAAGATGGTTTTATCTGGTATGTCAGATTTAGATATGATTAGGGACAATGTAGGTTTCATGAAAGATTTTAAACCACTAACCACATCTGAATTTGAGGCAATAGAAAAGGTAAGAAATGTATTTAAATCATTAAATTTAATACCTTGTACTGCTTGTAAGTATTGTGTAGAAGATTGTCCTAAAAATATACCAATTCCTGATTTATTTGCCTGCCTAAATTATAAAGAACATTTTAATTATTGGAACACTGATTTTTATTATAAGATTATAACATCTAAAGGAATTAAGGCATCTGATTGTATTAAATGTGGTAAATGTGAACATATGTGTCCTCAACATTTAAAGATTAGAGATTTATTAGTTCAAGTAACAAATACATTTGAAAGATAGGAGAAGATAAAAATGTTAGATTTAGTATTAGAAAGAAAAAGTAGTTTATATAGAGTATTTATTAAATTATTAATATCTATAGTATCTATTAGTTTAGCTATAGCTCTACCTCAAATAGTTCATCTATTCTTAGGTTCAAGTGGTGGAATTAATTATTTACCTATGTATTATCCTGTTATTATTGCGGGTGCTATATTAGGATATAAATACGGTGTAGCTGTTGGGTTAATATCACCAATATTAAGCTATTTACTAACTTTAAATAATCCAATGCCAGCTTTATCAAGACTTCCTTTCATGACTTTCGAATTAATGCTTTTTGGCTTAGTATCAGGATTATTTAGCAAAATGATATACAAAAACAAATGGATGAGTTTCGTAGCTGTTTTAGTAACAGCAATAATTGGTAGAACATTATATTTATCATCAGTAGCAGTCTTTGAATCTATAAGCAGTTTATCTTTAAGTTTAGTATATGAACAAGTTATAAGCGGTTTATTTGGCTTAGGCTTATTAGTTATATTATCTAGTTTAATTATTATTTTGATAAGGAGAATTTTAGTTAAAAATGAACAGTCTAGAAATAGCTAAATCACATTTAGAAGGTAATTCTATAGTCTTAGTTAAAGGTGATAACATTCTAACAAGTAAAGATAAAGGTGTTAAACCTATGTTAAACTTCATTGACAACAATATAGATTTAGAAGGCTATAGTGTGGCTGATTTAATTGTAGGAAAGGCTGCCTCATTATTATTTGTTTTAGCTAAAATAAAAGAAGTATATACCAAAGTAATATCTAAACCAGCTTTAGAGATATTAGAAGCTAATAATATATTAGTTAGTTATGATTTATTAGTTGACAATATAATAAATAGAGATAAGACAGATATTTGTCCTATGGAAAAAGTAACTATAAATACTACTGATCCTAAAGCGGCTTATATTCTTATTAAGGAGAAGTTAAAAGATTTACTCACCAAAAATACGCAAGATAATACGCAAGATAATACGCAAGATAATTGATTTATATCATCTTTTAAGGTATAATTGTTGTGGAAAAGGAATGATGTTTTATGCAAGAAAAATATATTCCACCATTTGATACTACAACAAAAATGATTGAAATTGCTGGAAGTATTTTTGAAAAGTTGGGACAATTAACGAATGTAAATAATTTAGAAAGATTACCTCAACTTCGAAAAGTTAACCGAATTAAATCAATCCAATCTTCTTTAGCCATTGAAAATAATAGTTTAACAATAGGACAAGTTACTAGTCTAATTAACGGAAGAAGAGTACTAGGACCTATAGAAGATATAAGGGCAGTTCATAATGCTAATTTAGCTTATAAAGAATTAGAAAATATAAATCCTTATAATTTATCTGATTTATTAAAAATACATGGTATTATGATGAATGGCCTTGTCCATAATCCTGGAAAACTTAGAACTAGTCAAGTTGGTGTTTATGATGAGTTAGGAAATGCAGTTCATATTGCTCCGTCATCAAGCTTAGTACCTAGTCTAATTAGTAGTCTATTTGACTGGGTAAAAAGTAGTGATACTATTATGTTAATTAAGTCTAGTGTATTTCATTATGAATTTGAGTTTATTCATCCTTTTGAAGATGGTAATGGTAGAATGGGTAGGTTATGGCAAACTGCTTTACTTACAAGTTGGAGACCAATATTTGCCTATTTACCTATAGAAAGCGTAATAAAAGATAATCAAGAAAAATATTATGAGGCTATAGCTTCATCTACTAAAGAAGGTAAATCTAATAATTTTATTATATTTATGTTAGAAGTAATAGATAAAGCCATAAGTGATTTAATATTAGATACTAAAAATCATCTAAATCATTTAAATAATCAAATATTAAGATTGGTAGAAGTAATGGATAGTTATCCATTATCTACAAAAGAATTAATGGATAAATTAAATTTAAAATCTAGAGAAGGTTTTAGGAGAAATTATTTAGAACCAGCTTTAGAAGCTGGATTAATAGATATGACAATTCCTGATAAACCTACTAGTAAAAATCAAAAATATTACAAAAAATAAAAAGGAGTTTTTGGCTCCTTTTTAGTATTTTTTATTATTATAATATAATGAACAGAATAAAATTATTATAATTAATATAGTTTCACCTGCGATAGCTATAAATATTACAGGATCTATAAATCCAAATATAATTAATAAGATAGCATTAATAAATAAGATAGCTTTTATTGTAAAACTTGTAGTTTTAGATTTAATGAAGATATTTCTTTCATCGTTTATTTTAGTATAGTATTTTAAACAATATTCTTCATTTTTTAATATTAGTATATATTTAACTATTTTGAGTATTATAGATATTTCACATAATGCAAAAACTAAATATCTTAAAACAACATAAGTTACCCCAAATTGTTTTTCAAAGAAAGCTTCTAAAGAGGCTACTATAATTATAGGAAGGCAAATAGCTAAACACATTAATACTAATTTAATCTTAGTATTTTTAATAAATTTAGTCATATTATTCACTTCTCATGATCCTCCAATGAAAATAAATCTTCAACTTTAGTTTCGAATATTTGAGCTAATTTTAAAGCTAAAGGTAGTGAGGCAATGTATCTACCTTGTTCAATAGAGATAATAGTTTGTCTTGTCACACCTAAAGCTTTAGCTAAGGCTTCTTGAGTCATTTTTGCTTTTTTACGATATAAATACACTTTATTAGTCATCTATATCCTCTAGTTTATTAGATATTTCTTTAGCTATATTTTTTAATGTATCTTCTTCGAAAGGATTAGGGAAGTTAATAGTTTCTAGTAATTTTAATATTGGTTTAGTACCACCTAAACGACATAAATCTAGGTATTTTTCCCAAGCTTTTTTATGGTCTTTTAAGTTTAGTAAATGGAAAGTTAAAGCACATATTTGAGCTAGGGCATAATCTATGTAATAGAAAGGACTAGAGAAGATGTGTCCTTGTTTATACCAGAAAGTACCAGAAGCAGTAAAACTACATTCACCATAATCTCTCCAAGGTAAGTATAATTTTTCTAGTTTAGACCAAGTTTCTTTTATCTCAGCTATACTTAAATTAGGATTTTCATATACTATATGTTGGAAATGATCAACACAACAAGCATAAGGTAAGAATTTCATTGTATCACTTAAATGACTTTCTTTATATTTCTTAGTATCTTCTTTAAAGAACAATTCTAAATAAGGATAAGCAAAGAATTCCATAGACATGGAATGTATTTCACAAGCATCTAAAGTAGGATTAATTAAGAAAGGATTAGTGATATATTTATTAGAATAATAATATTGGAAGGCATGACCAGCCTCATGGGTTAAGACATCGACATCTCCACTAGTACCATTAAAGTTAGAGAAGATAAATGGTGCCTTATATTTATCTATGCTAGAACAATATCCTCCAGCCATTTTACCCGCTTTAGATTCTAAATCCATTAAATTGTTAGTTACCATAAAACTAAAAAATTCTTTAGTTTCTTCAGACATATCACTATACATTTCTAAAGCTTTAGCTACTAATTCATCTTTATTACCTTTAGGAGTAGCATTACCATCTAAATATTCTAAAGATAAATCATACATTTTAGGATTAGTTATATTTATTCTTTTAGCTTGTTTATCTACTATCTTATTAGCGATAGGTACTATATATTTAACTATTAGTTCTCTAAAATTAGATACTTCAACTGGAGTATAATCAGTTCTTAACATTCTTAAATAACCTAGTTCAGTAAATGTTTTATAACCTAGTTTATTAGCTATTTCAGTTCTTACTTTAACTAATTCTAAATAGATATCACCGATATTAGTATCATTAGAAGACATGAATTTATCGACAGCTATAGCGGCATTTTTTCTAATTTCTCTATCTGTATTTTGACTAAATTTACCCATTTGTTGAAGATTATAAATTTTACCTTCAAACTCTATTTGAGCTCCCGCAATAAGTGTATCATATTTATTAGCTAGTTTACTTTCAGTTACTAATAAATCAATAATAGAAGAACTAAAACAATTTTTTTCTATTTCAAGTTTAGTGAAATAATAAGTTCCGTATATATCTTCAATTTCTTTTCTTTTAGAGTGATTTAATAAAACATCATTAAAAGTGTTAGTTACATCATCTAATAAAGGCTCTATTTCTAGACAAAAATTAACTTCATCTTCATAATATTTATCTAGAGTATTAATTGAATTTCTAATAAAAGCTAAAGACATGCTAGAAGATATATCTATATAATTATTAGTATAAGTATTAATTAATTCTTTAATTATATTAATATCTAAAGTGTTTTTTATATCATCTATTATCTTTAACTGTATATCTTTATATTTATTTATATCAGGTCTTTCATAAACCATATCATTATAATTCATTTATTCACCTCATTATTTTGTTACATATAAGATACCGATAGTACCTTGACCACAATGTGAAGATATTACACAACCAGCACAGGTATCATATATATTTACTTCTTTAGGTAATATTTCTTTAAGTTCAGTTACTAAATACTTGCAATCTTCAAAATTTAGTGAATGAGTGACAAAAACATTTTCTAATTCTAAATTATCTAAATCTTGTTTAATCATATTTAAAAGATGATTTAAGGCGTTAATCATCTTACCTCTAGGTTTAGCACCTACAGACATTTTACCATTACGAACTTCAATAATAGGTTTGATTTTAAATACCTTACCGACTAAACTAGTAAGCCCACTACATCTACCACCCTTATGTAAGTAATCAAGAGTAGGAATAGCGAATTGACTTTTAACTTTTAGACGATATTCTAAAATATCATTAGTTATATCTTCTAAAGTTTTACCTTCATCTCTTAATTTAGCCATTCTTAAAACAATTAGACCTATACCAGTAGATAAGTTCATAGAATCTATTACGCTAATTTTATCTGAATCTAATTCATTAGCGGCCATTCTAGCATTATTAAATGTTGATGACATAGCTTTAGATATACCAGTATAAATAATTTCATAACCTTCTTGTAAATACTTTTCAAAAACAATAGTGAAATCAGCTATACTTATGGCAGCTGTATGAGGTAGTTTTCCTTTTTCTTCAACTTTTTTATATAATTCTTCAGTTGAAATTTCTACTCCATCTTTATAAGATTCATCATCAAAATTTACATATAAAGGT
Source organism: uncultured Anaeroplasmataceae bacterium (assembly GCA_964547945.1). Lineage (GTDB taxonomy): Bacteria > Bacillota_I > Bacilli_A > Acholeplasmatales > Anaeroplasmataceae > CALUXS01. The sequence goes on from CAZJPL010000009.1 coordinate 8,371, forward strand.
ATAATTTCTATATCATGCTTTGATATTAATTCTTTAGATAAATCACAAGTTGAATCTGATATTATTTTAATCTTATTCATTGAAAACCTCCTGTTGATATTAGAATTATACTACATTTATAAAATATTATAAAACCTTTAATGTCTTTTTTTGACACATTTTTTAAAAAGAAGTATAATTTTAATGAAGGGGTGACAAATATGAAAGCTATATTAGTAGGTTTAATAACTAAAACGGATTTAATAAGTTTAGATTATTCTTTACATGAATTAAAGAAATTAGCTGAAACCCTAGATTATGAAGTAGTTTATAATGTTAGACAAGCTAAAGATAAACCTAATCCAGCTACCTATATAGGTAAAGGTAAGGTATTAGAATTAGTTAATTTAATAGAAGAATATAAAGCTGATATTATAATATTTGATGATGTTTTAACTCCACAACAAAATAGAAATTTAGAAGAAATATTAAAAATTAAAGTAATAGATAGAACTTATTTAATATTAGAAATATTTTCTAAAAGAGCTAGAAGTAAAGAAGCCAAATATGAAATAGCTTTAGCTAATTATAGATATTTATTACCTAGAATAGGCTTGTTGAGAGAAGAAGAGTCTAGAACTGGTGGAGCTAGTGGTAATTTATCTGTTAGAGGTAGTGGTGAGACTCAACAAGAGCTAGATAGAAGACATTTAGAACAACAAATATCCAAATTAGAAGTAGAACTTAAATTAATTAAACAACAAAAAATAAGACAAATAGAAAGAAGAAAGAAAAATTCAGTACCTATTGTTTCTTTAGTAGGCTATACTAACGCTGGTAAATCATCTACTATGAATTCTTTAATAGATTATTTAGATAAAGATAACAAGAAGAAAGTATTAGCTAAAGATTATTTGTTTGCTACACTAGATACTTATTCTAGACATTTAAGATATAATAACTTAGATTTTATTTTAACTGATACAATAGGTTTTATATCTAAATTACCTACTACCTTAATTAATTCGTTTTATTTTACTTTAGAAGAAGTAAAGAATTCAGATTTAATAGTATATGTAATAGATATATCATCTGAATATGCTTTATCAGAATTTGAAGTAACATATCAAGTATTAAAACTAATTGGGGCTAGTGAAATACCTTTTGTCATAGCTTTTACTAAAATTGATAAATTAAATACTAGTGAAGAAAATTTGACTAATTATATTATTAATGTTATAAATAGAATTCATGTTAAGGATTCAACTTATAATGAATATCAATTTGCCTTTATCAATAATAAAACGGGTTTAGGTATTGATAATTTAGTAGAAGCTATATATAAAGAATTAAGTATTAATTTCTTGCATTTATATTTAGAAGTACCTTATACTGATGGTAAGATAATTAATATGATTGAAGAACATTCTCAAATTGTTTCTAAGACATATTTGCCTAATTTTATCTATTATGATATATATACTGATGAAAAATATTATCCTTTATATACACAATATGAAGAAAAAGGAGAAATAACATAATAAAAGGAGTATGATTTTGGTTTCATACTCCTTTATTAATTAGTCTAATTCTAATACACCAGTATATAATTGATAATATATACCTTTTTTAGAAAGAAGTTCATCATGTGTTCCTCTTTCTATTATTTTACCATGATCTAATACCATTATAGCATTAGAATTTTGGATGGTAGATAATCTATGAGCTATCATAAATACTGTTCTACCTTCCATTAGTTTATCCATACCTTTTTCTACTAAAGCTTCTGTTCTAGTATCTATAGAAGAAGTAGCTTCGTCTAATATTAATACTGGCAAATCAGCTATCATAGCTCTAGCTATTGATATTAATTGTCTTTGACCTTGAGATAAATTAGAACCATCACCTCTTATAAAGGTGTTATAACCATTTGGTAGTTTACGAATGAAACTATTTGCGTTAGCTAGAGTAGCAGCGGCATATACTTCATCATCAGTAGCATCTAATTTTCCGTATTTAATATTATCTTTAATAGTTCCGGTAAATAGAGTAGTATCTTGTAATACTATACCTAAAGAATGTCTTAGGTCTTGTTTTCTAATATTTCTAATATCTATACCATCATAAGTAATAGTACCACTATCTATTTCGTAGAATCTATTAATTAGATTAGTTATAGTAGTTTTACCTGCCCCGGTTGAACCAACGAAAGCTATTTTTTGGCCTGGTTTAGCATATAATGATAAATTTTGTAAGATAGGTTTATCTTTATAATAAGAGAAATCTACATTATAGAAACGAACATCACCTTTCAATAAGGTTAAGGTGTCATCACTTTTCTTCCAAGCCCATAATCCGGTATTATTATTTACTTCAATTAATTTATTATCTTTTTCTTTAACATTAACTAAAGTAACAGTTCCATTATCTATTTCATGTTCTTCAGAGATTAATTTGAATATTCTTTCAGCACCTGCTAAACCATTTAATAGTAAATTAGATTGTTGAGTAAATTGGTTTATTGGCATAGTAGCTTGTCTAACAAATATTAAGAAAGTAGATATACCACCTATAGAAAAGCTTATATTAAATATTGGGTTTATTGTTAGTATAGCCCCAATAATAGCTACAATAGCGTAGTTAATATATCCCATAGACACAACAAATGGAATCATAGAGAAAGAATAACGTAGGGCATTTTCTCCAACTTCTCTTAAATAATCATTTTGTTTTTGGAAGGCTAATTTATTTTCTTCTTCATGGTTAAATACTTTAACTACTTTTTGACCTGATAAGCTTTCTTCAACAAAACCATTTAATTTAGCCATTGCATCTTGTTGTTTTTTAAAGTTGTTTTTAGCTTTTTTACTTGCGTATATTACATAGGCAAATATACAAATAAAGAAGAGTATACTTAATAAAGATAATAGCCAATTTAAGACAAATATTAAGACTATGATACCTACTATTTGAATGAAATTAGATATAAGCATTGCAAATGCGTTATTCATCGCATCTGATAAGGCATCTATATCATTAGTATAATTAGACATTATTTGACCATGAGTTTGATGATCAAAGAAAGCTAAAGGAAGGTATTGCATGTTGTTAAACATATCACGTCTTAATTCATATATTACTTTTTGAGCTAAATATACCATTATTTGAGTATAACCTAAAGTAGCTAAGGCACCTGATAAATAAATACCACCTTCAACAAGGATTATTTGCCATAATTTATCATATTTTTCATCTACATATTGATCAATAATAATATTAATCATATAAGTACCACCTAAATTAGCGGCAGCTGATATAGTAACTAATAAAGCTACTAATAAAAGTAAGAATTTATGTTTACCTAAATAATATAAGAATTGTTTAATAGTACCTTTTAGATTATTTGGTCTTTTACTACTTAGTACTGGTGGCATTTAAAACACCTCCTAACTGAGTATGACATAATTCTTGATATATTTTATTACGGCTAAGTAGTTCATCATGTTTACCGATATCTACTATTTTACCATCATCCATAATTATTATTTTATCTGCCCCAATAACAGAAGATACTCTTTGAGCTATTATGATATTAGTTAAATTCTTTAATTCTCTAATATGAGATAAGATTTTTCTTTCAGTTTCCATATCACAAGCAGAAGTAGAATCATCAAAGATTATTATTTTAGGATTTTTTAAAAGAGCTCTAGCAATACATAATCTTTGTTTTTGTCCACCTGAAACATTTACCCCACCTTGACCTAAATCATAATCAAGACCTCCAGGTAAGCGGTCTAAAAACTCATCTACACAAGCTAAATGACAAGCTTTTAAGATATCTTCATCACTAGCTTCTTTATCTCCCCATTTTAGATTTTCTCTAACTGTACCTGAAAATAAAACATTATTTTGTAATACTACTGATACATTATCTCTTAGTGTTTTTAAATTATAATCTTTAACATTTTTATCAGCTACTAAGACTTCCCCTTTAGTAGTATCATATAATCTAGATATTAAAGATACTAAAGTAGATTTAGCACTACCCGTACCCCCTAAGATGCCTACACTTTCACCTGATTTAATATCTAGATTGATATTATTTAAAATATATTCCCCACCATTTTTCTTATATTGGAAGAATACATCTTTAAATATAATATCACCATTAGCTACATCTTTAATACCATCAGGATTTTCATCTATATCAGGTACTTCTTCAAATATCTCACATAATCTAGAAGCACTAGCAAATGATCTATTTATTAATAAGAAAACATTAGAAAACATCATTAGAGAGTTTACTACTTGTAAAATATATGATATTAAAGCTGATAAAGAACCAGCCTTTAGAGTATCAGCGTGTATGGCTTTAGCTCCAAAATATAACATTAAAGTAGTAATTAAATATAAGACAAATTGGAAAGAAGGTTGGTTTAATTGAGATATTCTAAAAGTATATTTAGTAACATCCATTACCTTCTTATTAGCTTTATTAAATTTTTCTTTTTCATGATCTTCTCTAACATAACTTTTTACTGTTCTTATAGCAGCTACATTTTCTCTAACTATAGTGTTAACTCCATCAATACTTTTTTGTAAAACTTGGTATTGAGGAGCGGTTTTTCTAACTATAAAGAATAAAATTACAGCTAGTATAGGAGTAAAACATAAGAAAATCCAAGCTATATTAGGAGCCATAGCGAAAGATAAAGCTATACCCATTATTAACATAAGTGGGGCTCTACAACTAGGTCTAATACCACCAGCTAGAGTATTTTGGATAATTTGAACATCGTTAGTAACTCTAGTTATTAAAGAAGAAGTTTGAAAATTATCAATATTAGCAAAACTAAATGTTTGAATTTTATTAAAAGTTTCTTCTCTTAATTTATGAGAAAAACTAGTAACTAATTTAGCATTAGATTTTGAATAAAAATGTCCTGTTATAAGTGATATAACAGCACATAATATAATAAGAGATCCGCTTAAATAGATTTGTTTAATATTGTTTTCTTCAATACCAATATTTATAATATCACGCATTAAAAAAGGAATTATTAATTCAAAGATTGTTTCAACTACAACTAGAGTTATAGTTAAAAACAATTCTTTTTTAAAGTATTTCATGTAACTTAATATATATTTCAGATCTTTCATAGATATCTCTAGAAACCTACTTTTTCTAGACCCTCCTTAATTATTTTTGGTAATATCTTACAATGTTCTTTATTAATAGAACATAAAGCAACTCTAATAGCTCCTCCTATGGGTGCTACATGGACATCTCTAGTAACTAAATAATCATATAATTTCTCATCATGTTTACAAGGAATAGTTACGAAATAACCACATTTAAAAGGTAGGTGAACTAAATTTACTTTTTTACTTTCTTCAATAAAAATAGTAGATCTTTCAGTTATAAATTTAGTTATTTCATTTAATTCTTGTTTAAAGTTAGTTAAATAAGGTTCTTCACCTAATACCTTAGCTATTAAATACATGCCATAAGTAGAACACATAGAATATTTAGCTCTAGCACTAAATTGACAACTATCTAAAAATTCGTTAATACTTTGTTCATCTTTAGATAGACCAATCATAGCTCCTATACGAAGACCATATAAGCCTAGAGTTTTAGAACCAGAGAAAGCTAAGATAGTAAAGACATTTTCATTTAATAATCTAAAATTATAAATATTATGTCTTGTTTTATCCCTACCTTTAATATCATAGTCTATGTAAGCCATGTCATATAACATAATAAAAGGATGTTCTTTAGTAGCAACTGAGTTAATTATATCTATTAAACTTAACCATTCATCTTCAGTTAAAGAATAACCTGTAGGATTATGACAAGGATCATTTATTACAAATAATATTCTTTTTTGTTTAGTTTGCATTTTTAAGAAGGTTTCTTTTAAGTCTTTTAAATTAAAAGTACCTTCATCATTAAACATTTTATAAGTATCATAGCCTAAATAATCTTCATATGCTATTTGAATATAATTAGTCCACATATAATCAGGTAATAAAACATTTTCACCTGGATTTAAGTAATTAGAAAAAGTATTACTTAAAGCTCCACTACCACCAGGACTAGCAAGTATAGCTAGATGTTGATTTTCTTTAAAATAATCTAGATGTTTATCAAATACCCAGTTTAATACGGCATCACAAAAAGGTTTAATACCAACAGTATTAGTATAAGGGAATTTTTCTTCATTAGTTAATAAATTATCAACTTCTTTTACACTTCTAAAGGTATAAAATTCTTCATTTTCATCATATAACATGCCTATAGTAGCGTTAATAACATCTTTATTTTTCTTTTTAGCTTCTTTAGCTATTAATGATTTAAAGATAATACTAGAAGAATCTTTCTTATCTTTAGAATGACTAACAACAAAACCTATATCTTCTTTAACACTCATAAAACTTACCTCCTACAACAAATCCTAATTATAACATTAATTAAACAATTATAATATAATTATATTACTATTTTCTTTTTATTTAAAGCTAATTATGCTATAATTCTTTAGAGTTGGAGGTTATTATTATGGATAACAATTTATCTGAACAAGAACGTATAAGAAGAGAAAAATTAAATTATTTAAAAGATAAGGGAATTGATCCGTTTGGAAGTAAATATATTAGAACTGATAATTCTAAAACCTTAGTAGAAAAATATGATTCATATACTAAAGAAGAATTAGAAGAAAAGAAATTTCCTGTTTCTATAGCTGGCAGAATGGTAGCTAAAAGAAGACAAGGAAAGATTGGTTTTATTAATATTCAAGATAAGTATGGCCTAATTCAATGTTATATCGCTAAGGATATGTTAGGTGAAGAAATATATGATGTTTTCATTAAATCAGATATTGGTGATATTTTAGGTATTAAAGGTTATGTAATGCGTACTAATACTAATCAGCTAACTGTTAAATGTGAAGAATTTACTCATTTAAGTAAGGCTTTAAGACCACTACCTGAAAAATATCATGGCTTACAAGATGTTGAAGAAGCTAGACGTAGGAGATATGTTGATTTAATAGTTAATGAGGAAAGTAAAAAAGTGGCTTTTTTAAGACCAAAAATCATTAGAGCTATTCAACATTTCTTTGATGGTGAGGGTTTTACTGAGGTAGAAACTCCAGTATTACAACCTATTTTAGGTGGTGCCGCTGCGAGACCTTTTAGTACTCATCACAACGCTCTTGATATGGAATTTTATTTAAGAATAGCTACTGAATTACCACTTAAAAGATTAATAGTAGGTGGTATGGAAGCTGTATATGAAATTGGTCGTTTATTTAGAAATGAAGGGGTAGATGCTAAACATAACCCTGAATTCACAACAGTAGAAGCTTATAAGGCTTATGCTGATATGTATGATATGATGGATTTAATAGAAGACTTCTTTAAGTTTGTCACAAAGGAAGTATTAGGTACAAGTGTAATTACCTTTGATGGTAGAGAGTATGACTTATCTAAATTTAAGAGAGTACATATGGTTGATGCTATTAAAGATAAGACGGGTATTGATTTCTTTAAAGAATATACATTTGAAGAAGCTAAAAAAATAGCTGAAGAACATGAAATACCAGTTCCTAATCACTATACTGGTGTTGGTCATATTATTAATGCCTTCTTTGAAAAATACTGTGAAGATGATTTAATAGACCCAGTACTAGTATATGGTCACCCAATAGAAATATCACCACTAGCTAAAAAGAATGATAAAGATCCTCGTTTTACTGATCGTTTTGAATGTTATATTGGTGGTACTGAATATTGCAATGCCTTTAGTGAGTTAAATGATCCAATTGATCAATTAGAACGTTTTGAAAAACAATTAGAAGAAAGAAAATTAGGTAATGATGAAGCTTGTGAGATAGATTATGACTTCATTGAAGCCTTAGAATATGGTATGCCTCCTACTGGTGGTATAGGTATAGGAATAGATAGATTAGTTATGTTATTAACTGGTAGAACTAATATTAGAGATGTTATATTATTCCCACATAACAGACAAAGAGGCAATAATTAATGGATGTTTTAACAGATTATGTAAATTGGAAGATTGAAAAAAGTAATCTTTTACATAGTTTATTAGAATCAGATAGTATTATTATTGAAAGATATAGAAATACTATAAGAGTATTAGATTATTTATATAACTTAGTAGTAGAAGAAAAACAAGAATTATCTACTGATGAAGAATATATCTTTAGTATTGGTTTTGATTACCTAGATTCTAATTTTTTAACTATAGAAGATATAGCTAGAGAATGTTTTGATGATAATTTAGTAGAAATGGAAAAATGTTCTAAAACTATTAATTTATATTTATACGCTGTTGATATAGAAGATGAAATAACTTATCAAGCTAAAAACCAAGATATAAGAATAACTAATGAATCATTAGAAGAATTAGATAAATTTATTAATGAATTATATGATTATATGAAACAAAAGAAGAATGTAGCAGAAGCTATGTTTGTTAAATTTGATGAATTAACTACTAAGATATGTCAAAAATATAGATTAGATATAGAACCTATAGATAGTATATTTTTCGAGATAGCTGAAACTTATGGTTTAATAAAAGTTGATAATGATGTTTATAATAATGTCATAAATGAGATGATTGATCATGATAAGACAAGCCACAGTGAATGATATTAAAGATATCTTGAAAATAGTAGAAGAAGCTAGAGAACAGTTTAAAGAATATAAGTTTAGACAGTGGGGAAATGGTTATCCTAGTGAAGAAACATTTCTAAACGATATAAATGAAAATATTTTAGTTGTCTATACTATAAATGATGAAGTATGCGGGGTTATGGCAATAGATAAAAAGATTAATCCTGATTATATAAATATAGATGGTTCTTGGTTAAGTGATAATAAATATTACACAATACATAGGATAGCCGTAAAAAAGGCTAAAAGGCGCCATAATATAGGATTAGAGTTAATCAATTACGCAGCTAATTTGGCTAAGGAAGATAAGGTTAATCTAAGAATAGATACTCACCCTAGAAATCTACCTATGTTAGGTCTAATAGAACGTGCTGGTTTTAGTTATTGTGGTATTACTAAATTAGTTGGGGTTTTAATAGAACCAATACGTAATGTTTATGAGATGGTATTATGAAAGTTTTATTATATTCAGAAAATCAAAAAACATTTAAAAAAAGTGGAATAGGTCATGCCTTACTCCAACAACAAGATGCCTTAAATCAACAAGGTATTGAAGTGACTTTTGATCCTAAAGATAATTATGATATATGTCATATAAATACTTTGCTTGGTAAAAGTTATCGTTTCTTAAAGAAATTAAAGAAAAAAAATATTCCTTATGTTGTTCATGGTCATTCTACTAAAGAAGATTTCTTAAATTCTTTTAAGTTTTCTAATACTATTTTAGCTCCTTGGTTTAATCATAATATCTTAAGGATGTATAATAATACTAATTATATTATTACTCCTACTAGTTATTCTAAAAGTTTAATTGAAGGATACGGAGTAAAAGCTAAAGTTTATGATATTAGTAATGGTATTAATCTAGCTAAATATGAACAAGATACTAAATATAACGAAAGTGAAGTAGAAGAATTCTATAAGTTTTTAAATCTAGATAAAAATGATAAGTTTATTATCGGTATGGGTTTTTATTTTGTTAGAAAAGGTTTAGTTGATTTTATTGAAGTAGCTAGAAAGTTTCCTGATATTAAATTTATTTGGTTTGGTAAAAGATATCCTTTTATTACTTCAAGACCAATAATGAAGGCTATAAAAAATAAACCTAGTAATGTCATATTACCAGGTTATATCAATATGAATTATAAAAAGATAGCATTCGCTAAAGCTAGTTTATTTTTCTTCCCTTCTTATGAAGAGACAGAAGGAATAGTTACTCTTGAAGCCTTAGCTTCTAAACTACCTTTACTTGTTCGTGATATAGGAGTTTATGATGGTTGGTTAAAAAAAGATTACAACTGTCATATGGCTAGTAGTAATGAAGAATTTGTAGTTGAAATAAATAAAATATTAACTACTGATCAAACTGAAATAGTAAATAGAGGTTATGAAGTAGTTAAAGAAAGAGATTTAAAGATAATAGGCTCTAAATTAAAAGAAGTTTATAATATTATATTAAAAGAAAAAGGATTACCAGTTTCTGACTGATAATCCTTCTTTTTATAAGCCTAATACTTTTTTACAGTAATCTTTAATTTCTCCATCTTTAGCATCACTAAAGAAGTTATTTTTAAATGAATCTCTATCTATAGTTTCTAGTAAGAAGTCTTGATTTATATTTTTTAAGATATGAAGCATATCTTGATGAGTTATTTTTTTAACATCATCTAAAATCTTTTTGTTAGTTTGTTCTGGGATAGCTCTTTCTTTAGGATAACCTTCACCTTTAGGGCCATTGAATAATTTTTCAAAACAATATTCTAAATTTAATTCAGCACCCCAACCAAACCCTTTAGCAAATGGGAATGATACTGCGTTACCATCATTAATTTGGTTAAACATAAATGCATCTGATGGATCTACTATATGTCCACATAAGACATTAGGGAAAGAGTTTAAGGCTAACATAGCTCCTTCACCTGTACCACAACCAGTAACTACATAATCACAAGCATCAGCGTTTAATAGTATAGCGGCTAATAAGCCGTTTTGAACATAAGTTAATGGTTTATCATCTGAACTAAACATACCATAGTTTTTAACAGTATGACCATATTTTTCAGCAACGTTTTGTAAGGTAGTAAAAATTAAAGAATTCTTACTAGCTTGAGAATTTTCATTTATTAAAATAATGCGCATCTAATCTTCCTTTCGTTTTTATGCTTTGCCAACAGAGCCAAAGATTGCCATTTTTTCTTTAACAAGAGCTTTAATAGCTTCAGTTCCTGGAGCTAAAAGTTTTCTTGGATCAAAACCTTTTTTCTCCTTATCTTTACCAGCTTCGATATATTTTCTAGTAGCTTCAGCAAAGGCTAATTGACATTCAGTATTTACGTTAATTTTACAAACACCTAAAGAAATAGCTTTTTTAATCATATCTTCAGGAATACCTGTTCCACCATGTAATACTAATGGCATACCTGGACAACTAGTTTTAATATCTTCTAATACTTCAAAGTTAAGACCAGGCCAGTTAGCAGGATATACACCATGAATATTACCTATACCAGCAGCTAACATATCTATTCCCAAACTAGATATTTTAGCACATTCATTTGGATCAGCAAATTCACCAGCTCCTACAACGCCGTCTTCTTCACCACCAATAGAACCAACTTCAGCTTCAACAGAAGCGTTATAAGTTTTAGCTAAATTAACTATTTCTACAGTTTTATCTACATTTTCTCCAAATGGATAATGAGAACCATCAAACATAACAGAAGTATAACCAGCAGCTAAAGCAGCTTTAGCTCCTTCATAAGTTCCATGGTCTAAATGAAGAGCTACAGGTACTGTAATATTTAAAGTTTCAACCATAGCTTTAACCATACTAGCTACAACTTTATAACCTGTCATATATTTATTAGCACCTTCAGAAACACCTAACATTACAGGTGATTTAGCTTCTTCAGCAGCTAATAAAATAGCTTTAGTCCATTCTAAATTATTTATATTGAAGGCACCAACAGCATAGTGGCCTTCTTTTGCTTTTTGCATCATTTCTTTTGCATTAACAAGTGGCATTTTTATTTCCTCCGATTTCTTTTTTTCATAGCACTATTATAATTCAAACCCCTTTTATTTTCAATTGTTAACACTTCTTATTTTTAATAGCATTTTCAATTAAACCAATAAATAAAGGATGAGCTCTATTAGGTCTAGATAAGAATTCAGGATGGAATTGACAAGCTACGAAGTAAGGATGATTTTTTAACTCAACTATTTCTACTAAATTAGTTTGAGGATTAACCCCTGATATTATTAAATCTTTAGTAAATAAATCCAAATATTTATTATTTACTTCATATCTATGACGATGTCTTTCTTTAATGTTTTGTTTATTATAATATCTTTTAGTTAAGGTATTATCAGTTATCTTACAATCATATAAACCAAGTCTTAAGGTACCACCTAAATTAATACCTTCATATTGACCAGGTAGGTAATCAATTATAGGATAAGTAGTATTAGGATTAATTTCAGTAGTATTAGCATCGCTATATCCAAAAACGTTTCTAGCATATTCTATACAAGCTAAATGCATACCATAACATATTCCTAAAAAAGGTATTTTATTTTCTCTTGCGTATTTTATAGCTAAAAGTTTACCTTCAGTTCCTCTTTCTCCAAAACCACCAGGAACAAGTATACCATCAACTACATTTAGTACATTTTCATAGTTATCTTGAGTTAGTTTTTCAGAATCAATAGGTATTATTTTAACCTTGTGATCAAAATAATATCCGGCATGTTTTAATGCCTCATTTACTGAAATATAAGCATCTTGTAATGATACATATTTGCCTACTAAGGCAATTTTAATTTCTTGTTTAAGGTTTTTAATTCTAGTAATTAAGTTATTCCAATCAGTTAAATCACAATCTTTAATAAGTTGGAAACCAAAATGTTTACAAATTAAATCATCTATTTTTTGTTCATGTAAAGAAGTAGCTATTTCATATAATACCTTAGAATCTTTAGCTTCAAATACACAGTTTTCAGGAACGTCACAGAATAAAGCTATTTTATCTTTTTGTTCCTTTTTAATAGAAACTTCAGTTCTTAAAATAATCATATCGGGTTGTATACCTAAACCTCTTAACTCTTTAACACTGTGTTGAGTAGGTTTAGTTTTAATTTCACCAGCTGCCCTTAAATAAGGTACTAAAGTGTTATGAATATATAAGGTATTGCGGAAACCAAAATCGCGACGAGCTTGTCTTATGGCTTCTAAAAAAGGTAATGACTCAATATCACCAACAGTACCACCTATTTCAGTAATTATGACATCAGCTCTACTAACTTTAGCGGCTTTTATAAGCTTATTTTTAATTTCGTTAGTGATATGAGGAATTACTTGAACAGTAGCTCCTAAATAATCGCCACGTCTTTCTTTAGCTATTACACTTTGGTATATTTTACCAGCAGTAATATTAGATTCTTTAGTTAAATTTTCATCAATAAAACGTTCATAATGCCCTAAATCTAGGTCAGTTTCAGCTCCATCATCAGTAACATATACTTCCCCATGTTGATAAGGAGACATAGTACCTGGATCAACATTGATATAAGGGTCAAATTTTTGCATAAAGACTTTTAAGCCCCTATTCTTTAAAAGTCTACCAATAGATGAAGCAGATATTCCTTTACCAAGAGAAGAAACAACTCCACCAGTGACAAAAATAAACTTAGTTTGTTTTGACATAAAAATAACCACCTTTATATAAAATAAAAAAGTCCTTCCGAGGGAAGAACTTGTGTTGCCCTTATCCATTATAATAAAATAAGGTTTCTAAAGCAAGAAATAAATTAAGATAATTTGAAAACATTAAGCTTACTTTTTATTTTCTTCATTTCGTATTTGTTCTACATAGCCTAATAAATATAAGAAAGCCGGTGCTGGTATGCGATATATACTTTTTTCTCCATATGAGTATAGACCAAAGTCGTCTTGTCGCTTAGTAATGACAAAATTTGGGATATTTGGGCTTGCCTCCGTAACTATTGCATCATTTTCAGAGATTTTTGCTTGTTCACGATATTTTACTTCAAACATTATAGGAGAGAATTTTTCGGACTTTACAACAATATCAATTTCTTTTCCTTTTGCGCCGCCACGGTAGTAACCAACAATAGGGGAGTCGTTATAATAGAATGATTTAATATGTTTATAAACTGCAGTTTCAGCGATAAGTCCTAGCTCTTCAGAATTGTTTGTTATATCATCTTTCATTAAAACAGCATTGCGCATAGCTGCATCTGCGATGTAGATCTTATTTTGGTTTTTTAAGACTTTTTTTGCATCTAGGTTAACAAGTGGACTAACATATATTAGGCTTGCGTTTTCTAAATAAGATATATATTTTTCTATAGTTGTACGACTTACACCATCCATTTCCTTGCTCATTGTCTGTAAGTTTATTATATTTGAAGAATTGTAGCAAAGATAAAGAAATATGCGCTCGATGTCGGCAATATTTCGTATGCCATATATCGAAGGAATATCTCGTTTTAAAGCTTTATCGACAATATCTTCTCGTAAAATGCGTTGAGCATATAGGTCGTCCTTACTTAATGCCAATTCAGGGAACCCGCCTATTTGTAAGTAACGGATAAAATGCACCTGTAAAAAAGAAAGTTTACGAAGAATATCTTGTTGTTCGCGCTCATCACGAAGATATAGTTGTGATGGTTTAATATCACGTGGAAGTTCTGGTACGGAGATATTCATTAGTGCACAATATTCAAAAAAAGATAGTGTTGGAACATGAATGATTTTCCATCTACCAAGTCCACTTTCAGAAACTTTATCTGTTAGGACAGGGCTTGACGAACTTGTTGCCATAATTTTAATGCTTGGATTTGTATCATATAAAATTTTAAGCCAGTTATTCCAGTCTGAAGCGTATTGGATTTCATCAAAAAAACAATATACTGTTTGAGATGCGGAAACATTAGAACGATAGGTTTCAATTACCATATTAATTGGGCAAAGTTTTAATAGTGGGTGATTGAAAGAAACAAAGAGAATATCTTTAGGCGATATGCCATCTTTTAAAAGTTTAGCAATAGCTTGATACATTATTGTTGTTTTACCGGTTCTTCTAGCTCCACATAAAATAACTGAACGACGAATATCCTTATGCATCATACAGTTGAATGCTTCAAAATAGGCAAAACGGTGTATAGGCTTGACAAAATCCTTTTGAATAACACCTGTTTGCCACCATGTGTTATAAGAATATAAAAGATCTAAAATATTTTCTCGATTGACAATAGACATAAATCAAAGCCTCCTCATCAAAAGTTATAACATAAAATTTACATTTTACAACCTTACTAGTAATTTTTTGGCAAATAATTACTAGTATAATAGTAATTAAAGAGCTATTTATTTACTTTTTGTGTAAAAATACTATACATTAAACAATAATATAATATATAAAGTTTTAAATTTGCTTATTTGAGTATTTTCTATATTTAAATAAAAAAAAGTAGTTAATCAAATATCATCATAACTACTATTTTACTTGTAATCTGTTCGTATTTATTAAGATAATTTTTCTAAAGTTGGAAATAATTCTTCATATTCCTTATAGATGTCATCAAAGTCGTTTATTTTTAAGAAATTATGTACTTTAGATACTTGCCATTGTTTAATATTATATATTTTAAAATAAGGAAAATATCTAATACCTTTATTAAAATGTTTAATGACGGTATCAGGTTTTATATTTCTTTGTTCATTATAACACATAGGCATATATACTCTATCTTTAGATAGTTTATATAGTGCTGTTTGATCAGAGAAGAATAATTTCTTTTCATTTAATAGTTCAAGAGCATTTTCAAATAAGTTAGTTTCTTTAACTTTTTTAACATTTATATATAAAACACCAGAATTAAAGTAGTCTTTTTTAATCCAAAATTTACCTAAGTAATCTAGACAAACAGCCATTTCAGCATTAGATATATCAATTTTATCAAATTCATCTAGAGATTTAATAGCCATAGTATCAGCATCTAGATAAATTAATTTATCACAATCTATATATCTAGTAAAAAATAGTCTAATTAAAGAAGCAGGAGTATAAGCTGGCTTTTTATTAGGACTATACTTTAATGTTTCTTCAAAATCTTTAGATATATCATAGTAAAAAAGCTTACTATTTGGGCTTTTTTGAGAGATAACATCTCTTAACAAAGTTATATTATCTAAAGATATTTTTTTGTTTTCATCCCAAGATACTTCAGCGGTCATAATATGAAAATTAACAGGAGTTTTAGTATATTTTAAGATACTTAAAATAGATAAACATATTCCTGTAAATACTTTTTCATTACCTGTTAGTAGGACATCCTTCTTCATTATTAGATTTCTCCTTTTTATTAGCACGTTTTACTAATAATTCATAGATTATATAAGTAATAGCGCTTAAAAGCATTAATAAATAATAAGTAACACCTCTCCAGATTACCATACCAGCTGAAGCTATACTTGAAGTAACACCAGCGAATGTTGTAAAAATAGTAGTAAAGGCAATCTCTATACCGCCAGTACCACCTGGTGTAGGTACCCATACCATAGTAGTTATAGCAAAAGCAGTAGCTAGCATTATTATAGGTAATATATTCCAAGCTAGTTCAACATCTAAACTTCTTAAAATAAAAAATGGAATAGCATAATAGAAAAATAAAGGAATAGCTTTTAATATAATAGCTCCTAAAAAGGTCCAACCATGAGAGAATATTTCTTTAGAAGCTGTTTGAGCATTAGCACAATAATTATCAAAAAAAGGTATTAGTTTAGTTAAAAATTTACCAATAAATTTAATCTTACATAAAGCTAGTAATACCTTTTTAAAGAAATCTCTAATAAACTTGCAAGTAGCCATTAATATCATGAATACTAAGGTAAGGAAATTCATTACAAAGCCAAGGATAACAATCCATCTTGTTGAATTTGAAAAATTTCCTGAAAATGTAGTATAGTAACATAAAGCCGCAATAGCGAACACATTAGTAGCTATCATGTAAGCTACAAAGTTAGTTAAGATTAAACCTGTTGATTCAGCAGCTGTTATTTTCTTTTTAGTATATAAATATATTTGTATAGGTTGACCACCTGTAGAAAAAGGAGTAATGCCATTAAAGAAATGTTCACTAGCTCCTATTAAATACGAAGTAGTAAAATTCTTTTTAATTCCTTTAACTCTAGCTATTAAACATAAAGATAAAGGCCACAATAGTAAATAGGCTATTACGCATAAAATAGCTATACCTATATACTTTAAATTAGCTGTTTGTAAGGTTTTCCAAACCTCACCTAAATCTTGAAAACTTAATAAAATAGTGAATGTTACAGCTGAAATTAATAACACTATTAATATTTCAGATATTATTTTTTTCTTATTGATAGGTTTTTTATCTTTTTTATCTTCTGTAATATCAGTATTGATATTTTCTTCAGGCGTAGACAAATCATCTGTTTCTTTTATTTTTAAATCGTCCATATATTTTATACTCCTTAAATGAGTTTATTTCCCTTAAATAAAAAATGGTGCCCTAACCAAGAATCGAACTTGGATTTAAGCATTACCATTGCTTCGTTTTACCATTAAACTAAAAGGGCTTGTTAGTAATTATAATGGTATTTAAAAGAAATTTCAATGATTTTAAAGCAAATAGAATAGGAGAGTTAATTGTAAAAGTAAATTCCGCTTAAAGGGCTTATAAAACATTTAAAGTAGATTGCAATGGTAATTTTTGTTTTTTTGTAATGAAATTATAATTAACTAATTAATAGTTTTTTATAATTATAATTGACCAGAAAAGGAGAATTGATTAAAATTAAGTTGTGGCAATTATTTAATATATGGGGAATGATTAAGTAGGAGTCATGGTTATATGTGCTTATAACAAAAAAGTAAAAAGGAGAAGTATAGGAATAGCACAATTTTTATACGTGTAGAAAAATGAAAAAGGTTTTAAATTATGTATTATTAGTTGTTTTCTTTTTGATCAATTTATTAGGGATTATTTTAGTAACAGGTGAGATTATTAGTACAAATCTAGGGTTTTTAATACTTGTTATTTCCTATGTTATATATTTGGTAGATGTATTTTTAAGTAGAAAAGAAAAAGATGTGAAGGATAAGATATTAGTTGGTTATTTCGTTTTTGTTTTAGTTTCTTTTGCTTTTGGCTTTTCTAATTTGAAATACTCAAATTCAATAACAGGTGAGTCTATGTATGGCATACATGAAACTAATTTTACATTATCCTTGTTGTTTAGTAGTATTTCAATAATTCCACTTTGCTTATCTTTAGTTATTGTAATGAAACAAAAAACTAATATTTTAAATGTAATATTTTATGTCTTAACAGCTTTAATAGTTGTTTTAGCTATTATATTGTTGATTTCTTTGACTAAACAAGTTGTCGTATCTTCTATTATAGTTGGTGTATTGTTAGCTGTATATATAATATATGTTTTTGTATTATTAGAAAAGAATCAAAAAGAGATGTATTAGAGAATCGATTTTGTTTCCTTTATAAATGCTTATCTTGTGTTTATAGAGGAACTTTTTTTGTTAATTTAAGTTTTTAAATTATTCAAAAAAAATAAAAAATCAAACTATTAATGTGAATTATTTATTTGTGGTTTTATTCTTAAAAAATATGACAATTCGGGATGCTGTTTAGATTAAAAAAGATTGAAAAAGAGTATCAAGAGTTTTATAATATTTATGTATCTCATATCTAAGGAGGATATTATGAGTCAAGATAAAATGAGAATGGCAGTAGATGGTAATTATGCTGCTGCATATGCTGCTTATGCTTTTACAGAAGTAGCTGGTATTTACCCTATTACTCCGTCATCACCAATGGCTGAGTATACAGATGAATGGGCTGCTCAAGGAAAGAAAAATTTATTTGGCATGCCTGTTAAAATTGTTGAAATGCAATCTGAAGGAGGAGCTGCAGGTACTGTACATGGTTCATTACAAGCCGGAGCTTTAACTACTACTTATACAGCATCTCAAGGTCTTTTATTAAAGATTCCAAATATGTATAAAATAGCTGGTGAATGTTTACCAGGTGTTATTCATGTTTCAGCTCGTGCTTTAGCTGCACAATCACTTTCAATTTTTGGTGATCATCAAGATGTTATGGCTTGTCGTCAAACAGGCTTTGCTATGTTATGTTCTTCATCAGTTCAAGAAGTAATGGATTTGGCCGGTGTTGCTCATTTATCAGCAATTAAGTCAAGTATTCCTTTCTTACATTTCTTTGATGGTTTTAGAACATCACATGAAGTTAATACTATTGAAGCAATAGATTATTCAGTATTCGATAAATTATTAGATAAGGAAGCAGTAGCTAAATTTAGAGCTAATGCTTTAAATCCTGCTTTCCCTAAAACTCGTGGTACTGCTCAAAATGATGATGTTTATTTCCAAACTAGACAATTACAAAATTTACAATATGCTAAAGTTCCTGGTATTGTAAAAGAGTATATGGAAAAAATATCTGAAGCTACAGGTCGTGCTTATGCACCTTTCGTATATTATGGTGCTCCTGATGCAACTGATGTTATCGTTGCTATGGGTTCAGTAACTCAAACAGCTCAAGAAGTAGTTGATTATTTAACAGCTAAGGGCGAAAAAGTTGGTTTATTAATTGTTCACTTATATCGTCCATTTGCTACTGAATATTTCTTAGAAGCTATGCCTAAAACAGTTAAGAGAATTGCTGTTTTAGATAGAACAATTGAACAAGGTTCAGTTGGTTGTCCATTATATTTAGATGTTCGTTCAGTATATTATGATGTAGCTAAAAAACCTACTATCATTGGTGGTATTTATGGTTTATCTTCAAAAGATACTACACCAGATATGATATATGCTGTTTATAAAAATCTAGCAAGTAAATCTCCTAAAGATCAATTCACTTTAGGTATTAATGATGATTTAGGTCACACTTCTTTAGATTTCTCTGAACATATCGATACAGCTGATAAAGATACTACTGAATTATTATTCTTCGGTTTAGGTTCAGATGGTACTGTAGGTGCATGTAAGAATATTTCTAAGATTGTTGGTGACTATACTGATTTATATGCTCAATCTTATGCAGCATACGATTCAAAGAAATCGGGTGGTTCTACTCGTCTACATTTAAGATTTGGTAAGAATCCAATTAGATCTACTTATTTAGTAAATAACCCTCACTTCGTATCTTGTTCTTTAGATGCTTATTTAAAGAAATTTGATATGATTTCAGGTTTACGTGAAGGTGGTACTTTCTTATTAAATACAGTAGCTACTAAAGATGAAATAGAAGATTTATTACCTAATTCATATAAAAAGATTTTAGCTACTCGTCATGCTAAATTCTATATTATTAACGCTTATCAAGCAGCTAGAGAATGTGGTTTCCGTCCTGGTTTAGGTGTTAATACTGTTATGCAATCAGCTTTCTTTAAGTTAAATCAAAATGTAATGTCTTATGATGAAGCTTGTGTTCATATGAAAGAATTTGCTACTAAGACTTATAGTAAGAAAGGTGAAGATGTAGTTAAACAAAATCACTTAGCTATTGATTTAGGTGGTTCTCGTTTAGTTGAGGTTGAAGTTAAACCTGAATGGGCTAACTTAGATGATACTAAGGCTGTTAAAGTTGATAGTTCTAAACCTAAATTCGTTAGAGAGATAGCTCAAGTTATCGATTCTATTAAAGGTGATTCTTTACCTGTATCAGTATTTAAAGATTACCTAGATGGTCATATGCCTCAAGGAACTGCAGCATTTGAGAAACGTGGAGTTGCTACTGATGTTCCTGCTTGGAATCCTTCAGCTTGTATCCAATGTAATCAATGTGCATTTGCATGTCCACATGCATGTATTAGACCATTCTTATTAGATGAAAAAGAAGTAAGTGTTGCTCCAAGTAACGCTGAATTATTAGATGCTACTGGTTTCAAAGGTTATAAATATGCTATTAACGTTTCAGTACTAGATTGTACAGGTTGTGGTGTATGTTTGACTGTATGTCCTGGTAAACCTGTTAAAGCTGCTGATGGTACTGTTACTAAAGTTAAAGCTTTAACTAGCCATTCTATTGGTGATGCTCGTGCTAATGGTGAAGTTGAATTAGCAGAATTCTACTATAATAAAGTAACTTATAAACCAGAAGTAGCTGGCAAGAAAAATGCTAAGAATGTTCAATTCTCTAAACCATTATTTGAGTTCAGTGGTGCTTGTGGTGGTTGTGGTGAAACTCCATATGTTAAAGCTGTATCTCAATTATTCGGTGAAAGAATGATGGTAGCTAATGCTACAGGTTGTTCATCAATCTATTCAGGTTCTTATCCTTCTAGTCCTTACACAACAAATGATCAAGGCAGAGGACCAGCTTGGGCTAACTCATTATTTGAAGATAATGCTGAATTCGGTTTCGGTATGGGTATTGCTTATTCTACTATGCGTGATCGTCTTCAAACTATAATGGTAAATAATTATGACAAGATGCCTGGTGATGTAAAAGAATTATGTCAAGGTTGGGTAGAACATAGAGAAGAAGGAGATTATACTTTAAGTGTAGCTCCTAAATTAGAAGAAGCATTCAAGGGCTTAGATACTCCTTATGCAAAAGAAATATTAGAATTAAAACAATATTTCGTTAAATCATCTCAATGGATCATCGGTGGTGATGGTTGGGCATACGATATTGGCTATGGTGGTTTAGATCATGTTATAGCTAATAATCAAGATGTTAATATTTTAATTCTTGATACAGAAGTATATTCAAATACTGGTGGTCAAGCTTCTAAATCAAGCCGTTTCGGTGCTATAGCTAAATTCGCTGCCGCTGGTAAACCAACAAAGAAGAAAGATTTAGCATCTATCGCTATGAGTTATGGTCATGTATATGTAGCTCAAATTTGTCATGGTTATAACCAAAATCAAGTAATCAAAGCATTACAAGAAGCTGAAGCTTATCATGGACCATCTGTTGTTATAGCATATGCACCATGTATTGCTCATAACATTAAGAAAGGTTTATTCATGAGCCAAAATGAAGCTAAATTAGCTACAGAATGTGGTTATTGGCCAACATTTAGATATAACCCTGAATTAGTAAAAGAAGGTAAAAATCCATTCACATTAGATTGTAAAGAACCAGATTGGGATAAATATGAAGCTTTCTTACTAAATGAAGGTCGTTATGCTCAATTAACTAAGATTAATCCAGAACGTGCTCAAGAATTATTAGAATTAAATAAAGCTGATGCACAACTTCGTTATGCTAAATATAAAAAGATGGCAGACAATCAATAATTGATAAATACAAGTGGTTAGTGTTTAATACATTAGCCACTTTTTTATTATTGTTTATTTGATTAAAAATGCGTATATACGCAAAAATTCTCAATGTATATTGACTTAATATCTTTATTATTTTAAAATATAGTTAGAAAAAATGCGTATATACGCAAAAACATTACGGTGATAATATGGTTATACAAAGAAAAAAATATTTAGATAAGTTAATAAGAAAGCGTAATAATGGTCTTATTAAGGTTATTACTGGTATAAGAAGATGTGGAAAATCATATTTATTATTTAATTTATATAAAAACTATTTACTAAGTATAGGCGTAGAAGAAAAATATATTATAGAATTAGCGTTAGATGAAATAAAAAATGCTAGATATAGAAATCCTATGGAATTAGATAGTTATATTCGTTCTAAAATAATAGATAATGAAAATACTTATTATATTTTTATTGATGAAATACAAAAGGTAGAAAATATTAAAAACCCATATATTCCAAATAGTAAAGATACTATAGGTTTTGTCGATGTTTTATTAGGATTGATGAAAATAGAAAATTGTGATCTTTATGTCACAGGTAGTAATTCTAAAATGTTATCGTCTGATATACTTACTGAATTTAGAGGTAGAGGAGATGAAATTAGAGTTAATCCTTTAACTTATAGTGAGTTTTATAATGCTTATTATGGTGATAAAAAGAATTCATGGAGAGATTACATCAATTATGGTGGTATGCCATATATCATGCAATATGAAACTCATGAAGAAAAAAGTAAATATTTACATGATTTATTTGATAAAATATATTTCAGTGATATTTTAGAAAGACATAAAATAAATGATGTAGGGAACTTAGATGACTTATTAAATATAATATCCTCAACTATTGGTTCATTAACTAACCCAACTAAACTCTCTAATACTTTTAAGAGTATTAAACGAGTAACTCTATCAGCTAATACTATTAAAAAATATCTAGATTATTTTATAGATGCCTTCATTTTATATAAGGCCAATAGATATGATGTTAAAGGTAAGAAGTATATAGATACACCTTTAAAATATTATTTTTCAGATATTGGACTTCGTAATGCTAGAATTAATTTTAGACAAACTGAAGCTAATCATATTATGGAAAATATAATATATAATGAACTATTAGCTAGAGAATTTGATATAGATGTAGGGATAGTAGAATATAATTATAAAGATGAATTAAATAAAAGTAAAAGAATACAATTAGAAGTAGATTTTGTAGCAAATAAAGGTAATCAAAGATACTATATTCAATCAGCTTTTTCTATAGATGATGAAGATAAGAGAAAACAAGAAATTAATTCTTTAATTCGCCTATCAGATAGCTTTAAAAAGATAGTTGTCGTCAAAGATAATATAATACCTTGGTATGATGAATTTGGTATATTTTATGTAGGTATTGAAGATTTCCTATTAAATGATTATTTAAAATAAATATAAACATCTTTAATATTTATCAGCTTTATTGTAATAAAACCTTGAAACTGCGGGATTTTCCTAGAATCAAGGTTTATTTTTTAGTATATTAAAATATAAGTGGTATACCCCTTTAACTATAAAGAATAAGTGATATA
>CAZJPL010000010.1:0-31188 GCA_964547945.1 uncultured Anaeroplasmataceae bacterium
TTACAGCAGTGAAATTAATATCATCATATGAGCCTGATAAACTTATATTATCTTCACTGTTAAATATAACGATAATATCTTCTACTATATCTACTAAATTATCCAAATCTTCTTTTACTAAATTAGCTTCATATGTGTTTGAAGTAAATGATGAAGTTTCAAACACTTCTACATTTACATTAGATATAGATAAATCTCCAAAACTTAAATCATCTAGACTAACAACTAATGTATTATCAACTATTTCAAGAGATATATTTAAGCCTAATATATCTAAAGATAATACATTATCAACTATAGTTAAATTAGAGATTAAAGTATTTAAATCTAGAGAACTTGTATCTAGAGTAACATCTCCAAAGTAAGACATTAATTCTTCTACACTTAGTTTAACTGTAGCGTTATTACCTATTTGTAGATAGATATAATCATCTTGATATGAGATATTTAAAGTTAAGTAATCTCCTACTTGAACTATACCTTCTACTACTAAATCAGTAATATTAACGTTTATATCTGCTATAACCTTTAAAGTTAAGTCATTATAACTAATGTCTAAACTTAAAGACACATTTAAATAATTATTATCTACATAATCTAATACTAAGTCTAAGTAAGGTAATATACTTGATAAAGCGATGTAGCTTGTAGGAATACTACTTACTTCTTTTTCAGTATTAGTTAAAGTTAATTGGACTTCATCTACACTAATGCTTAGATTATTTTCTGTACTTATAGTTATAGGCATACCTAAGATTGTTATAGTTAAAGTTTTCTCAGAAATTGTTAAATCGCTTATTAAAGTATTTAAATCTAGAGAACTTGTATCTATATCTAAATCAAAGTAAGTACTTACTAAATCCATTAATTCAAATATATCAGTTTTTATAGCTATATTATTATAAGTTACATATATTGAATTATCACCATTATAATAATTTAATTGTAAGCTTACACCAGATATTTCTACTACAGCCTCAATGTTAAAGTTACTATCAATTATAGCAGTAAAATTAATATCTCCATATGAACCTGATACATTAATATTACCATTATTTAATACTTCTATAATTTCACTAACAATATCAATTAAATTATCTAAATCTTCTTTACCTAAAGTATCTTCATAAGTTGTTATTACAAATGATTCACCTTTAGATAAAGTAATAGTTGTATCATTTAAATTAATACCACTAATAGATAAATTAGCTAAACTAATAACTAAACTATCATCAATATTATCTATTTCTAAACTCTTTAATAAATCCGTTAAATCTATATTTGAGTTAGACACATTTGAAATAGAAGTTTGGTTAAAATAAGATAATAATTCTTCTAATGTTAGACTGATAACTAAATTATCTCCTATTTTTAAATAAATAGTATCATCTATTAATTCTATTTCTAAATTTAAGCTATAACCAAATAGATTTATTTTACCTACACCATAAATAGTTAAGGTATTCATGTCTATATTTAAATTAAGATCTATAGGGATATCTATACTATCTATATTTATTGTTGTAGATAGATTTACTTTTAAATATTCTTCACTAAATAACTCAGTAATTAAGTCTTGATATTCTAAAATATTAGTAACATCAACATATTCAGTACTATCTACACTAATACTATTATTTCTTAATGTTGTATCTACTTTAATATTTAAACCTAATTCAGATATTAAAACATCAAAGCCTGATGTTGTATCTACTATATTTATAGTGTAGTCAGATAAATCAAAATCACTTAAATTAAGACTAATATCTAATTTGTCTTCACTTATATTAATATTATTTAATAAAGTTTTAAAGTCTATACTAAATATAACATCTATAATATCATTTAAACTAACATCACTAGATAAATCTATATCTTCTAATAATTTACTTATTTGAAGTGATAATTTAGTATCTGATATATCTAAATAGATATAATCATCTAGATATATCAATTCTACTGGAATACTTAAATCTTGATATTTAATATTCAAGATAGCTGATACTTCTAAATCATCTTTAAAGTTAATATAAATATCACCAATAATTGTTATATCATTTGTTTCAAAGCTTATTTCTAAAGCTATTTCTTGGTTTTCTATAATTGTTTTTATATCATCTACTAAAAATTCTAGATTAGTTATATCTAAATAATCAGTAAAATCTTCAGTAATAGTTATACTATCACTACAAATTGAAGCACTTAAAGATATATTTAGGTCACTATAAGTTATATTTGTTGAAATATTTTCTAATGTGATATTTGTCTCATCAACAACAGTAAAGCTAAACTCAATTGGTATTTCTAGACCTAATAAACTTAGGTTAGAAATCATAGTGACATTATTACCATCTTTTACTATAGTTGAATCGCCTATTTGACTTAGTAAATCTGAAGTGTCTATTGATGAACTTAAATCTAAGTCTAAATCTAACATTTCCATGACATCACTAATATTAGCTTTAAGTTTTATAGAACCATATTTTAAATAAACATCTTCACCTTTAACTACTACTTCTAAATCATTTGAAGTAAAGGCATATATTCCGTTTACTAAATCTACTGATAAAACACCAGTAATATTATTGTTATTTAAATTCAATTCAACATTTAAATTTAAGGTATCACCATTTAAGTATGAACCAAAAGCATACATTAAATAATCGGTTGCTGTAAGTTCACTAGTAGTACTTATTACTTCTTCACTAGGTGTCAAGTAATCATATTGATCATAATAATCTTTATCAGTGATACTTAAATTAGTATAAGTAAATGTTTCAGTCATATTTGAAGTACAAGTAATACTACCTATAACAGGCATGTTTATATCATATACTTCTTGAGTTAAGATTTGATATAATCCCCAATCACTATCAAATATAACTGTCATATCTATACTAGAAAATGATGGATAATCACTAGCACCACCATAAGCTTTTACTTCATATTGATAATAAGCTGGGGCAGTACTAGGGTCTAAAGACATAGTTATCTCATAATAACCATCTTCTCTTAATGTTACTTCTGATATTTCTAATATTGTTTCTTCACATAATATATATGATGATATTTGGTTTGGTAACCAACCATATATATCTAAATATTGACTATTAGAATAAACTGTAGGTTCAGAATCAGACCAAGTAGTATTTTTACCATTAATCTTATCAGCATCTCTTATTAATACTCTTTCAGCATCAAAATCAAAATATTTTTGAATTGCCACTGATTTTAAAGTACTAGTTGAAATAGCTTGTTGGAAACCTTCATTATCTATAATTGTTCTTATATTATATACATCTTGAGTGTAATTTATAAAAGCTACTTTAGCTGTAACTTCACCCTCAGTTACACTATGAAAATTAGTTTCAGTCATGATACCAGCTATAATAGCTAAATTATCTAAACTATCATAATCCTCTATAGTTGAACCATCCGTTGGTTTAGCTAAGGTTGTTGTTTGTAAACCATAAGCTGAAACAGGTCCTTGAGTTGAAGTACGAGAATTTATAAGGGCTGTTATACCTACTGTCGCAGCTATTATTAATAATATAATACTAACAATAATTATCTTTTTTCTCATATGGAACCTCCATAACAAGCTATATTTTATATAAGTGGTTATAAAATGTCAAGCTGATTTTACATAATTAAAGCGCTATCAAATAAAAAAACTCTAAAGTAAAAGCGATATTTCAACTTTACTCTAGAGATTATTAATCAAAATATATTTCTTCATCTACTAATTCATCATAAAAATCTTTTTCATGACTAACTAATATAATAGTTCCAGGAAACTTATCTAAAGCATCAAATAATTCTATTTTAGTCATCGGATCTAAATGATTAGTAGGTTCATCTAATATTAAGATGTTACTTTTTTTCATACTCATTAAGGCGAGTCTTACTCTTGTTCTTTCTCCACCACTTAACTCTTTAATAGGTTTATTACATAAATCAGCCCCAACTCCTACCTTAGCTAAAATAGATCTTAATTCACCATCAGTCTTTAAATGGTAATAATAACGCAAGTAATTAATCGGAGTTACTTCATCAAATTCATTTTCTTCTTGGCTAAAATAATTAATATCAGCTGATAAATTCCATTTATAAGTCCCATCTATAGCTTTAATTTTACCCAAAATAGTCTTAATTAAAGTAGATTTACCTACCCCATTTCTACCTAAGATAGCTATTTTAGTATTTTTCATTAATTTATAATTAATTTCTTGTAATAATGGTTTATCATAACCTATTAATAAGTTATTTAATACTAATACTTCATCTCCAGTATTCTTAGAAAAAGGGAAGTTTATATTTAGAGGAGCTCTATTTTTAGGCTTTTCTAATTTATCCATTTTTTCTAGCATTTTACGTCTAGATTGAGCCCTTTTTGTCGTTGTAGCCCTAACTAAATTCTTAGCTATAAAATCTTTCATTTCCTTTATTTTCTTTTGTTCAGAATTATAAGCTTTTAAATAACTAGCTTCTCTTATCTTACTTTCTTTTAAATAAGCCTCATATCCCATTTTATAACGAGTAAAATTCTTATTTTTAAGTTCATAAATTATATTAGCTACTTCTTTAATGAAAGGTTCATCATGACTTACTATGATAAAAGCTCCCTCATAACTTTTTAAATATTTAGCTAAATAAACTACTTGATTGCTATCTAGAAAGTTAGTAGGTTCATCCATTAACAAAACATCAGGTTCTTCTAATAATATCTTAGCTAGATAAACCTTCATCTTCTCTCCACCCGATAAAGTGCTTATTAACCTATTATTATCAATATTAGATATCCCTAGACCATTTTCAACACTAGATATAGTTGATGATATAGCGTAAAAATCTTTATCTTCTAATTCTTTATTTAATAATTCTATTCTATTAGATATTTTATTAAACGTTTTTTCATCAGCTTCACCTAGTTTTTCATATAAAGATATTACTTCTTTTTCAATATCATATAAATCTTTAAAAGTAGCATGTAAATAATCACTTATTTTAATATCATTATTCATTTCTAGATGTTGATCTAAATAAGCATATTTAATATGATTTAACCAAGTTATCTTACCACCATCAGGTATTAAATTCTTACTAATTAATTTTAAGAATGTTGATTTACCAGTTCCATTTTCTCCTACTATAACTATATGTTCTTTAGGTTCTAAATGAAAAGATACTTTATTATATAAATCTATATCTTTATATTTAAACTTTAAATCAACTACATCTAATATACCCATATTATCACCTAACTAAAGGCTTTTTCGAAATCTTCTTCTGTATATATGTAATCAAGCTCAAATTCGTTGTAGCCTCTATATATTAATCTTCTTACATGTTTGAAATAATTATCGATTAAAAAGCCAAAATACATGTTTATTTCACCTGTATCATCTGTAAATAAACCTTCACTCTTGCATAATCTTTTTATTACATAATCATCTGTTTCTTCTATACAAGCTAAATAATATTGTCTTATTAAAAATTCTTGAAGCATAATACCATAATTATTTTTAAGCATTTTCTTCATTGTTCTTGTTTCATAATTATCTAAATATTTATGTTTATAATAAAATTCTAATTCATCAATAGAAGGTATATAAGTTTTTCCTCCTAAAAAGCTTTGATAATCTTCTAATTCTGAAAAAGAATAAGGAACAGATAAAGGAACATTTCTAAAATATACGCCATTAGATATGATACTCGCAAATTTTAACTTTAAATTTAGATCATCTGCTCTACTTTCAAATTCTTTATTACTTATATGATCAAATTTAGGATTTAATCTAAATAAAGCTATTAAATTATCAATAGTAAATATTCCGTAAAATGTAATAGCAAAATCAAGACATCTACAAATATATGAATTTACTTCTCTATCAAGCTCATAGGAAGCATCACAAACTCTTCTAACAAATCTAACTACATCACCAGCAAAAATAAAATAGCCCATTTCAAAATAACCAAAATGATATTTATCTAAATTTATAAGATTAGCTATATTAGTATCACTAATCTTTAACTTCTTACCTTCTTTTAAATAATTATATTCATCATCAGTTAAAGTAAATAATATTAGTTGAAGTCTATCTTTATCAAAAATTCTCTTACAAATCTCTTCTACTACATCTTCTTTATATCTACTAGCCTTACCACCTAGAAAATTAAGATATGGTATAAGATTCTTTCTTTTATCTTTTTCTAAAATCTCTTTAAATTTCACTAACTCCAACTCCTCCACGTAAAGACAATTTTGGTAGTTTTAAATTACTTATTAAATCAATATCATCTATTTTAGTTGTTAATAATGTTTTACAAGTTATATCATCCGTTAAATGAGCAGTAAATATTAATCTAAGTAATCTTTCTCTTTCTAAATAAGGTATATTTTTAAAATTATTAAATATAATATTTAAATCTTTTGTTTTTATATAACGCTTATTAAAAAATTCTTCTATTTCTTTTAAAGTAGGTATATAAGTCTTAATACCTTTTTGAGCTTCTAATAATCTTTCATACCCATATCCTTCAGCTATACTAGATATAAAAAAGTTATCTTTTTCTTTAAAATATATTAAAACCTTATTTAATTCTATAATATCCTGTTTTAATTTAGATAGACTATATTCTTTATATCTAGAATCTAAAATAACTAATTTATAAATATCTTCTAAGCTGAAAATCCCATGAAAATTGCTGGCATAAGCTAAAATTTGATTTAAATATCTTAAATTAACTATCTTTTCTAATACTATTTTATCCTTACAAATATCTATTATTTTATTAGCTAAATCAGTTGCGATAATAAAGTTCTCACCATCACATATACCATATAAAAATTGTTCTAAATTTAAGATATTAGGAGCATTATGTTCCGTTATTTTTATATCGTGATACAAACTATTTCTTATTATTTTTTCATCTTTATTAGTAAGTCTTAATAAATTTAATAAAATAAAATCATCTTCTAATAAAGATTTATGAAATATTTCTATTAATTCTTTCTTT
Organism: uncultured Anaeroplasmataceae bacterium; assembly: GCA_964547945.1. Classification (GTDB taxonomy): domain Bacteria; phylum Bacillota_I; class Bacilli_A; order Acholeplasmatales; family Anaeroplasmataceae; genus CALUXS01. The sequence continues at coordinate 7,021 of CAZJPL010000010.1, forward strand.
TTAGCTTTATGATCTAAATTTATACCATAAAGTTGTAAAGCTGAATCTAATTCTGATAATGTCTTTAAAGATAGAACTTCTTTTAATAACATTATATCCCTCATTTCTTGTTATATTATAAGGTATTTGTTTATTAAAATAAATAATTCCATAGAAAACCTATGGAACTATTCTTATTATTTTAAAGCTTTTATTTCTTCTTCTAAATGAAGTAAAAATTCTTCTAAAGCCATGGTTACTTGTTCAGTGTGTTTATGCTTACGATAAGTTACACTATTATCTTTAACTTCATTATCACCTATAACTAAAGTATAAGGTACTTTTTTAGTTTGAGCTTCACGTATCTTATAACCTAATTTTTCATCACGATAATCTACTTCTACTCTTATTTTATTATTAATTAAGAATTCTTTTACTTTTTCACAATATTCTATATGATTAACTGATACAGGTATAATTCTTACTTGATATGGAGCAAGCCATGTTGGGAATGATCCTGCATAGTGTTCAATTAAGATACCTATGAAACGTTCTAAGCTACCAAACAAAGCTCTATGAGCCATAACTGGTCTTTTCTTAGTGCCATCTTCAGCTATATAAGTTAAATCAAATCTTTCAGGTAAATTCATATCTAATTGAATAGTACCACATTGCCAGATTCTATTCATACTATCACGTAATTTGAAATCTAATTTAGGACCGTAAAAAGCTCCGTCTCCTGGATTTAATTTAAATTCAAATCCAGCTTGATGACAAGCCTTAGCTAAGGCTTCTTCAGTTTCATTCCAAATTTCAATATCACCTATGTATTTCTTTTCTGGTCTAGTTGATAATTCAATATGGAAACTTAAACCAAAGATATCATATACCTTTTTAAATAATTGAATAATACTAGCAATTTCATCTGTTATTTGGTCTTGACGCATAAAGATATGGGCATCATCTTGAGTAAATGATCTAACTCTAAATAAACCTGATAAAGCACCACTTGCCTCATGACGATGAACTAAACCTAATTCACCTAATCTTAAAGGTAGGTCACGATATGAATGAATTTGGTTTTTATATACTAACATACCACCAGGACAGTTCATTGGTTTAATCGCAAATTCTTTATCATCTATACTTGAAGTATACATGTTTTCTTTATAATTAAACCAGTGGCCACTTACTTCCCATAATTCTTTATTTAACATTATAGGTGTTTGAATAAATTGATATCCTGCCTTAGTATGTATATCCATCCAGAATTCAGTTAAAGCATTCTTTAAAGCCATACCTTTAGGTAACCAGAATGGGAAACCAGGACCATATTCAGATAACATGAATAAATCTAGATCTTTACCTATTTTTCTATGATCTCTTTCTTTTCTTTCTTCTACTAATTTTAAATAATCAGTTAAATCTTTTTCTTTAAAGAAAGATATACCATAAATTCTTGTTAACATTTCATTATTAGAATCTCCACGCCAATAAGCACCAGCCACATTTAATAATTTAAAATGTTTAATCTTATTAACATTATTAACATGAGGCCCTCTACATACATCTACATATTCAGCCTGAGTATAAATATTTACTAAATCACCTGGTATTTCTTTTATTATATCTATCTTATATTTATCATCTTTAAAGATTTCTAAAGCTTCTTCTTTAGTTTTAATAGAATGAACTATAGGGAAAGCTTCACTAGCTATCTTAGACATTTCTTTTTCTATTTTAGGTAAGTCTTGAATAGTTATAGTAGCTGGTATAGCCATGTCATAATAAAAACCTTCTTCAATAGTAGGACCAACCCCAAATTTAGTACCAGGATATAATCTACTAACAGCTTGAGCAAGTAAATGAGCTGTACTGTGATTTAAGATATCTAGACCTTCTTTATCTTTAGTAGTTATTATTTCTAAAGAACCATCTTTATCTAAGATATCATTTAAACTTAATAATTCATCATTAAATTTAACAGCTACACTATCTTTATATAAAGATATTGATATTTGTTTAACTACTTCATTAAAATCAATACCACTTTCAAATTCTTTAACTTTTCCATCTTTTAAGCTTACTTTAATCATACTATCCTCCAATAAAAAAGTCCTTATAAAAATTATAAGGACGAAATAAACCCGCGGTACCACCTTAGTTTTAGTAATACTAACACTCTAAAACTTTAACGCAGTCAACGAGTAGTTTTTTTCTACTAATTAATAAGGGAGTAACAACTTATATAGTATGACAATTTTCACCAACATGTCTCTCTAATATACAAATCTATAAGTTATCTTGTCCTTAACGCTTAATATTGTAAACTTTTTGTTTTTTAATGTCAATTTATACACTTAATTTTTTTACTGAATTTACACTAAATTCATTTAATTCAATTAAAAGATTTTTAGATATAGAACCTTCAGCTAATAATTTAACATATAAAATATCTTGTTCAATTAAATTTTTATCTTTTAAAGTATCTAGATTAACTATATCGCCATCTTCAAAATTAGCTTCTACAGTAGCTAAATTAATAATAGTTCTTAAAGATCTAGCCACTTGATTTTTCTTATAACCCTTAACTACAAATGAAGTTTTAGCTACTTTAGTCTTAGGAGTAGGTACTACTATATCTTCTTCATCCTCTTCTTCATCTTCATCATCTTCAGGATCATCTAAAGTTAAAGTGACAGCCTTACCTTCACCATATACTGGTTTAATTAAGCCTTCATCTAATAAAGTTTCTAAAGATCTAGTTTTAACAAATAGGCCATAAGATTCTTCACATTCTTCATTATATTCTATTTCTTCTACACCCATTAATTCATCAACTAATTCAATAGTTTTAGTTAATGAGCGAGGTCCTTTCATCTTTAACATAACCTTAGTAGCTTGATATTTCTTGATATCACTACAATCAACAATACCATATTTTTCATCTACTTCACTAGGTTCTAAAGCGAAATAAACATTAATAGTCTTACCTCTAACTAAAAACTTAATTAGAGTTTGTCTACCAAGGTAAAATCTTTCCCCTTCCCAAGAGATACTATTTTTCACCTTATCATAAGATAAAATGTGATTTTTTAATCTCTCGTAATATATCTTCATTTTGTCACTTAATAAAACTAATTTAGCTTGATGTGATTTATCATATCTAATTATTTGCATCAAACTTTCTCCTTCCTAATGTTATAATTTCACATACATTTTGAATACGTGTAAGTATTCTTATAGCTTTTGATTGATCTATTGATGTATTAGTTATAGTAATATAAGGTATTAATTGTTCTGGAGTTAAATTAGATGAGATAAATACTGGTTTTTTCTCAGCCATTCTATAATTTAAGATAGGTCCTAAAATATCATCTCTAACAAAACTTGTCATATTTTCACTACCTAAATCATCTAACATTAACACATCAATATTTTTTAATTCATTAATAATAGAACTAAAACTATCATCTCTAATACTATCTTTTAATTCCCTAATTAAATCAGGAAAATAAATTAATAAAGTTTTAACATGTCTAGCAGCTAATTCATTAGCTATAGCGGCTAATAAATAAGTCTTACCAGAGCCATAATTTCCGTAAATGAATAAACCTTTTTTTTCATTCTCATAATTAGTAATAAAATTAACAGCCTTTTGATAAGCTTGTCTTCTTTCTTCAGTATTTAACTTAAAATCTTCTAGACTAGCCTCTCTTATAGTCTTAGGCATGAATAAGGTCTTAATTAAATTATTTTGTTCCCTTAACTCATCTTCTTTAATTTTATACTTACATCTACTTAAAATAAAACTATCATCTATATATTTAGTACAATATCCTCTAGTAGAATTTAGACAATCATCTAAACTTTTACATTTACGGCAATTTTTATTTTCTTCTACTAACAATAAACAATCATTTAAATTGAAGAGATTAACATCTATATTTTTTAATAAAGGTTCAGCTTTAAGCTTTGATATAATATCATCAGGATTATATTCTTGATTTAATTCTACTTTAATTTTATTCATTTATCTTAAATCCTTCCATTATCTCTTTCATCCCTTCAATTTGCCAATCTTCAAGTTCTATATCTTTCTTTTGTTTAGAATTAGTAGTTGTTTTCTTAGTATTTTTCTTTCTTATATAAGCTAAAGCTGATTCAGTATCAGTTATACCAGATTTTTCCCAAGATATACTCATCTTTTCATAATAACTAGGACTTAATATATCTCCTTTTAAATTATATACATATAATATCATAAGATTAATTACACCTTTAGGTAAATTAATCTTAGTATATATATCATTTACTTTTTGAATTAAGATACTAGGATAACCATCTTTATAAATACTATCAAGTAATTCAATAGCGTTCATATTATCAAAATCAGATATTCTACTATCTACAGTTTTATTATCATCTTTCTTTAAAAACTCATATAATCTAATACTATTTTTCTTAAATAAATCTATTTTAAAATAACCATCTTTATCTAAACTATCATAAAACAAATTAGTCATTTGTTCTAGAGTATAGTGAAATGTAGAATAAGCTATTTCAAATTGTTTTCTTATTTCATCATCTATACCATCTTTAAATTTAGATATGTCTATTTTAGATAAGAATAATTCTAAATCAAAAGAAGGTAATTCATGATTAGGTCTTTTACCTTCAATATTATCAGTTATCTTTTTATGATTAATACCTAATTCTTTATATACTTCATCAAAGTTTTTAGTTATCTCTTTATAAATACTTAAATCAAGTTCAGGTATTTTAAATAACTCTACTTCCTTTAAAAAGATATCTTTACCTACTTTATCTTCTAAATATAATCCTAAAACAGTATCTTTTAAAAAGTTTTTAGCTGTAAAAGGACTAAGTAACATAATTAAGAAATCATCATCTTTAACAAAGGTTCTAACTAAACCTATAGCTTCTAAATTAGCTAAAGATTTATTAAATTTAGTAATCTTAAAACCTAATAAAGAAAGTAGTTCTTCTTTATTAAAATTATTACTTTCTAAAGAAGTCTTATCTATAAGATTATGTAATAAAAAATAAAGTGAAAAAGAATCTGGACCTATTATAGGTAAATATAATAAACTTAATACTTTTTGATCATCACTATTTAAATTAAAACTTGTTGTTATTCTAATTTTAGACATCTTTATGCAAACTCAAACCCTTTAATTCAAACTTTTTATCAAGAAAACTATAAACTTCAGTTAAAAAAGCATCTACTTTCTTTTTACCAAATAAGCCGTAATATTCAATAAAGAAATCTATACTAGTTTCTCTAGGATTTTGCATGATGATTTTAATAGTTATTGAAAAACGACCCATAGTAGCTACAGCTTCACCATAATCATCATTAAACTCAGACACAATAAATTCTTTACGTTCTAAATGTTCAGTTATGGCTTGTTTTAATGATTCATATGAAGTTTTATAATAATGAGTTTGATATAAAGATGTAGTTTCTCTTTCTCTAGTTTCTTTAGTGTATGTCATATATAAGTTCCTTAATTACCTTTCTAATATTTTCTTTAGTTTCTTTAAAAGTCCCACTTGTATCTATTACATAATGGCTTTTTTCTTTTTTCTTTTCTATAGACATTTGATTAGATATCATTAGTTTAGCACTATCTTTATCTATCTTATTTCTATACATTAATCTTTCTAATTCTAACTCTTCATCACAATAACAACAAATTATTTTATCTACTAAGTATTCTAAATTAGCTTCAAATAAAAGAGGTATATCTAAAAATATTAAATTATTCTTTTCTATTCCTTCTTTTAATTTAGCTATTACATAAGGATGTATAATAGCTTCTAATTCTTTTTTCTTAACTTCATTATGATAAATAATATTAGCTAATTCTTTTTTATCTATAGTATTAAAAGTATTTAATATTTTATTTATTATATCCTTATCATTATAAGCTTCTTTTACTAAAATATCACTATCTAAAGTAATAAAACCCATTTCTTTTAATTCTTTAACTACATTAGATTTACCTGTCGCGATAGATCCTGTAACACCTACTACATACTTTTTAACTTGACAACTAGGACATAAATAGGTAGTCCTTCCACCTATTTTATAAGTAATTATTTCATGGCCTTCTGGGCAATATTTTTTAGTATGTACTTTTAAATAATTTTGATAATTACCTTCTACTCCTAAAGATGAAGTATAAGATCTTATAGTAGTTCCTTTATTAATAATAGCTAAATCTAAGATATCTTGACAAGCCTTTAAAATATTAGATAAATCTTCATAACTAACTATGTTAGCAGGCATGTTTGGTAATAATTTAGCTTGATATAAGACTTCATCAACATAAATATTACCTAAACCAGCTATAAAACTTTGATCTAGTAATAAGGTTTTTAAAGGCTTATTAGATTTCTTTATTTTATTATATAAATCATCTATTTGATCTATTGCTAGATTAGCATCTACTCCTAGATTTAGACTATTAACTAAATCTTCATAATTATCATAATAATGCATTCTACCAAATTTTCTAACATCTTGATAAATTAGTTTATAACCATTATTTAAATGGAATATAACATGCATATGTTTATTTATATTATGATCATCTAAAACAAAAAAATACTTACCTTCCATTCTTAAATGAGATAATAAGAATGAATCTTCAAAGACAAAGATTAAATATTTACCTTTTCTTAAAATATCTTTAAAAGTTTTACCTATTAAATTATTAATCTTATCATAATTTTCAAATATGGGTTTATATAGTAGATCAATACTAGTTATTTTTAAGCCTATTAAATCTTCTTTTAAAACACGCCTAACTGTTTCTACTTCCGCAAGTTCTGGCATATTATTTACCTGAAACTAATTAAATTTTGATCTATTTTATCTTTTTGATAGAAAGCTTTATCTCCAGCTAAAGGATAACCTAAAGCTATTAAAGAAAATACAAATGAATCTTCTTCTAAACCTAATACTTTAGCTACTTTAGTCATTCTTTCATAATCAGGAGCTATCCCAATCCAACAAGAACCTATTTTTTTAGAAGTTGCCTCTAATAAAATATTTTGAGTTGCAGCACCTAAATCTTCTAAAGCCATGCTCTTAGTAGGTAAAGAATTAAATTTAGGACAGATAACAGCTATTACTTTATTACAAGTAGTAAGTACTCTAGCACCAGGAGAAATATTTACTAAATTAGCAATAACAGCTTTATCTTCAATAATTATAAAAGCTCGACTAGCTTGATTACGAGCACTAGGTGCCATGAATCCAGCTTCACATAATTCAACTAAATCTTCTCTTTTTATTTCCTTAGTTGAAAATTCTCTAACTGAACGTCTGTTTTTAATTACGTCTAACATAAATCCTCCTTATTTTAGTTCATACCAATTTTGACCAAAGCCATCAGATACATCTAATTCAACATCTAAACTAATCACTTTAGCCATTTTTTCTTTAACTAATTCCCTTAATTTTTCTTCTTCCCCATCAGCAACTTCAAACACTAATTCATCATGAACCTGTATTATCATTTTACTATTAAAATTATTTAGAGACAAGGCTTTATCTATGTCAATCATAGCTTTTTTAATGATATCGGCAGCTGTTCCTTGAATTGGGGCATTCATAGCCATTCTTTTACCAAATTCTCTTTCCATATAATTAGATGAATTAATCTCAGGAATATATCTTCTACGATTAAATAAAGTTTTAACAAAACCATTTTCTTTACAACTACTTATTACTTGATCCATGTATATTTTAATTTCAGGATTTAGCTCATAATATTTTTCAATAAACTCTTTAGCTTCTTTTTGAGTTACTTCTATATCTTGAGATAAACCAAAGGCAGAAATACCATAAACTATTCCAAAATTAACAGCCTTAGCCTTTCTTCTTTCTAGACTTGATACATCATCATGACCAAATATTTTTTGAGCAGTTGAAGTATGAATATCTTCATTATTATTAAAAGCTTCTTTCATGTGAGATACATTAGCCATACTAGCTAAAACTCTTAAATCTATTTGCGAATAATCAGCTGAATACATTTTAAAACCAGCTCTATTAGGTATAAATAATTTTCTTATTAAATGACCTTCTTCTGTCTTAATAGGTATATTTTGTAAGTTTGGTTCTATACTAGATAATCTACCTGTCTCAGTTGAAGCTTGTTCAAAGATGGTATGTACTTTACCATCAGGAAATATTTGTTCAGTTAAACCTTTAATATAGGTATTATATAGTTTAGTTAATTGTCTATAATCTAGAATATAAGGAATAATAGGATGAAGATTAGCTATTGATGTTAATATATTGACATCTGTCGAATAACCTTTTTTAGGATTACCTGGATAAGGTATATTTAACTCTTGAAATAATACTTCTGATAATTGTTTAGGACTAGATATATTAAAAGTTTTATCAGCTAAATCATATATCTTTTCTTCTATATCTTTAATTCTTTTTGATAAATCCTTATCTCTTAAAGATAGCTCTTCTTTATCTATTTTAACTCCTCTGTATTCCATGTCACCTAAAACATAGCTTAAAGGCATTTCTATATCAAGTAATAAATTATATTCATCTTGATTAATTAATCTTTCTTTAGCTACTTCTATTAATTCATAGACTTTAGCTGATTTACTAGCTATATAAGAATATAAGGTATTTAGGTCAGGAACATGTCTTTTAACACCCTTACCATATACTTCTTCTGCACTTTTAATATTAGTAATACCATAATAATCTACTACTTGTCTAAACTCTTGTTTAGTAACTTTAGAATTTAAAATATAAGTAGCTAAATATAGGTCAAAAGTAATATTAGATACCTTAATATTAAAATGTTTAAAAGCTACATATATTCTTTTTAAGTCATAACAACTTTTAGAAACATTTTCTAAGAAATTAATAAATATATTATTATTAAACAAATTTTGTTCAATTATAAAATTACCTAAACTATTAGATACACCTAAAGCTAAAATAGGATATTTATGATAATTATAATCTTCAGTTTCTACAATTATAGTAGAATCAGGTATTAAATATTTTTCAAGTTCATCTTCTTTTAAGACCTTATAGCTTATTTCTACATTTTGACTTGGTCTTTCTTTTAAAAATGAATAGAATTCTAAATCCTCATAAAACTTATATAATAATTCTTTATCTTCTTCTTTTTTAAGTGTATCTTTTAAAGATACTTCAATTTCAGCATCAGTTCTAATAATAACCATCTTTTTACATAATAAGGCTAAATCACCATAATTTAAAAACTTATCATGATCACTACCTTTTATCTCATCATTATGTTCTAAGATGTTTTCTACTGTTTTATATTGTTTTAAGTATTTTAAAGCTTTAACCTCACCTATACCAGGAACACCAGGTATATTATCTGATTTATCGCCCATTAAAGCCTTTAAATCAATAAAGCTAGATACTTCTATACCATATTTATTAAAGAAATATTCAGGGGTATAATCTTCTAATTCAGTTATACCTCTTTTAGTCATATGAACAGTTACATTATCACTTACTAATTGTAATAAATCTTTATCTGATGAATATATATCAACATGATATCCATTATCATTAGCCTCTTTAGCTAGGGTACCTATAATATCATCAGCTTCAAATAAAGGCATTTCACATCTTTTAATTCTTTTTAAATCTAAGAATGTTTTAATATATGATATCTGCATCCTCATCTCATCAGGCATAGGAGCTCGACCAGCCTTATAATCTTCCATAATAGTATGTCTAAATGTCTTTTTACCAGCATCAAAGGCTACAAGTATCGCATCATAATCTGATTCACATAAAGAATTAATCATTCTAGCAAAAGCGTAGGTAGCATTAGTATAAATACCTTTAGAATTAGTCATCATATTAGTATTAGCCATTCCATAATAAGCTCTATACATTAAAGAATTACCATCTATTAAAATCATTCTTTTCATACTATCTACACCTCAATATTTTTATAAAATATGTTCTTTTAATTTTTTAGAATACCTATATAAAATCATAGTTCTACCTATAGTAGTAACAATAGTAATATTTTTATCTTCTAATTCTTTTTTAAATATATCTTTATCTATATCACTATTCTTTAAAAAAGATATCTTCATTAATTCATGGGCATTTAAATAATTTTCTATATCTAAAATTATATTGTCATGTATTCCTAATTTACCAACTTGTAAAGCCACTTTAATATTCATAGCTTTACTTCTTAAATATGCTTTTTCTTTTGATGTCATAAAAACCTCTTTTATTATAATATCATAAAATCAATTATTTTTGTAGAATAGAGATTAACTCTTTAGTAATTAGTCGAAATTATCTTAATTAATTTATATAAACCTTGTTGAATAAGTATTTTTATATCATCTACACTTATATTTAAAGATAATTCCGTTATATCTTTTCCTTCAATATATACTTGATACATTATCTTATATACTGCTTCACCCAAATAATCAATTTCTTTATTACTTAAATTTTCTAATATATTAATAACTTTATTTTTATCTTCTAATAATTTCATTATTTTATAATCTTTTAGATTATTAAAATGTAATATTAAATCATCGTATTTAGGATTAATAATTATGCCAATATATTTATGAGGATTATTAAGTACTAAATCTATTACATCTTGAAACTTATATACTTTATTTAATGGAGATTCACTAACATAATCTTTATCTAAATAAACTCTAAGATATTTTCTTTCATTAACCTTCTTTGTTGTAAAATAAGGATTATCATCAGATGGTCTAACTATTATATTCCCTTCTGTTTTAACTTTTAATCTAACTAAGACATCAGAATTAGATACTAAATCACTAGGGAAATCTTCTATATTTCTAGTCTTAGTAAATCTTTCTAAAGAATTAAATAATTCTTGAGCATTAAAACTTGGTTTATTAACTTCTTCTAATGTTATATCTTTACATATTGAAGATGTAATAACTAAATTATAAGGATCTAGAAAACATTTCTCATATGTAGTATTTATTACACCTATAACCTTACCTATAGAAAGATAATTACCTTTTTTTACTAATACAATATTATCTACATCATATTCATTAGTGTTATAACTAGGTACATAGCTATAAAAGTATTCACCTAGTAAATTGACACAAAATAGAAGTTTAACATTAGATTTCTTATATTCTTCTTTTTGATGAATGCTTAATAAAAGTTTTCTAATTGTTTCTTCTTCAAATACTATTGAATCTATTTTAGCTATTTCAGGATTAACCATATCTTTTAAAGACTCATATAGATATAATCTTCTGCTAAGTGGTAAATCAAGAGTCTTGTAACTACTTTTTTCCTTAAAATATACTGAATAAAATAATTCATCATTATCACAAGTGATAGTTTTATTTATTATCTTTACATTTATACCATTTCTAATATATTCTTCTTTAAAATCAGTAAGTATTAATTCGGCATATAATCTAAATACTTTTAAATCATAACCCTTATCTAATATAAGTACATCTTCTACAAATGATGATATATTAGTTACACCTATAACTTGAATATCCTCTTTATTATCATATTCATGAAAATATTTATAATCATTTAATATAACTTTAAACTTTTTATCAGGATCATAATATGTAACATAATGTTTATGTATATTTTCTTTAGAACATTTTTTACATTTATGAATAAATATTTTACCTGATAAAACAAATTCTTTTAATTCAGGATTTTCTCTTATATCTATATAAGTATAAAAATCATCAAAAAGACATTCACCACATAATTTACAAGCAATACTATCATTATATTTTTCTATCATAATCATCCCTTTTTCTAATATTTAAAAATATTTATTTAGGAAAAGCGAGCCTCACTTCTTTAAATGATGCTCGCTCTTTATATTACATCATCTATTTCTTCAATACTTTCCAATATCCTGTTTGGGTTGAGCCAATTCGTTCAATATACTTTTTATCTTTAAGTTCTATAAGTACACGTTGTATTGTTCTTTGAGTACGACCAATAGCATTTGCCAATTCACTAGTAGAAAGAGAACCATTCTCACTTAAAAGTTTTAATACAAATTTTTGTGTTGAAGTAAGTTTTACACTGACATTTGTGTCGTTTCCGACATTTTTAACGTCATTTATGTCGCTTTCGACATTTACACCGACATTTGTGTCGTTTGTGTCAACAATATTATTCCATGTAACATTAGGAAGTAAAACAACAAAGAAATTATCAGTTGGTTCATACTTTGGTTTAACAGAATATTTCTCATACGCAGCTAATGTCTTTTTTAAACCTGTTACGTAGTTTTCAATATAATTAAACTTGTTTAAAACATAAACTAAATTAGGATTACGAAATGATTGTCTTCCGTTTAAAACTTCTTTCAAAGTTGTACGATAAAGTGCACCTGGAGAGCAATGTCATTAACTTAAGACATTGCGCTTTATTACTTATTATACACCAAAAAACATTATTTTTTTATTTTTAAAACATGCCATATATCATTACCAGTAAAACCACACTTGCGGTAAAGTGCTTCAGGTTTTGTTTTGTTATTACACCTACCTGATACTGTAACAAACTTAACCTTATTCTTCATTATTGTAAGTAACTCTAAAACTAGATATTTACCTAAACCTTTATTACGATATTCTTTAGATACTTGAATCCACTCTATAACGCCTTCATTAATTTCCTTATCTATTTCAGCAATTCCAGTAGCTACCAACTTACCAATCATATCATCCTTAAGTGCAATCCATAAACTAGAATCATATACACTTCTATTAGTATATTCTTCTAATTCTTTTTCACTTACTCTAATATCGCTATAACAACCATTAATATGATTTGTATAATCTTTTAAACTAGCTTCGCAAAGAGAATATCCGTTTGGAAGTGTTGGATTAATTAAATTATCTAGATTGTGTATTATTCTAAAATAAGGTTCATCAATGTAATCTTTGTATATATCTTTATTAAAATTATCATTATGTATAATAAGCAAATTATCTGGTATCTTTATAACTTTTGTTTTCCAATATGGTATAGATGATACCCCACAAGGATTAAGTAAGTATTCTTCTTTATTAATCATATTATTCCTTTAAATTAAGTGCACAAACTATTTCAACCCTACTTGTTTGAGGGAACATATCTACTATATCTATAGAACTAACTTTATATATTTTACTTAATTTATCTAAATCTTTAGCGAAACTAGATGGATTACAAGATACATATACTATTCTTTTAAACTTATTTTTAAGTATAAGATTAATAATATCATCATCTAATCCACCTCTAGGTGGATCAAATACACAAGTATCAAAATTAATACCTTTTTTAATTAATTCAGGTAATAATTTTTTAACATCGCCTTGATAAAAATTAATATTATTTATTTTATTATTTTTAGCATTTTCTTTAGCTGATATTATAGAATCTTTAGAGTATTCTATACCATATACTTCTTTGGCTAAATTGCTTAAATAAATGCCTATACTTCCTACACCACAATAAGCATCTAATACTACTTCTTTATGGCTTAGTTTAGCTACTTTTTTGATTTTATCATATAGTATATTAGTTTGTTTCGTATTTAATTGGAAGAAAGTTGTTGGTAAAATATTAAACTTATATTTATCTATCTTTTCAACTATGCTAACTTTACCACCAACATGGATTAATTTTTCGCCAAATATTTCTCTAGTTTTTCTTACTTCATTAACATTTATATATAAAGAATCAACTATTTTTTTATCTAAGATTGCTTCTACTAATTTCTTAATTTCGCTATTATATTCATATACTACTAAACAAGCTTGGCTTTCTCTAGTAGCTTTAGATACTCTAGTTATTAAATGTCTTAAACTATAACCATCTTCAGGATAAGCCTTTATTTTAAGCTTATCAGCTAAAGCTAAGATACTATTATTTATTTCATTTATTTTTTCATCTAATACTAGACAATTATCAATAGGAATATATTTGTTACTTCCTTCTTCAAACATACATATTTTAATCTTAGCATTATTTTTTCTTAAATAACCAGTTGATTTGTTGCGATAAGAATAAGGATTTTCCATATTAATAGTTTCTCTTATTTCAAAACTTTTAGGATTTAGTTTAGTATATCTATTTATAGCTTCTATCACCATATCTCTTTTATAATCTTTCATCTTATTATTATCAATGTGCATAACTTGACAAGCTCCACACTTTTCATAATAAGGGCAAGCGACTTTAACTCTATATGGTGATTCTTTCTTCCAAAGTATTGGATGAGCTATAGCCATTTTAGGATATACTTCATCAACTTCTACTTCTATACCTTCTCCAGGTATAGCATTATTAACAAATACAGCTAATTTATTATAAAAACCTATACCTTCTCCGTTTATCCCAAGTCTCTTAATATCTAATATAAATCTATCTTTTTCTTTCATATTAATCCTTTATTTCTTCGAATTTAAAATAACTAAAATTAGCATATTTGCCTTCATTACCTCTGGCAAATAAACCTATTCTTCCACCAGTCCAATAACCTTTAATAGCTGTAAAAGTATAATCTAGTTTAATATCATTATAAGTATAATAATATTTATTAGGGTTTTCATATACTAATTTAAATACTACTTCATTATCTTTATATGGTATTTTAGTTATTATATCTTCTAATTCATTATTATATTTAAATAATACTATATAGTTAGTATCTTCACCTTTTTCTAGATATATACCTGCATATTCTCTAGCCATAAAAGTAAGACCAGCATGTTCAGTATTAGCTAAACTTGATATATTTACTTTAGTTTCTACAAAAAAGCTAAAATAACATAATTTAACTGAATAAAAATTAGGTAAATATTTAATTATTTTATTAGAATAACTTGCTAGTAAGTTAAAACCATTATCTAAATAATACCAGTTATCTTGGGGATTAGCTTGAGTTTGCCAAGATAGGTTTAATTTATCTTTAAAATCATCATTATTTGATAATTTATAATCGCTATCTTTATCTACTAAATATTCATGTTTATAAACAGGATTACCAAAAAGTAGAGGATCTTTTACTAAACCCATCAAAGGCCAATCATTATGCCACTCAACAGGTTCTAAATAAACTACTCTACCATAAGCATCCATATCTCTAAAATGTAAGAAAGCATAATTATCATTGTCATCTATATCTAATAAAGCACCTTGATGAGGACCATTTATATCAGTATCTCCCATCGCTAAAACTATTTTAGATTCATAAGGCCCATAAATATTTTTACTTCTTAGGCAAGTTTGCCAACCTGTTTTTACCCCACCAGCTGGAGCTAAAATATAATAATAACCATTTCTCTTATTAAATTTAGGTCCTTCAATAGTTGGGTTATCATTATGTCCATCATAGACTACTACACTAGGGCTTAATACTTTAGTAAGTTTAGTATCACATTCAATAATACCTAACATACTATTAACACCACATCTACTCTTAACATAACCATGAACTATATAACATCTATCATCTTCCCAAATAGGACATGGATCTTCTAAACCTACACCAGGAACTAATAATCTAGGTGTAGACCACTCCCCATAAGGATCAGTTGTCTCAGAAACAAATATACCTTCATCTGGTGTTGGAATACATACATAAAATATTCCGTTATGATATCTAATACTAGGAGCCCAAGCCCCATGACCAGGACATACATCATCATATTTAGCTAAAGGAAATGACTTATATACATAATTAATTAATTCCCAGTCTACTAAATTTTTAGAATGTAAGACAGGAATACCTGGCATATAATTAAAACTTGAAGCTATTAAATAAAAATCCTCTCCAACTCTAATAGCATCAGGATCAGAAAAATCTTGTAAGATAATCGGATTCTCATAAATTTTCATAATATCACCTGGAAAAAATTATACCATTTTCTTTTATTTTTTTAAAGTTTTACTTGATTTTAAAATTGAATAATAGTAAAATAAAGAACGCGTGATAGATTAGTGCTAAAAAATTAAGCAAAATGATTTATCAAACCATATCTTGATACGGGGTCAAATCCCGTCTGAACAGGTGTTTATGCACCCGTAGTTCAACTGGATAGAACGTTTGACTACGGATCAAAAGGTTAGGGGTTCGAGTCCTCTCGGGTGCGCCATAATATATTTAATTTCGGGAAATAGCTCAGCTTGGTAGAGCGCTTGGTTTGGGACCAAGATGTCGCAGGTTCAAATCCTGTTTTCCCGACCATTATGCAGGTGTAGTTCAATGGTAGAACTTTAGCCTTCCAAGCTAACTACGTGGGTTCGATTCCCATCACCTGCTCCACCTTTTGAGATTTAAGTCTGATTTAAATATCGGACTTTTTTATTTATATAAAGATTTTAAAAGGAAGTCCCAACAAGACTTCCTCTTTTTATTACTTATTATCTATAAATATTTCAGCTACTATCTTCAAACTTCTTTAACATATGTAAATCTATGTAATCACTTCCAAAATAGTTTACCATAGTAATTCTTATTACTGCGATGTCATTTATAACATCTAATACATCTATTCTACCTTTTGAATCAGTAGAACTAGCTTCATCAACCTCATCAAATAAAGTTTGAATAGGTTCACCATTAATTGTAGCTAAAGCGTGAAAAGCTGGTTTCATGATACTATCACCCTTTGCACATCCTTTTAAATAAAGCTTAGTTACTTTACGACACATTTAGATATAATGAGTTAAAAGAATTCTTAGACCAAATAGCTCATAAAACCTTAACTACAATGCTAAAAGAATTAGAATATGATGGTTTAATTATTAATATTAGATAAATTATGTGATTGGGGTGAAAATAACAAAAATAGGTAGATTAACTACCCTATTTCCTTCTTACTTTTATTACATCGTCTTTTTCTAACTGTCCTATTAATAGACTAGATTTAGGATTGTGATTGTTTAAATTTTTTAATATTTCATCTTCCTTATAATTAGCATAACAATACTTACATAAATTATTACAGCTATTATAAGCCCCTATATCTACAGTTTGAAGACAGTCACAATTTACTTGTTTTCTAATATTTTGTTTCTTGTAATTTAGTTTACCAGTCAAACGGTAAACTTCTTTTATATCTACACAACCACTATTTAAAAAACCCAAACTACTAAAATCATAATCTTCAGCACAAACCCTAATAGTATTACCAAATAATCCCGCTATTTCAGCAAATTTTACACCTATAGTATGCATATCTTCTTTAGTAATTTCTTTTAAATTTAGCTCTTTATAATGATTTCTTACATTTTTATAATCATCTATAAAGGATATAATATATTTAGATATATAACCTTTTAATAAAGTATTTAATTTATTAAAAGCTTTAATATGATAAGAAATATCATATCTGTCATTTAACAAGATTGGATCATATCTTAAATAGGTATTTTCTATACCTACTATTTTACTAACTTCTTTTATATCTTCTATAATATTAGTCTTATTAACATTAGGTTCTATATCTTTATTATAAGATGTTAGAGTTATATTAAATAAGATTGGTATTTTAATATCTTTTAAATAAGGAATTATATTTTTAGGAGCTTTTGTACAAAATAATATTAAATCAACATCAGAAAAATATATTCTACTTACTAATTTAGGATTAATAGGATTTCTAACATCGACAAATCCTTCATTTAATCTGTTAATAAACCAAGGAGTATAATAAGCTATAATATCAGTGCGACCACTTACCATTAAAATCAAATTAATTTGTTTCCTTATCTTCTTTTAAATAAGTATATTTATCATCAAAATAAACTACTTCTCTCTTATATAAAGCACCTAAAGCTCTTTTAAAAGCATTTCTACTCATATTAAAATTTTGTTCAATACTCGCACTAGATGATTTAGCTGTAAAAGGCATTTTATTATTATGTGCTTTTAAATAATCTAAAATTAATGATTCATCTTCTCTCATTTGAACTTCTTTTTGTCCAGTTAACATACCATAAGCTACATCTTCTAATACCTTAGTGATACGTACATTTACTATTTCTCCTACTCTATATTTTTTTCTTATAAAAATATAAGGAATAAATATATATTTTAAATCGTATGTGAAACAAGCTATTCCTTTTTTATTAATATGATGAACTATAGCTATAGTTTCTTCTAAGAAGTTTAAACTTATTTTAGTATCTTTTATATCTTGTTTAGTAATAATTTTAGCTACTAAGTTTTTATTCTTATCTTTTATTAAAACAAATAATCTATCTTTTACTTCTGGCCATAAAGATTTATCTTTAGGTAAGATGTCACTAGATAATAAAACATCTTTACTAGTTAAATTATTTAAATAAACTCCTACTTCGCTAACTGATACTACTTCTAATAAACCTATTTTATTTACTGTAGCTAGTACTTCTTTAGTAGTAGCACATAATCTACCTTTTTTATCATAATAAATAAAGGCACTAAGTATATCACCTTCATAATATTCTTTATCTGATTCTTTATAAAACATTAATACTTCTTCTTGATTATCAGTAATTAACATATATCCTAAATCAGTTTTTCTATTAACTTTAAATTTATAATATTTTCCACCTGATATCATTAGTTTCTATCCCCATCTTTATAGCCTTTACTACGTTTATCATCTTCTATAGGCTTATTATTTTTATCTTTTTTATACTTCTCTATCAATTTGTCTATCTTCTTCAACTTCATCTTTAATACCATTATTATTTAAATATGTTAGAAAATCTTTAAATGCTATTTGAGAATAATATCTTTTTTTGCTGGTTGTGTTAATTAATAAATTAATAAAACCTCTTTTTTTAGTTACTAAACTACAAGATATAATACTTTTATTTAATAAATTATATCTATATTTTTTTAATTCAGTTATGTCAATTTCATAATCATGTTTTTTATTAGGGACTTCTGAAAAAAAGTCTAAAGATTGAAAATAAATAGTATTATCACGACAAGAAATAATATATTTAAGACTTATTTTACCAAAGCTATTTGTAGATTTAGCCAATTGACAAATGAAAGGTTGTCTACCCTTTACTAAACCTCTATAACGTAAATTATTAATATGACTTTTTTCATTTTCCATAATTTCACCTAATTATAATTTATTATAAAATTCTTCTAAACTAAGTAAAGGTATTGTTATATCTTTATTATTTTTATTTATTAAACAATCTTTAATTAAATAAGATTCGAAATAATTATAACCTATAATACCATAATCATCATCAACATCATTACCAATATAAATAATATCACTAGCTTTTAAATTAAATTTATTTAATATTTCATCAAAATATTCTTTTTTTGGTTTTGTAAAACTAGAATTTTCATAAGTTGTAATATATTTAAAATCATTTGGGTTTAATCCAGACCAAGTTAATCTTTCTCTAGTCGCAATCTCAGGAAATAAAGGATTAGTAGCAATAATTATATCTTGACCATTTTCCTTTATTTTATCTATTATCTTTTTAGCATAAGGATTAGTATAAGTAGCCACTTTATTAGAACTAAAATAATTAGTATAGTATTCTTCTAACATCAACATCATATCTTTATAAGGTTTAACAACTTCTTTAAATGCTTCTTCATTAGTTTTAGTGCCATCATTATTTAACATAGCTTTAATGCCTAAATCAAGATAATAGAAAAATACTTTATAATCATGATTATATTTTGAAACAAATTCTTTAATACTATTAAAATATACGGCTAAGAACTTATCTTGATCCATGCCTAATAAGGTGCCATCTAAATCAAAAAAATATGTTTTCATTAATATCACCCTAAATAATCTATAATTTCACAAATATATAACACATGATATTCTTTATCTTTATAGAAATCTGTTATTTCAGCTATACTTTCTGATTTAGTTAAATCAACAGTTGAAACTTTCTTTAAAGTTAAGACTTCACTTGAATCCTTAATATATAAAAAATTATTAAACTCTACTAGCTCTTTATTTGTAGCTTTAAACTTATCTAAATCTTTACCACTTTTAGAACCAAACACATCTATTATATTATTATCTAAATCAATAAAAGATAAAGAAAAAGTATCATATTTTTCACTAAACTGATAAGTATATCTATCTTTTCTAACAAAAATAAAGGCTACCTTCTTATGCCATAGATAACCAAAACCACCCCAATTAATCATCATAGCGTTATAATTTTTTCTATCACCACATATTAAAATAGGACATTTATCTTTATATTTACTAAAAGTATTGGTTAAATCATTTATTTCTTTTCTTTCTAACATATTACACCTAGAGTAAAATTATCACAAACGATAATAAATTATTTAACATATGAGCAAGTGTAGAACAATAAATATTTTTACTACTATCATATATTAAAGCTAACATGAAGCCAGATAATATATAAGGTATAGCAAGTAATAACCAAGTACCTACGCTAGCTGAAGTACTTAACATATGAGGTAAAGCGAATAATAATATAGATATTATATAAGCAGCTACTCTATTATTTACTAAACCAAAGATAGAAAAACGATACACAACTTCTTCAACAAGAGGAGCTAGTATAACAACAGCTATAAATGTAAGTATGGCATTTCCATGTTCAATATAATTAATTATTGTTTCTTGGTTATTAGAACTACCTATTTCAAAATAGTCATATAAATAACTAATTATATAGCTAACTCCGTATAAAATTATAAAACCACATATAGCTATAATAAAGAAACTACTTACCTTATTGGTAATCTTTTTAAATTCTTCTTTTAATTCCTTATAGTTATAAATAACTAATCCAACAAATAAAACCAAATAAGATAAGAAATTACTTAAAGCTCCTGCAAAATTGGCTTTAGCAAACAATTCTAAATCAGTATATGTTGATGAATTTAACTGATTTAATAAATCTGTATAACTGTAATTAGTACTTAAACTAACAAAGTATATAACTAAATAAGTTATAAGACTACCACCAATTAAATAAAGTATCAAATATAATAAAATATTTATTAAACTCTTTTGTCGATTTAATGTCATAAATTATCCTCTAAAATCTTATATATATTATAACAATTAATTGCCTCTACTTTATTATAAAAACCTATTAAATTAATAAGGTCTTCCTTAGATACAATTAAATTATAATCCTTAGTATAATAAGCTTCTTTTAATAATTCTATATTAGAAAACTTATAAATAGTATTTTTATCTAAATCAGGTAATATCCCATATACTTTTAACATCTTAGCTAAATAAATAAAACAAATAGATATAGGATCAAATCCTTCATCTATTTTATTTAAAATATCTATACTAAATTTGAATATACGTGCAGTTCTTATATCTATTACCTGTCTTAAAACTTCCAAGATAATAGTAGCGTATTTTAGCTTTGTTAAGCTATTTTTTATATTCCTAAACTTATTTATTACTTCGTAATCTATAAGTTTAGGAAGCTCTGAATTTGTTTTAGTGTAAGTGACATGATTTAGTATTTCACAAAATGGCATGTTATTTGATTTATACTTTTTAGCACCTAATACTAAAACACTATCTAGACCTTCTTCAGTATATAAATAACAAATACTACTACTTTCTTTATAATCTATTATCTTATATATTATACCTTCCATTAGTAATTATCCTTACCATAACCCAAAGCATTTAAATCTCTTTCTTTATTTCGCCAATCTTTTTTAACTTTGACAAATAAATCTAAATGTACCTTAGAATTCAAGAAATGTTTAATATCCATAATAGCTTTTTGTTTAATTTCTTTTATCTTAGCACCATTAGCCCCAATAATTATCTTTTTTTGACTTTCTCTTTCACAAACTATAGTAGCATAAATATCTATGTAACTACTATTTTCTTCACTTTGTTTCATAGATTCTATAGTTACAGCTATACTATGAGGTATTTCTTCTTTAGTTAATAACAATACTTTTTCTCTTATTAATTCAGCTACATTAAAACGTTCAGGTTTATCTGATATTATATCATCAGGATAAAGTAATGGTCCTTCTGGTAGATATTTTTTTATTTCTTCTAATAAGATATCAACATTTATATTTTCTTCAACACTAATAGGATATACTCCCGCAAAAGGGAATAAATCTTTATATAATAAAATAGTAGTATCTATATTAGATATTTTCTTTAGTTGATCTACTTTATTAATAACTAGAAATACTGGTGTTTTAGTATTTCTTAAATTATCTAAAATTATTTGATCTCCTTTTAATACTTCTTTTAAAGGAGTTGTCATAAAAAGTATTAAATCTACACCTCTACTAGATTTAAATGATATGTCTTGCATACGAAGGTCTAGAGCGTGATGAGGTTTATGTACACCTGGAGTATCAACAAAGATATATTGAGCATCTTCAGTTGTTAAGATACCTTGAATTTTATCTCTTGTCGTTTGAGGTTTATTAGAAGTAATAGCTATTTTCTTACCTATTACTTTATTTAAAAAGGTTGATTTACCTACATTAGCTCTACCTATTAAAGATATAAATCCCGATCTAAACATTTTCTAACTCCGAAAAAGCATAAGGTAATAATTCTTTGATATTAGTAACTTTATAATCGCCTTTTAAATTACCTAAAACAATAGGAGTATCAGGTTTTAAGAATTCAGCTAATACCTGCCTACAAGCTCCACATGGGCTAATAGGTTCTTCTGTATTACCTATTATCGCAAACATAACTATATCTTTATAATTATAACCTTGGCTTATTAAACTAAAAATACAATTTCTTTCAGCACAACAACTTAAACCAAAACTAGCATTTTCAATATTAGTGCCATGTATAACTGTTCCGTCCTTTAATAAAGCAGCTGCCCCAACTCCAAATTTTGAATAAGGACTATATGTCTTAACTCTAGCTTTTTTAGCTTCTTCTAATATTTCTAATTCAGTCATCTTTTCAATCCCGCTTTCTCTAATATTTTTTCTTGTTCACTAAACATCTTTTTCTCATCTTCTTTTGTCATATGATCATAACCTTTTAAATGCAAGTATCCATGAACAGCTAAAAATCCTACTTCTCTAGAAAAACTATGACCATATTCTATAGCTTGTTCACATGCTCTATCTAAACAGATAAAGATATCACCAATTTCAGAACCAGCATAATCTATACCTTCTAAATTATCATTATAAGCAAAGCTAATAACATCAGTTACACTATCTTTATCTCTATAATCTTTATTAATTTCTCTTATTCTTTCTTTATCAACAAATATAATACTAAAGATATCAGATCTCTTCTTAAATTGTTTAAATATCTTTTTTATTAATTTTTCTTCTTCTTTAGTATCTTTATTAGTTTCATTTACAAAATTAATATACATGTTAAACCTTCTTTAAATCAATAAATTAGCCTATTAATTATACCAAAATCAAAGCTTAAAATAAAGTAGGTTAAAATTATGTCCTAACCATTTTAAAATAAATAAATGTCTAACAATACATATTTATATTTTAAAAGTTTTATATTCAACTTATATTAATAAAAAATAAATTTAATGTTAAACTATATTTTTTGATTGTAATCAATTCATCTTTCTTTAATAAAACCGAATAATATACTTTTATTAAAACATTGTTTTTCGGACAAATTTACACAAAACATAAATTATTACAAAAATAAAAATATTAAAAAACTTAATATATCATCTAAAAATATAAAATTGACCTTAAAAAACAACAATTATATCTTAAAAAACTAAATTGATTAATATAGATAGCTAGTATAGAATATTTATGGAGTGAGAAATTTAAGTAATTAAAATTTCAAAAAGGAGGGGAATATAGTTATGAAATATTTAAATTTGTTTTTTTCAATAGTTATATTAGCTATGACGTTATTAATAATGACGATTATAAAATATGGTAGTCTTTATTTTGAAGATAGTTATTTCATACCATTTGCTTTTGCAATGGTTGTTCTTGGTTTATTTTTAATTTTAGGTATTATATTTAATTTAATATATTTCAAAAATACATACAAAAATAATCAATGATTTATATAGAAAAAGAGCTTTATTAAGGCAAAACGGTTCTTTCTTCGCTTTGGATAATAAGTATATAAGGCAGATGTAAAAATCTGTCT
>CAZJPL010000011.1:0-31122 GCA_964547945.1 uncultured Anaeroplasmataceae bacterium
AGTGTGTTTTGTAATTCAAAGTACAATGGTGTATTGGAAGATGAAAATTATAAAAGGTTTATTAAAAAGGAAGATAGAAAAAGAATTATAAGAATAGTTGTGTTTTCAGTTTTACTTTTAATATTAATTATTGTTTTAGTAATATTTCATTTTATAACACCAAGAACATATCACCTTGGTGATATTATAAAAGTAGACCATATAACTTATGAATTTGTTATAGAAGATCCTAGTTATTATCCCGTTTATAACGATGATAATCCTGGAGATTCTATTGTTCATAGTGCTTATTATAAAGATATGGTACATGCTTCTTCACAAGAAGAAATACCAGAGTCGTTTATAGAAGATTATGATTATACGGATTGGTATATTTATTATAATTATTTAGTGTATGATGAAGAAGGAAATATTAATAATTTAAATGATATAGGAAATTATTATAATACTTTTTTCGCTGATAAAAGGAATATCAAAAGAGGGGCTTTCTATGTTAAAAGCTATGACAAAGATGCTTTCGATGAAGATAGTGTTATCGTGATACCAGGTGCTATAAATGGGGTAAGAGTTCATGGCATTGGATATAATGCTTTTAATGGATTAAATGTAGATACTGTTATTTTACCCCCAAGCATTTTTGTTATGCCAAAAGCTTTTAGTAATTGTAATATTAAAGCTCTTATATTTGGTACTGTTACAGGAAATGTTGATTATGAGTCAGTAGAGGGTGAATATTATGCTGCCACTGATTATAAACCTTCTGGAACATATTTATTTCCTACTGCTATATATGAATCATGGATTGGTGGTTTAAATGCTTCGGGTGCATATATAGATTTTGACTATAATGGATTAACGTTACTAAATCAGGCAATAAGCAAAACAAAAATAACTCGTATTGATATTATGCAAGTCGGGAATCAAAATCCACATATTGGTGGTACAGCTATTGACGCCGATTGGTATCATTATTTTTCATCTATTGAATCACCTTTTTATGATGTTGAAATATGGTCAGCTAATTTTGGGACAAATAGCATAGTTGTTGATGAAGTTGTTTATTTGAACAATTATGGTTTTTATGTTGATTGGTATAATGTAAGAAGTGATATTATAGAGGATATTTATGTGCCTATGATTTGGGATATTGATAACAAGCCTTCTAGTTTTGTATTATTTAAGAATGATCCGGATACTTATTCTTATAATATTAATGTTACTGATGGTGTTTGGAATAATTTTATTCAAGAATTTGATTATTTATCAGAGTTGGAAACTTTATATGTAGCTAATGATTCGCCATATAAAATTGTTGGTCAAGATATTTATATGGAAGTTATTTTATTAGATTTAACTAGTTTTGATTATGGTAGATACCATCCATATACAATAAAAGAAGAACATATCTTAGCTTATGATTACGTATTATATGGAAGAATACCAGAAGATTGTGAAGTGATTTATTTCGATTATAATTTTTCATTATTTTAAGATTTTAAGGAGTCTTTGGACTCCTTTTTATTTTTACAGCTTTTTTACAATGATTTTACAGGTTCTTGGTTTTTTGGAATTTTCTTACTCTTTATAATAATAGGCGAAAAGAGGAGAATTTTATATATGAAAAAAACAATATTGATAATAACTAATTTATTGTTATGTATTTTAGCTTTGGTAGCTTGTAGTAACCAAACAGAAGAAGAATCTGTTTCGTTTAATACTTCAAGTACTATTACAATTTATTCTAGAGATACAACTAGTGGTACTAGAGATGGTTTCTTTAGTAATATTGGTTTTTCTGATGCTGTATCTAATGATAGTTTATTAGCTAGTAGCTTAGTTATAGTAGATAGTAATGGAGCTATGATTAATAGTATTCAAAATGATGAATATGGCATTGGTTATGCTTCACTTGCTTCAGTTGTTGAAAATTCTAGTAGTGTTAAAGCTTTATCATATAATGGTGTTGAAGCTAGTATTGAAAATGTTCAAAATGGAACATATGAATTATCTAGAAATTTTAATTATATAGTAAGACAAGATTCTGATATGACAGAAAATGAAAGAGTGATGGTTAAAGCTTTCTTAGCTTTTATGGGAAGTCAATCAGGTTTACTTATAATTGAAGGTAATGATGGTATTCTAACAACTTCAATATCAAGTGCACAAACTTGGGATGAATTAAAAGAAAGTAATGAGAATGTAAAGGCTGCCTTAGCTATAACTGAGGATGTAACTATTAATTTAGGTGGTTCTACTTCAGTAGAAGGTATAGCTGAAGCCTTAACTCAAGCTTTCTCTGAATTAGTACCTCACTTTAAAGCTGTACATAATCATACAGGTTCAGGTGATGCTTATACTAATACTCAAGGTAGTGGTAAAGATAGTACTAGTAAATTGCATATAGGATTCTTATCTAGAGAATTAAGGTTAGATTCAACTGAACAAGCTACATCAGGTACTTATGGATTTATATGTAAAGATGGAATAGTTGCGATAGTTAATCCTAATAACACTGCTTTAAGTGATGTTACTGCTGATTTATTAGTATCAATATTTAAAGGAGAAGTAACTGCTTGGAATGAGGTATAAATAAGGGCTATGCCCTTTTTATGCATTTTAAGAGAAAGGAGTAACAATTGTTATGGAATTAACACTATCTAAGAATAAAACTATTTTTGATCAAATATTTAAATATATCTTTTTATTTATAGCTTTAATATCAGCTTCAATAATAGTTTTTATAGTTTTATTTATTATTGTTAAAGGAATATCTCCTTTTATTAATACCTATGCTTATGTAGAAGGAGAATCTTTAAATAGAGCTAGTTTATGGATTTTTTTAACTTCTACAACTTGGACTGATTTGAATTATGGTATTTTAGGTGCTTTTATTAATACGATTTATTTAACTTTATTAGCTACTATAATAGCCTTTCCTATATCAATTTTAACTGCCTTATTTATAGTCAGAATAGCTCCTAAATATTTGAGTATTATTTTACAAAATGTAGTTGAGTTATTAGCCGCCATACCAAGTATTATCTTTGGTTTATTTGGTAGAGGAGTAATAAATGTAATGGTTAGAAATTTCTTTTCATTTTTTGGCATTCAGACAGCTGGAGGTATATCAGGTTTATCTACAGTTTTAGTATTAGCTATAATGATGATTCCTACTATTACAATGCTAAGTGTGACTAGTATGAAGTCTGTTAAAAAGCCATTAATTGAAGCTAGTTTAGCTTTGGGTGCAAGTAAAACTCAAACTGATTTTAAGATAGTTTTAGGCGGGGCAAAATCAGGAATATTTGCTGCCTTAATACTTGGAATAGGTAGAGCATTAGGAGAGGCTACTGCGGTATCTATGGTATGTGGAAATGCTATAACTGGGCCAAATTTTGACCTTTCTAGCACGACGAGAACCCTAACTAGTACGATGATGTTAGGTCTTCATGAATCAACTGGAATTCAGTATGACATTAGATTTAGTGTAGGTATAGTTTTAATTATTACAATACTTGTCACTAATGTAGTTTTAAATTTAGTTAAAAAGGAAATTACTCGTTATGAAAGAGCTTAATAAAAGAAAGATATTTGATATATTACGTTTAATACCAACTTATCTATCTTCTATATTAGTAACAGTTATTTTGTTAGGTATTATAGCTTATATATTTATAACAGGAAGTAGTGCTTTATCTTTTGATTTATTAACATCAGATTATGAAGAAACTTTAACTACTATAACTTTATCAGCTAGTGAAGATAGTTATTTTGAAGACCCTAATATTGAAGGAAGTTATTTTAGTACTAGATACGGAATAGCTGTTGAAGATGGGTATGATACAGCTAATGAAAAAGCTATATTTATCACTTATATAGCTGATGGTTCTCCTTTCTTATCAGCTACATCTATAGTTGATTCAAGTATAGTTACTGTAGAAGTAGGGATGAGATTAGATATTGGTTATGTTATAACTGATAGCGGTAGTGAAATAGTTTTAACAGTATCTAAAGGAGCATCATATCTTGTTAATGCCTTAGATCAAGCATCTCAAATAATTCAAATTCAGTGTAAGACTTCAGGTGGAGGTATTAGAGGAAGTTTAATAACTACGCTATATTTAATTTTATTAACTTTAATAATAGCTTTGCCTATAGGGATTATTACAGCTATTTATTTAACTGAATATGCTAAAGATGGAAAATTTAAAACAATTATTACGACAATGATTGATATGACTTCAGGTATACCAAGTATAATTTTTGGTTTTTGTGGTGCTTTAATATTTATTCCATTTTGTGATACGACTTTTAAAACATCAGGTTATAGTATAATAGCTGGGGCATTTACTATGGCTATAGTATTATTACCTACTATTATTAAAACAGTTAGTGAGAGTTTATTAGTAGTTCCTAAATCCTATACTATGGCAAGCTTAGCTTTAGGGGCAAGTAAAACTCAGACAGTCTTTAAAGTGATTTTACCTAATGCCATACCTGGTATACTTACAGCTACTTTGTTATCTACCGGACGTATTATTGGTGAATCAGCTGCTTTAATTTTTGTTATGGGGACAAGTATAGCTGATGATATAAATGTAACTAAGGCATCGACATCTCTTGCGTTACACATTTGGTCTATTATGCAGGGAGAAAATCCAAATTATAGTGCAGCTTCAGCTATAGCTATATTTATTTTAATTGTTGTTTTAATACTATCTTTATTAATTAAGTTAATATCTAAAAAAATGAATAAAATGGTGGTATAAATATGGAAGCTTTTCAAATTAAACAAGTTAATTTATATTATGGGGATAAACATACTTTAAAAGATGTTAATCTAAATATTAATAAGAATGAAGTAACTGCCTTTATTGGTCCTTCAGGTTGTGGTAAATCTACTTTGTTACGTTGTTTAAATAGAATGAATGATTTAATACCTAATTGTAAGATTGAAGGGGAAATATTATATAACAATCTAAATATAAGAGATATGAATCCTATAGCTTTAAGAACTAAGGTCGGTATGGTCTTCCAACAACCTAATCCTTTTCCTATGTCTATTTTTGATAATATAGCTTATGGACCTAGATGTAGTGGAATAAAAAATAAAGCTAAATTACAAGAAATAGTTATTGATTCTTTAAAAAAAGCTAGTTTATATGATGAAGTAAAAGATAGGTTAAAAGATAATGCCTTAGGTTTATCAGGAGGTCAACAACAAAGATTATGTATTGCTAGAACTATAGCGATGAAACCTGAGATTATCTTAATGGATGAACCGACTAGTGCCTTAGATCCTATTGCTACACTAAAAATAGAAGAATTAATTCAAGAATTAAAAAAGGAATTTACTATAATTATCGTAACTCACAATATGCAACAAGCTACTCGTATATCTGATAAAACAGCTTTCTTTTTATTAGGGGAAATGGTTGAGTTTGAAGATACTATAGAATTATTTAAAAATCCTAAAGATAAGAGAACAGAAGATTATATAACAGGAAGGTTTGGCTAATGAATTTAGTAAATGAAATAGATAATTTAAAACAAATGGTTTTAAAAATGAGCGATGTTGTAGTTAGTAATATTGAGATAGCTATTAATAATTATCTTGGTAAAACAGATGAAATGGTAAATGATGATTTGGTAGATAAATTTGAACGTTTAATAGAAGAGATGTGTCTAAATATTTTATTAAAAGAAAGAGCATATGCTTCTGATTTAAAACAATTAACTGGTATTTTAAAATTAGTATCAGATTTAGAAAGAATAGGGGATCATGCTGAAGATATTATTACTTTTAGTCATAAATTAAAAGAAAATAATAAAGAAGTATTACATGATGAAAAAATTGAGAATTTAGCTTCTTTTATTGTTGATATGTTAAATAAAGCTGTTAATTCTTATATTAATGAAGATATAGAACAAGCTAAGAAAGTTATAGATTTAGATAATTATGTAGATAAGAAGTATGAAGAGTTAATAGAAGAATTAGCTCATAATAAAACAAGTGATGAATTTTATTTATCTTTTGCAATCTATACTACTTTAGTAGTAAAATATTTAGAGAGGATAGCTGATCACTCAGTTAATATTGCTGAATGGGTTATTTATATTAAAAGCGGCTATTATAAAGATAAGAAAATTTATTAAAAGGAGTTGTTTTTATGCCTTGTTTGATATATTCAATCGAAGATGATAGAGATATTGCCCAAATAATATATAAAACCTTGAATAAACAAGGTTATTTAGTAGAACACTTTTCAACAGGTAAAGACTTTTTAGTTGCTTTTAATAAGAAAAAACCTGATTTAATATTATTAGATTTAATGTTACCTGATTGTGATGGTTTTGATTTACTTAAAAAAGTTAGAAAAGATAGTTCTAATGATGATATAGATATTATTATCTTAAGTGCTAAACATATGGTTGTAGATAAGATAGAAGGTCTAGATTTAGGGGCTGATGATTATATTGAAAAACCATTTGATTTACTTGAATTAATGTCTAGAGTAAATGCTAAACTAAGAAGACATAAAAAGAAAAATTTGGCTTTAGTATTTGAAGATTTAAAACTAGATCCTATCAAAAGAGAATGTTTATTTGAAGGTAATAGAGTTGAATTAACAAATAAAGAATTTGATATCTTAATGTTATTAGCCCAAAATAACGGGACAGTTATTACAAGAGAAGAAATATTTAACGCAATCTGGGGTGTAGAATTTGGGCTTGAAACTAGAACTTTAGATATGCATATTAAATCAATAAGAAAAAAGACTAATGATAATTTAATTAAAACAGTATATGGTATAGGATATAAGGTAGAATTATGAAAAAAAGGATGATATTGATATCATCTTTGATATCTTTAATTGCTTTATTATTACTATATTTTATATCTTTAGTAATCATTACTAATCAAAATAAATCTAAAGCTATAGAAGAAATAAATATTTATTTAGAATTAGCTTCATCTTATTATGAAGATGGTAATTATAAAGAAGTATCAGATACTTTACTTTCTATAGATGATAATTTGCGTATTACTTTTATTGATTTATCAGGTAGTGTCTTATATGATTCTAAACTAGGTTATGATGTATCTAATTTAGATAATCATTTAACTAGACCTGAGATTGAAAATTTAGAAGAAGTAATAGTAAGAAAATCTGATTCATTTAATGAAAATATGATGTATATAGCTACTTTAGTAGATGATTGTTATATAAGAATATCTTTTGCTACAGTTTATTTTACGACAGCTAATTTAATATATGCTATATCAGCTTTTTCAGCTATTATATTTATTTATTTAATAGAATTATTAATTTTATATTTTATATCTAAGAAGATGTTAAAACCAATAGAATCTAGAATAAATAGTTTGGCTAATTTAGTTGAAGATGAAGTAACATATAAAGCTAATACCTTAGATGAATTACCTCAAATTATTACAGCTGTTAGTAATTCTATTGATAATAAGATTAATTTAATTAGAGAAGAAAATATTAAAAATGAAACTATTATAGAAGCTATAACAGAATGTTTAATACTAATAAAAGATAATGTAGTTACTTCTTTAAATAATCAAACATTAAAGACATTTAAAGTTACTAAAGAAGCAGTATTAAACAAAAATTATATCTATTTATTTAGAAACACATCTTTGTTAGATGCAGTAGAAAAAGCAAGTCAAGATAGATTTGATACTCATTTAATGATTAAAATAGATGAAAACACTTATGATGTTACAATTATACCTTTTAGTGATGATCAAATTTTAGTAACTCTAAAAGATGTCACAACCCAGGAAAAAGTAGAATTAGTAAAGAAAGATTTCTTTGCTAATGCTAGCCATGAACTAAAAAGTCCTCTTACTTCAATAATAGGTTATGAACAAATGATCTTAAATGGTATTATTGAAGATAAGAAAGAAATAAAAGAAGCTTCTCAACAAATATTAAAAGAAGCTAATAGAATGAATCAAATTATTATAGATATGTTAGAATTATCTAATTTAGAGTTTGTTAAAGAATATGAATTAAGTGAAAATAATTTAAAAGATATATTAGAAGATATCTTAAAGAGTTTAGAAACTAAAATTAAAGAAAGAAATATTACTTTAATAACTGATATTAAAGATGCTTATTTATTTGTTAATAAGCCACAAATAGAGATGTTATTTTTAAATTTAATAGATAATGCTATTAAATATAATAAGATAAATGGTACTCTTAAAATTAGTCTAGATGAGAATAGTTTTACTGTAGAAGATACTGGAATAGGTATATCTAAAGAAGACCAAACTAGAGTATTTGAAAGGTTTTATAGAGTTAATAAAACTAAATCAACTAATAGTACTGGTCTAGGTTTGGCTATAGTTAAACACATCTGTGAAAAGTTTAATTATGAGATTAATTTAACTAGTGTCTTAGATATAGGAACTAAGATAACTATATTATTTAAAAAGAACTAATAATCGCTAAATAAAGCGAAAATTAGTTCTTTTCTTTTATAATGATATCTATTTCTTTTTTAAGTTCAGATATAATGCTATCTTCTTTAATTTTTCTAATTATTTTACCTTTTTTAAAAAGTATTGCCTCGCCTTTACCACCAGCTATACCGATATCAGCATCTTTAGCTTCACCAGGTCCGTTTACTGCACAACCCATGACAGCTACAGTTATATCTTTATTTATACCTGTTAAATACTCTTCAATTTCTTTAGCTATAGGTATCATGTTATATTGAATTCTACCACAAGTAGGACAGCTAATTAAGTTAGGTGTATTAGTTCTTAAATTTAGATTTTTTAATATTTCTTTAGCTGCTTTAACTTCAAGTACTGGGTCAGCTGTTAGAGATACTCTTATGGTATTACCTATACCTAAATTTAGGATTTTAGATAGGCCAATAGAACTCTTAATTAAACCAGAAAAATCAGTTCCAGATTCAGTAATACCTAAATGCAAGGGATAAGGGAAGGTTTGAGCTGCTAATTTATAGCTTTCATAAGCCAAGTCTATATCACTAGCTTTTAAAGATAAACATATATTAGTGAAATTAAGCTCTTCTAAAATAGTAATATGACGTCTAGCTGCTTCAACTATATCTTTAGGATTTTTTTCTAAATCCTTAGGTAAAGAACCTGTATTAACACCTATTCTAATAGGAATATTCCTTTCTTTAGCTAATTCAACTATCTCTTTTATTTTGTCTTTATTTGTAATATTACCTGGATTTAATCTTATTTTATCGGCTCCATTTAAAATAGATAATATAGCAAGTTCAGGGTCAAAATGAATATCACAAACTAAAGGAATATTGATGTTTTCATTAATCTCTTTTACAGCTATGGCATCTTCTTTATTTAATATTGCTACTCTTATTATTTCACAACCAGCACTTTCTAAGGCTTTGATTTGTTTAATAGTACTAGATACATCACTTGTTTTAGTATTAGTCATACTTTGAATATATATTTTATTATTACCGCCAAAGTCTAAATCTTTAATTTTAAACTTAACAGTATCTTCCCTTAAAAACATATCTTTTAACTCCTTATACCTTGATTTTTTTAATAATTATATCATATAATTAAATTAAAATATAGGAATAGGAGATGAAGCTTAGATGAAAATTACAATCTATACTATAGCTGAAGAAGCTGATACGAGTATATCTACAGTATCTAGATATTTAAATGGAAAAAATGTTAAAGCTAGCACTAAGGCTAGAATTGAAGAAGTAATAGCTAAATATAATTATAAGCCTAGCTTAATAGCTAAAGCTTTAGTGTCTCATTTTTTAAAGACAATTGCGGTTTTTGTCGTAGATATTAGGGCCCCTCATTTCGCAAGTGCTGCTTATCATATAGATTGTGAATTAGCTAAGTATGGTTATAGAACTATTATTTGTAATACATCTAGCGAATTACCTTCTATGTTTAAATATATTTCAGATGTATCTAATCAAGTTGATGGAATTATCTTTTTCGGTTCT
Organism: uncultured Anaeroplasmataceae bacterium; assembly: GCA_964547945.1. Lineage (GTDB taxonomy): Bacteria > Bacillota_I > Bacilli_A > Acholeplasmatales > Anaeroplasmataceae > CALUXS01. Next base: position 10,009 of record CAZJPL010000011.1, read on the forward strand.
ATTTTCCAAGAAGTTAATAAATCACCTGAAGTATTAGGTTCTATTAAAAATCTTCCTATAGTTTCTATTAATGGTAGTATAGATGTTTTAAGAAATAGATCTATTTATGTAGATGAAGAAAAAGGAACTTATGACGCTACTAAATATTTAATAGAAAAAGATTGTCACAAAATAGCCTATATTCAATATAGTAATAGCGCACATGCTAAAGCGAAGACAGAAGGTTATACTAAGGCTTTAAGAGAAGCTAATTTAACCCCGGCTATTTATTATACTAATAACTTATTAGATGGATATAATGTAGCTAATAAGATCTTATTAGATTATTCTAATGTAGATGCTATACTTAGTGGTGAAGATTTAATATCTATGGGTGTTATTAGAGCTTTAAATGATAGATCAATTAAGATAGGTAAGGATTGTAAGGTAATAGGTTTTGATAATAGTGATTATTGTAATTTAGTAAGCCCTAGCTTATCTTCAGTAGATAATAAGATATATCAAACAGCTATTTTAAGTGCAAATTCTTTAAAAGATATGATAGAACAAGATTCAGCTGATACTAGTTCTATACATTTAAATTGTGAATTAAGTTTAAAAGAAAGTGCGTAATATGATAGATATTTCAAATAGTAATATTAGCTTACAAGAAGCTATTAATAATTTAAAACCTCATGATACCTTATATATAGGTAATAGAACATTTTTAGAAAAGATAGTAGTATCTACTCCTAATATAACTATTTTAGGAGAGGATGCTAGTATTATCTATAATGCTTATCATTCTAAAATAATACCTATATCTGAAGGCGGAGATGGTATTAAAAAGTACGGGACTACTGGTAGTGCTACATTTACTGTATTAGAGAGTGCTGATAATTTTAAGGCTAGTGGTATAAAGTTTTATAATTCACATGAAAGAATAGATGGTGAGTCTAATCAAGCTGTAGCTTTTAAAAGTTCAGCTTCTAATATAGTGTTAGAAAGTTCTATTTTTATTAGTCATCAAGATACCTTATATATTGATTTAGGTAAGAATAATAAAGTAAATAATTGTTATATTTGTGGTGATGTAGATTTTATCTTTGGCAGTGCTGAATGCCTATTTACAAATTGTGCTATAGAAGCTATAGGTAATGGTTATATCATAGCCCCTAATACCTATGTTGGTAATCAAGGTTTTAAATTTAAAAAATGTATGTTTAAAACTAAAGAAAACTTAAAAGTTTATTTAGGTAGACCATGGTATCCTAGTGGGGCAATAAAACCAGTATATCCAAAAGCTATTTTTAAAGATTCATATATAAGTGATCAAATTGAATTAGATTTTATTAAAATGCATGAACAAGATCCTTTTAAATATGATTTAATAATAGATAATTGTTTCTATAGGGAAAGAGTGATAAGTAAAAACTTATCTAGAAGCTAAAATAGATATTGCATTAAAAATTTAATTTTGTTATAATTAGTCGTCAAAAAATTAATGTCTGGAGGGATATTATGAGAGATTTAGTTAAACTTGTTTGTACAGATTGTCAAAATGAGAATTATTATACTGATAAGAATAAAAAGAAAACAACAGGACGTTTAGAATTCAAGAAATATTGTAATCATTGCCATAAACATACTGTTCATAGAGAGAAAAAATAAGCTTTTTAAAGCTTTTTTCTTTATATGCAAGTAAAAAGATTAGTTAATGGTATTTTTGGTGTTAATACCTATTTAATAATTAAAGATGATAAAGCTATATTAATAGATCCAGGTATGGATTTAGATTTATCTTATTTAAGTAATTATAATATAACTGATATTTTAATAACACATGCCCATATTGATCATATAGATGGGATTAAACATTTTAAGAATGCTAATATTTATATTAGTAAAGAAGATGAAGTAAAGTTATATGATAGTTCATTAAGTTTATATAGTATGATGAACATGAAAACACCATTTAAAGAAAATACTTTAAATATTAAAACAGTTAAAGATGGCGACTTATTATATTTATTAGATATAAATATTAGAGTTATCTCTACTCCAGGGCACACTAATGGTTCAGTTTCTTATCTTGTAAATAATATATTATTTTCTGGAGATACCTTATTTAAAAATAGTATTGGAAGAACTGATTTTCCTACTGGAAATATGATAGATATGAAGAATTCTTTAGCTAAATTCGCTAAATTAAAAACGGAAATTATAGTCTATCCTGGTCATGAAGAAAAAACTACAATTAAAGATGAGTTAAAAGACAATCCCTATTTTAAGAGGTCTTAAGACTTCTTTTTTTGTATTTATATGTTATAATTATAACACTGTTTCAGAAAGGAGAATAACCTTTTAGGTTATGATTAGATAAGTGAAAATATTAGATAATGATATTAATAAAGTACTAGAAGCTTCTAGTATGATTTCTTTAAATAAAGGTTATACAGTTATAGATACTGGTATAGTATTTTTAGCTATAATTAACTTTTTAAGTAATAATAAAAATAAAGAATACTTTGATTTAAAGACAGATGTTATTACATTGTTAGATAAATATAACTTAAATTATATTAATATTGATAATGCTTATAATGATTTACATCCGCTTAGAGATAAATTAACTTTTGATACGGAAACTAATTTAGCTAGTGATATGTTAGATGTAATTGAAGTTTTAAAACGTAAATCTAAAGATGAAGAAAGAACTATGAATTTATCTGATTTAATTACTAGTATCTTTATAAATAAAGATTATGAGTTATTTAATGTGTTAGAACATTCTAGTAACTTATTACAAAAAGAATATGATTTAGCTGTTTTAAATAAAGTAGCTAAAGAAGAATTACCTTCTAATGGTTTTGATATTTTAGCTTTATATAATGATTTTACAAGTACTATGTCTAAATATAGTATAAGAGAAATTAAAACTTTAGAAGATGATAAGTTAAAGAAATATCTAACTAATATTAATAAATATGTTCTAAAACATAAAGAATTACGTTTTATTGGTATGGAACAAGAATTCTTAGCTTTACAAGTAGCTTTATCAGGTCGTACTAAAAAGAGTGCTGTATTAGTAGGCCCTGCAGGTACAGGTAAAACTACACTTGTTTATATGTTAGCTGACGCAATTAATAATTCTAGTCCTAAATTAGCTAAGGATTTAAGAAATAAAATAATATATGAAATGCATATGGATGCCTTGGTTGCTGGTAGTCAGTTTAGAGGGCAATTTGAACAAAGAGTTCTAAATATTTTAGATACTGTAGCTAAACTAGATAATGTAATATTATTTATAGATGAAATGCATACCTTAACTAGAGCTGGTGGTAATGAAGGGGATTTAAATGCTTCTAATATTATTAAACCTTATTTATCTAGAGGAGATATTCAAGTTATAGGTGCTACTACTAATGATGAATTTAATGAACATCTTGAAAAGGATAAAGCTATTTCTAGAAGATTTATAAAGGTATTAGTAGAAGAACCTACTAAAGAAGAAACTATTAAGATTATGCAAGAAGTAGTAGGTGTTAATGAAGAATTCTTTAGTAAAAAGATGTCTCAAGAATTAGTAAGTAAGATTTATGATTTATCTTTACAATACAACATGCATTCAGCTAATCCTGATAAGTCTTTAACTATGCTTGAAAGTGCCTTTGCTTTTTCTAAGGTTTGTAGAGAAAAGAATATAGATGTAACAATAGATGATATTATTGAGTCTATTAGAGTTCAATTTAATATAAATATGTCTGATACTAAAGTAGCTGATACTAAAAAAGAATTAGAAGAAAAAGTATTAGGTCAAGATAAGCCTTTAAAAGAAGTATTAGAATATTTAAATATGATTGAGTATAATATTGTAGATCCTGAAAAACCTAAATGTAATTTAATGTTTGCAGGACCTAGTGGGACTGGTAAGACTTTTACAGCTAAATTAATAGCTAAGAATTTTACAGGTTCTGAGAAGAATTTAATAGTTGTTGAAGGTTCAGAATTACAACAAGAAACAGCTGTTAATTATATTTTTGGTAGTGATCCTGGGTATGTTGGTTTTAAACAAACTAGTGATTTTCTAGCTAAGGTTAAACAAAATCCTAACTGTGTAGTTTTATTTGATGAAATCGAAAAAGCGCATAATAACGTCTTTAAATCGTTATTAAGTATCTTAGATGAAGGCTATGCTACTGATAAAGGTGGTAATAGAATTAGCTTTAGAAATGCTATTATTATCTTTACTACTAACTTAGGTTTTGGTACTAATAATAAAAAAGGTACAGCTTTCATGAGTGGTGGTAAATCAGAAAGTGATTCAGCTATAGATGCTATTAATGCTCATTTCTCTCCTGAATTTATCGGTAGATTAGATAAGATTATTGTTTATAATCGTTTAACTGATGAAGTATCTGAAAAATTAATTAATAGATATAAAGAAAAATATGAAGAATTAGCCGGAGTTAATATTAAATTTAATAAGAATGATATTAAAAAGATTAAAGAAGAAGCTAATATTCACGATTTTGGAGCTAGAAATTTAGATCATATTGTTAAACTTAAAGTACTAGAAAAAGTATTAGAGAAAGAAGGAAAATAAGATGGAAGAAACTAAATTAAATGTTTGGAATATAGAAGAACAATTATTACAATCTAGAATAGTTAAAGTAGTAGGAGAAATTAATACTCAATTAGCTAATAGAGTAACATCTTATCTAGATGTATTAGCTAATGATGATCCTAACGCAATTATCAAACTTGAAATTTGTTCTGGTGGTGGTTCAGTATTAGATGGGTTTGCCATAGTAGATAAGATAAGAGAAATACCTAATCCGGTTGTAGCTTTTAACACAGGTTTATGTGCTTCTATGGCTACTATAATTAGTTCAGTTTGTGATTATGCTTATGGTTCTATAAATGCTCAATTTATGATTCATGAATTAGCTAGTGGAGTAGAAGGTAAATTTAGAGTATTAAAAAATAGTGTTGAATTTGATGAAAAATTAAATAAAAGATTATTTGCTATATTAAGTAAGAAAACAGGTAAAACAGAAGATGAATTAATGCAAATAGCTACTTATGATTTCTGGATGAATTCAGAAGAAGCTTTAGCTTTTGGTTTAATAGATGCTATTAGACAACCTGTTAAGAAAAATGATAAAGCATTAAAAGAGTTTATTGAAGCTTTAAACAAGGAGTAAAATATGCCTATTAAAAACCTTGATGATGAGTTATTTAAGGATAATGAAGCTCCTAAAAAGATACCAAGAAGACAAACTCCACCTCCTCATATTAATACGTCTGATGAATTATTTGATGAGATAGGAAAGCTTATGCAAGACATCCCTGAGGATGTTATGGATAAAATAAAAGATTTTTCTGCTAATTTAGAAGATAAATTTAATATAGAAGAAATATTTAATGTTGAAGTAAAAAATATTAAATTAAATAATCCTATAGTAAAAAGATTAATAGATACATTAGCTAAATTAGAATATTCTGAAATTGATAAAGCTTCAGATAAAATAGAAGAATTAATTACTTATCTAGAAAATATTAAAAATGTTCAAGAAGAAAAAAAAGATACTACTAATGTAGAAAAAACACAAAAGATTATTGATCAAATATCATCATTTAAAGATAATATCTTAAGTGTTGAAGTAGAAGAATTTATAGCTGATGAATTTATTAAAACTTTTAATTTAACAGACAATAGAATTAATTTAACTTTAACTGACTTTACTGATATTACTTTTACTAATCCTATAAATAATGAATTAATAGATTTAACTAGTGCTAGATTAGTATATGGTGAAGAAAGTAATAGAACTCATAGTCCTTTAGGAGATAGAGTTTTACTATATTTAAGAAATGATACTTATTTAATCTTATATGCTTATAAAAAAGATGGTAAATATCATTTATATCTACCACAAAAGAATAACTTTGGTTTAGTTGATTGTGGTGATAAAATATCTACTCGCAAGATTAAAGAAAAATTCTTTAAATGTAAAAATATATCTAATGTTTTAAAACAAATAAATCAAGTATTTGTCTTAAAAAAAGATACTTATTTTCCTTTATTAGAATTAGGTAATATAGTAAAAGAAGATGTATTTTATTCAGGTAATGCCTTTATTAAAATAGGATCTTATATATTTAGTGAAGATAAAAAGGTAGGAGACTTTAAACAAAAGTTTGATGTATCTGATTCAAAATTAGATTTCTATATTAAGATTAATTCTAATCTAGCCTCAGAAGTAGATAGTTTTATAGAAGAATTAAAGAATTATGATTTTACTCAAAAAATCTTAAATAACTTTGAATTAAAATATAATCATCAAAATAATTATTTATATTTTGAAATCTAACACTTCCTTGTGAAGTGTTATTTTTTTGGATTAAATTAACTAATATATTTTTAATTATTAAAAAAAACATGAGGTTAAGTAAAAAAGATTCTAAACTAACCTCATGAAATACCATATTTACTTAAATATTTATATTACTTGTCTACTTTTATAATACCACTACATTTTGTATATGCTTGATTTTATATATTGTTTTAAGGCTTTTTATTGAATAAATAAGATGAAATACAATATAAAAGCACTTTAACTTGGCACTTTTTTATTGACAGTGCCAAAAAATAAGTATATAATAGCTTTGCACATCGGGTAAAAGAGTGCAAAAGAAGGTGACTAAATGATATCAGATCGACAAAAATTAATATTAAAAGCTATTATAGAAGAATATATTTCTAATGAAGAACCAGTGGGTTCTAAGGCTTTAACTACTAAACCTTATTTAAGTGGTTTCAGTTCAGCTACTATAAGATATGATATGCAACATCTAGAAGAAGCTAATTATTTAGAAAAGACTCATACTTCTAGTGGTAGAATACCTTCTGAAAAAGGTTATAAGTTTTATATAGATAACTTATTAACTAGAGATGATGATATTAAAGAAATATGTGATCAAATAGATTTTATTTTAAATAATAAGTATTTGACTAAAGAAGTAGCTATAGATGAAATAATTAATTTAATAGCTAAAGAAACTGGTTGTTTTGTCAGTGTTATTGGTTCAAATGCTTCTTATGCTAGAATAAAGAAAATGGAAATAGTACCTTTAAATGGGGAAGATGCGATATTATTAATAGTTACTAATCAAGGTGCTGTTAGAAGTCAAAAGATTAAGGTTCCTAAAGATTTCAAAATGGAAGATTTACTTAGAATTATGTCTATGTTTGATGTTGCTATGTACGATCAGGCTATTAATGAAATTAGGGATATCTTAGAAAGAGAAGCTTCTAAACCTAGAATTAGAGAAATAGTGGATTATCGTGATGATATTTTAAATTTCATGATTAAGGGATTTGCTAGTTTTTTAAATAATGAATGTTATAAATCTAGTATGACTCCTTTATTTAGTCAAACTGAATTTAAAGATTATCAAGTCATGCAAAAGTTTGTAGGTGCTGTTGATGATACTAAAGTATTTGATTTAATTCCTAATATATCTAAGAGTTTATCTATTAAGATAGGTTCTGAGAATAATAATTTAGGTCTTGAAGCTTGTAGTATTATCAGTATACCTTATTATTTTGATTTAGTAGAATATGGGACAATAGTTTTTGTAGGGCCTATGCGAACTAATTATAAAAAGATTGTTCCTATAATAGAATATTTGGCAAATAAATTGCCAAAAATATATTGTTAAGGAGTATATTGTGGAAGATAAAGAAAAAGAAGTAGGTTCTGAAGAAACTAAAGACGAAACTCAAACAGAAGAAAATAAAACAGAAACTAAAAAAGAAAAGAAAGTTAGCAAAGAAGATAAATTAAAAGAACAAATTGCTAAATTAGAAAGAGAATTAAAAGAAGAAAAAGATAAGAACTTAAGAGAAATAGCAGAGATGCAAACTACTAAAAGAAGATTAAAAGAAGCTGAAATTGAAAATAGAAAGTATGCATCTATGAATGTTATATCAGAACTTATTAATCCTATAGATATGTTAGTAGCTGTTTTAAATAGTGAAGCTCCTAGTGATGAAATAAGAAATTATCAAATGGGTTTTCAAATGATAGCTAATCAATTAGTTAGCGTATTAGAAAAAGAAGGCTTAAAGGTAATGGAGATTAAAGAAAATGATGAATTTAATCCTAAAATTATGGAAGCTTTATTAACTGAAGAAGCAGATGTAGAAATATCTACAGTTACTAAAATTAGACAAAAAGGTTACTACTATAAAGATAGAGTTTTAAAACCAGCTTTAGTAGAAGTAGCTATACCAAGAAAGAATATAGAAGAAGAAAGTAAAGAAGGAGAAGAATAATTATGGCAAGCAATAAAATTATAGGTATTGATTTAGGTACAACAAATTCATGTGTATCAGTTATGGAAGCAGGGGAAGCTAAAGTTATTCCTAATGCTGAAGGTGTTAGAACTACCCCATCTGTTGTAGCATTTAAAGGTGATGAAATATTAGTTGGTGAAGTAGCTAAACGTCAAGCTATTACTAACCCTAATACTATATCATCTATTAAAAGACATATGGGTGATGCAAGTTATCGTGTTGATGTTAATGGTAAAAAATATACACCACAAGAAATATCAGCTATGATTTTACAAAATTTAAAGAAAACTGCTGAAGCTTATTTAGGTGAAACAGTAGATAAAGCTGTTATTACAGTTCCAGCTTATTTTAATGATTCACAACGTCAAGCTACTAAAGATGCAGGTAAGATTGCTGGTTTAGAAGTTATGAGAATAATTAACGAACCAACAGCTGCCGCATTAGCTTATGGTATTGATAAAATGGACAAGGAACAAACAGTATTAGTATTTGACCTTGGTGGTGGTACTTTTGATGTTTCTATCTTAAGTTTAGCTGATGGTACTTTCGAAGTTTTAGCTACTGCTGGTGATAATGTTCTTGGTGGTGATGACTTTGATAAAGCTATCATGGATTATTTATGTGATCAATTTAGAAAAGAAAATGGTATTGATTTAAATTCAGATAAAATGGCACTACAAAGATTAAAAGATGCTGCAGAAAAAGCTAAGAAAGACTTATCTGGTGTAAGTTCAGTTGAAATAAGTTTACCATTTATCTCTATGGGAGCAAGCGGTCCTCTACATTTGAACACAACTCTAACAAGAGCTAAATTTAATGAATTAACTAGTCATTTAGTTGATCGTTGTGTAGGACCAGTTAGACGTGCTTTATCAGATGCTAAATTAACATCTAAAGATATTGACCAAGTATTATTAGTTGGTGGTTCAACAAGAATTCCAGCTGTTCAAGAATTAGTAAAACGTGAATTAAATAAAGAACCTAATAAATCAGTTAACCCAGATGAAGTAGTAGCTATGGGTGCTGCTATTCAAGGTGGTGTATTAACTGGTGATGTTAAAGATGTATTATTACTAGATGTTACACCTTTATCATTAGGTATTGAAACTTTAGGTGGAGTATTTACTAAATTAATTGATAGAAATACTACTATTCCAGTTTCTAAATCTCAAATATTCTCAACAGCTGCTGATAACCAATCAGCTGTAGATATCCATGTATTACAAGGTGAAAGACCTATGGCAGCTGACAATAAGACTTTAGGTCATTTCCAATTAACAAATATTCCTGCAGCTCCTCGTGGTATTCCTCAAATCGAAGTTAAATTCGATATTGATGCTAATGGCATCTTAAATGTATCAGCTAAAGATTTAGGTACAGGTAAATCACAAAATATCACTATTCAAGGTGGTAGTTCATTATCTGAAGAAGAAATCAAACGTATGGTAAGAGAAGCTGAAGAAAATGCTGAAGCTGATAAGAGAAGAAAAGAAGAAGCTGACTTAGTAAATGAAGCAAACAATCTAATCTTCCAAACTAATAAAACTTTACAAGAATTAAAAGATGTAGATCAAAATGAAAAAGCTGAAGCTGAAAGATTATCTCAAGAATTACAACAAGCTTTAGATAATAAAGATATGTCTTTAATCAAACAAAAGAAAGAAGAATTAGAAAAAGTAGCTCAAAATATAGCTGTTAAAGCTTACCAACAAGCTCAACAAGCTCAAGGTGGAGAAAATCCAAATCCTAATAAAGATGGCTCAGTAGATGCTGATTTCTCTGATGCACAATAAGATTGAAGAGGCGTTTACGCGCCCCTTTAATTGTTAATTAGAAAGGAGAAAATATGGCAAGCAATTCAAAAGATTATTATGCAATACTCGGGGTTTCTAAAACGGCTAGTCAAGATGAGATAAAAAAAGCTTATCGTACTCTAGCTAAGAAATATCATCCCGATTTAAATAAAGAGCCAGGTGCTGAAGCTAAATTTAAAGAAATAAATGAAGCTTATGAAGTTTTATCTGATGAACAAAAAAGAGCTAGATATGACCAATTTGGAACAGCTGATCCTCAATATAGCGGCGGTTCAGGTGGATTTAGTGGCTTTAATGGTGGTTTTGGCGGCTTTGAAGATATATTTAATTCATTCTTTGGTGGCTCAAGACAAAGAAATACTAATCAAAGTAGACAAGGTGAAGATATAGAAAGAGAAATGACTATATCTTTTGAAGATGCAGTTTATGGTACTACTAAAAAAATAAGAGTATCAGTAGATGAAACTTGTACTGCTTGTGGTGGTAGTGGAGCTTATTCAAGAAATGATATACAAACCTGTCCTGATTGTCATGGTACTGGTTATATTTTACGTACTCAACAAACTATCTTTGGTATGGCTCAACAAAGAACAACTTGTCCTAGATGTAAGGGTACAGGTAAGGAAATAAAAAGAAAATGTGAAGTTTGTGGTGGTAGTGGTCATGCTAGAAAGACTAAAGATATTGAGCTTAAAATACCTGAAGGTATTCAAGCAGGTATGTCTTTACGCTTAGAAGGATATGGCGGTGTAGGTTATAATGGTGGTCCTAATGGAGATTTATATATAACCTTTAAAATAACACCTCACAAATTATTTAAAAGACAAAATAATGACATCTTTATTGAAATACCTATTACTTTTACTCAAGCTGCTTTAGGTGATCAAATAGAAGTTCCTACTTTATGGAAATCAGAAAAATTAAAGATTCCTGCAGGTACTCAAAGTGGTAAAGAATTTATCTTAAAGGGCAAAGGTGTTAAAAATCCTAAAGGTATAGGTAAAGGAGATCAACATGTTATTATTAGAGTTACTACTCCTACTAACCTATCAAAAGAAGAAATGGAATTATTTAGACAACTAGATAATGTTGAAAAAAAAGAAAAAAAATCGGCCTGGGAAGAATTTAAAGATAGTGTTAAAAACCTATTTAAATAGTCTTTCATATCTTATTCACAAGTAATATTTTGTAAAAATATATAATATATTTAGAAATTATGGAGGTTGATTTTATGTTAGAATTTTGGATATCAATTTTAGTTCTTATAGTTCCAATTATATTTGGTTGTTTCACAGCTAGAAGATTTAATTTTATACATGGTATTATAACTACACTTTTATGGTATTGTTTAATAGCTGGTGTATATTCTGTATTTTTATGTTACACAAATCCAGAAGCTTCATGGATGGTAAATACATTTGAAGTTTTAAATAAATATTTCGCACTTGCAGCAACATATCCAATAGCTGTATTTAATAATTTAATGGCACTTGATGTTGTTCAAAGTGTAGATTTTATTGTTGAACACGCTGTATTAATTGAAGTAATAAGTATGTTTGTAATTCCATTTATTGTTTGGGCAATATCTCGTGCAATATCTGGTGCTATAAGAAATAGAAGAGGTTACTAGAAAAAAAGAGTAAATTGTTAAGGCATTTACAGAGAGAAAGCAAAGCTGAGAGCTTTTAATGTCTACAATTGAAGTTCGTTTTTCGAAATGGTACTAATCCTACCCGTAGTTGGCGTTAACAAGAAAAGAGCTAGATTTATAATAATCTAGAATTAAGGTGGTACCGCGGTTTTTCGTCCTTAGAGTTTATCTAAGGGCTTTTTTTATTTTTGTAAGGAGTTTATATGATTGAAGATATAATAAAAGATTTAAAAGAAGTAAATAATTTAATAGAGTTAAATCAAATTAAAGCTAAATATTTGGGTAAAAAAGGTTTAATTAGTGCAGAGATGGCTAAATTTAAAGATCTTAGTCCTGAAGAGAGAAAAGCTTTAGGTCAAGAAATAAATAAATTGAAACAAGAAGCTGAAGCTTTATTTGATTCTAAACAAAAAGAAATAGAAGAATCTTTGATAAAAGAAGCTATTTTAAAAGAGACTGTAGATGTTACTATGCCTGGATATAAATTTAATTTAGGCACTATTCATCCTCTTAATCAAACCATTAAGATGTTAGAAGATTTGTATATTGGTCTAGGTTATGAAGTAGCTGAAGGACCTGAAATTGAAACGGATGAATATTGTTTTGAAAAATTAAATTTACCTAAAGGTCACCCGGCTCGTGATATGCAAGATACCTTTTATATAGATGCTGAAAACCTACTTAGAAGTCAAACATCCCCTGTTCAAGTAAGAACTATGTTAGAGAAAAAAGGTAAACCTATTAAAATAATATGTCCTGGTAAGACTTATCGTCGTGATTCAGATGATGCAACTCACTCTCATCAATTCATGCAATGTGAAGGTTTAGTATTAGGTCATAATATAACATTAGCTGACCTAAAAGGTGCCTTACTTGAAATGGCTAGAAAAATTTTAGGTGAAGATAGAACTATTAGATTAAGACCATCATATTTCCCATTCACTGAACCATCAGTAGAGGTAGATGTATCTTGTCATAAATGTGGTGGTAAGGGCTGTTCAATGTGTAAACATACTGGTTGGATTGAAATATTAGGTGCTGGTATGGTAAATCATCATGTATTAGAAATGTGTGGTTATGATCCTAATGAAATTCAAGGTTTTGCCTTTGGTGTAGGTATAGAAAGAATAACTATGCTTAAATATGGTATAGAAGATATAAGAAATTTCTATACTAATGATTTACGTTTCTTAAAAGAATTTAAGGGGGTAAAATAATGAAAGTATCTCTTAATTGGTTAAAAGATTATATCGATTTAGATAATATTGATATAGATACACTTGATAAAGAGATTTCTCAACATGTTTGTGAAATTGAATCAATAAAAAGATTAGCTGAAGGCACTAATTTAGTTACAGGTAAAGTATTAAGCTCTATAGATCATCCTAATAGTGATCACTTACATATTTGTGAAGTTAATTTAGGTAATGAAACTAAAACTATAGTTTGTGGAGCTCCTAATGTAGCTGAAGGCCAAATAGTTATAGTAGCCTTACCTGGAGCTAAACTTCCTGGTGGGGAAATTAAGGTATCTAAGGTTCGTGGCGTAGAATCTAATGGTATGATTTGTTCACTAGTTGAACTTGGAATAGAAGACCGCTTAATAGATGAAAAGTATAGGGCTGGTATATATGTTTTACCTGAAGATACTAAAATAGGTGAAGATGTTACTAAATTACTAGGTTTAGATGATATGGTCATTGATTTAGCTTTAACTAATAATAGATCTGATTTATTATCTATGGAAGGTGTAGCTTATGATATATCAGCTGCCTTAGATAAAGATATCACCCTACCTTTATATCAAGTAAAAGAAACTAAAGAAATTAATCCTATAAAAGTAAAGATTGAAACGGATCTATGTTATGAATATCAAGCTAGATTAATAAGAGATGTTAAAGTAAAAGAATCTCCTATGTGGTTAAAAATGAGATTAATAGCTAGTGGTATTAGACCTATTAATAATGTAGTTGATATTACTAACTATGTCATGATCGCCCTAGGTAATCCGATGCATGCCTATGATGAAAATTATGTAGGTAATAATATTGTTATTAAAGAAGCTAAGGATATTAAGAAATTTACTACCTTAGATGAAATAGAAAGAGATTTAGAACCACAAGATATCTTAATTACTGATGGTACTAATCCTATAGGCTTAGGTGGTATTATGGGTGGCTTAAACTCAGAAGTTACCGAAAATACGACAAGTGTAGTTTTAGAAGTAGCTATGTTTGACCCTATGGCTATAAGAAAGACATCTTCAAGACTTAATTTAAAGAGTGAAGCTTCAACTCGTTTTGAACGTTTAGCTTGTCAAACTAGAATAGAAAGAGCTATTAACATGGCAAGTGCTTTAATATGCGAGCTTGCTGGCGGGACTGTCGTTGGTAATATAGTTAAGGATGTTAAAAAATCTTATACTGAAAAATCTGTAGATATAACTTTAGATAGAATAAATTCTTTTTTAGGTACTAATTTATCTAATAAAGAAGTAGAAGATATTTTCTCTAGACTTGCTTATGAATATAAAAAAGTAGGTAAGAAATATCAAATTATTATACCTTCAAGAAGAATGGATTTAGAAGACTTCTGGGCTGATATTTGTGAAGATGTAGCTAGAATGATAGGCTATGATAAAATCCCAACAACTAATGCTACTATATCACAAGGTGGACAATTAACAGAAAAACAAGCTAAAATTAGAGGTATAAGAGAAACTCTAGCAGGCTTCGGTTTAAATGAAGTAGTATCTTATTCCTTAGTAAGTGAAGAAGAACTTAATTTATATAATGTAGAAGACCTATCTCCTATTAAGATATTAATGCCTTTAACTAGTGATAAATCACATATGAGAATAAGTGTATTAAACGGATTAATCTCTTCATTAAGCTATAATTTAGCTAGACAAATAGAAGATGTTCAAATCTTTGAAATAGCTAAAAGATATACTAAAGCTAAAGAAGAAACTATGCTAGGTGGAGCTTTTAAAGGAAGATTTAGCAATTCTTTATGGCAAAAAGAGAGTTTATGTTGTGATTTCTTCTTTGTTAAAGGAGTACTTGATTTATTAGCTAGTAAACTAAATGTATCTTTTAAATATGAAGCATATAAAGATATTAAAGATACTTATCATCCAGGCGTATCAGCTAAAATATATTTAGATGATACATATATTGGTTTTATAGCTCAATTACATCCTAAATTTGCTAAAGAAAATGATTTAAAAGACGTTTTAGTATTTGAAATAAATCTAGATAAGATATTAGATAATAATTCAGATATTACATATAAGATAGTATCTAAATATCCATCTATAGAACGAGATTTAGCTATAATAATAGATAAAAATATTACTGCTAAAGAAGTATTAGATGTAGTTAATATGGTAGCTAAAAAATATTTAGTTAATATAGATGTATTTGATTTATATGAAGATAAATCACTTGGGGAAAATAAAAAATCTTTAGGTATTAAGATGTTATTTAATGATTCAAATAAAACCTTAGAAACTAAAGATGTAGATAAATTAATAAGTTCAATTTTAAATAGATTAGATTATTATTTTAAAGCTAGTTTGAGATAAGAGGTTAATAATGTCATATATAAGTTTAAATCATATATCTAAGTATTATGGAGAGGATGAAACTTTAGTTAAAGCTTTAGATGATATTAGTTTTGAAATAAATAAAAAAGAATTTGTCGTTATTTTGGGCCCTTCAGGTGCTGGTAAGACTACTTTATTAAATATTTTAGGTGGTATGGATTTAGCTACTAGTGGATCTTATCTTATAGGTGATAATGATATCTGTCAGTATAATAATAAGAGTTTAGCTAAATTTAGAAGAGAAAAAATAGGTTTTGTTTTTCAGTTTTATAATCTAATGAATAACTTAACAGCTTTAGAAAATGTTATCTTAGCTACTAAGAAAATACCTAATCACCTAGATCCTAAAGAAGTATTAGCTAGTGTTGGCCTATCTGATAGAATAAATAACTTTCCTTCAGGCTTATCTGGTGGTGAACAACAAAGAGTAAGTATAGCTAGAGCCCTTGTTAAAAGACCAGAGATATTACTTTGTGATGAACCTACAGGAGCTTTAGATAGTAATACTGGTAAAAATATTATTCAATTACTTAAAAATCTAGCTAAAAATGGAGATAGTGCGGTAATAGTAGTTACTCATAATGCTAATATAGCTTTAGTAGCTGATAGAGTTATAAATATATCTGATGGTAAAATAGTTAGTGATGAAATAAATAAAGATATTAAGGATGTAAGTGAGATAGTATGGTAGATAGTGTACTATTTAAAAAAACATTAAGAGAAATAAAAGAAAATTTTAAACAATATATCACAGTTATTTTAATAGCTACTTTAGCTGTAGCCTTATTTACAGGAATATATGCTAACTGGCAAAATTTCTCTTATAAATTAGATACTATTTATGAACTATCTAACATGGCTGATGGTATTATTACAACTTCAGGTAATACAGATTTAGAAAGAGAATTCTTAACGGATGTAACTTATGAAGAAAGGTTATATTTAACAGCTAAAGTAAATTCTAATGATGTAATAATTGCTAGTTTTAATGAAGAAAGTACTATAAATACCCCAGCTTACTCAACAGTTAGTGAAATTGATTCAAATACAGTTTTAGTAGATGAGAACTTTTTATCTACTACTGGTTTAAGTATAGGTGATAGTTTTACAGTAAGTATTAGTGGTCTAAGTATAGAAATATATGGCTTAACTATAACAAATTTAGAATTAGAACTTACTATAAGTGGGACTATGACTCACCCGGAAGCCCTAGATAATAGTACTTTTCAGGCTAATTTTATCTATGTTGGAGAAAAAGCTATAGCAAGTGCTATTAGTAGTTATTATAATAATTTAATATCTGAAGATTATATTTTAATCCTATTACCAAGCCTATATAATCAGTTTTTAATAATAGATGATAATGTAGATGAAATACTAAGTAATTTTAGTTCTAATTTTGAAGTAATATACGCCCTAAATAGAAGTAATTTACCTTCTAACATGTCTATAGAAGCTGATGTTACACAGGCTAAACAATTACTTTATATCTTCCCTATTATCTTTTATCTAGTAGCTATATTAATTATATTAACTTCTATATCAGCTTTAATAAATAAAGAACAAAAAAATATAGGTTTATTAAAAGCTTTAGGTTATTCAAATTTAGAAATATTACTACATTATACTAATATATTTGTTATATTATGTATAATAGGTGGTATTATAGGCATGATCGCAGGTCCTTTAATTATACCTACTGTAATGAATCAAAAATATTCTATTTTATATCAATTACCTGATATATCAACACCTATATTTAGACCATTTTATTTAGTAAGTGTTTTAATATTAATAGTTATAGTATTTATAACTGCGATAATAGCTTTAGCTCATATTTTAAATAAGGTACCAGCCTCTAGTTTAAGAGGAGATAATAGTTATGACATGAAACCTACCTTATTTGATAAAATGCATACTAAAGATGATAAATTCTTAACTCTTAAAATGGCTTTAAGAAATATGAAGAGAAAAGTAAGTAGAACCTTAATGGTAATACTTGGGGTTATGGGTTGTTCCGCCTTATTGTTATGCGGTTTCGGAATAGAAGATACCTTAGATAATAGTGTATCAACTGAACTAGAAATGATACCTTTTGATGTTAGATTATCTTATGAAGATAATGGCTCTTTAATAGATGAATTAAGTACTATAGATAATATAGTATATATTGATGAATATGTTGAAGTATCTGTTAATATAGGTTATGATAGTTTAGTTTCTTCATATTTATTTATCTTACCTGAAGTAAGTAATATCTTTGTCCCTAGTTATCAAAAAGATAGTTGTTTAATATCTAGTAAGGTAGCTGATGAAATAGGAGCTAGTGTGGGAGATACTATTTATTTTGTTTATAATCAAAAGACTTATAAAATAGAAATAACAGAAATAATAGATATTAGTTTTTCTCAAGGTATCTTTATATCTAGTTTAAATGATATAATAGATTTAGAGCCTAATTATTGTTGGATAAGTACTACAGATAGTAGTTTAAATGATAGTATACTAGAAGAATGTTTAACTATATCTGGCATATCTTCAGGGATAACTATAGAAAGCTTAGAAAATCAAGCTGAAGATAAATTAGCTTCTATTAGAATAATGACTAATACAATTAAAATATTTGCCATATTATTAGCTATAGTGGTATTATGTAATCTAGCTTTACTTAACTTTAAAGAAAGAACTAAAGATATTGCTACTCTTAAGGTTTTAGGTTTTAGTTTACATGAAATATCATCTTCATTCTTAATTGAAATAGTAATATTAACGATAGTAGCTTCAGCTTGTGGTTTGTTATTAGGTTATCCTTTAATGTACGGAGTCCTAGCTATTAATCAAAATCCTTTATTATCATATATTTATCATATAAATATAAGTTCTTATATTACAACATTCTTATTAACAGCTGGTTTTTCTACTATAATAAATATAGTAATGTCATCATTTGTCAACAAGGTTAAAATGGTTGAATCTTTAAAGGCAGTTGACTAGGAGGTTTTATGCAAAGTATCTATAATTTAACAGAAGAAGACTTTAATAGTTATTTTGTTAGTATCGGGGAAAAGACTTTTCGTTCTAAACAAATGATATCTTGGTTATATAGAAAAAAAGTTGAAGATTTTAGTTTAATGTCTGATATTAAAAAGACTGTCCAAGATAAATTAAAAGAAGATTTTTATTTTAATAGTTTAGAATTAATAACTAAAAGTGTATCTAGTGATGGTACTACTAAATTCTTATTTAAATTAAGTGATGATAATCTTATAGAAACAGTCTTAATGCATCAATCATATGGTTATTCTTTATGTGTTACTAGTCAAATAGCTTGTAACATGGGTTGTGCATTTTGTGCATCTGGATTAAAGAAAAAAATAAGAAATTTAGAAACCTCTGAAATAGTCTTACAAGTATTAACAGTTGAAAAATTAGCTAATATTAAAATAGGGCATATAGTTATTATGGGTATAGGTGAACCTTTTGATAATTATGATAATGTTTTAAAATTTTTAAAGATAGTTAATCATCCTTTAGGTTTAGAAATAGGTCAAAGACATTTAACTGTATCAACTTGTGGAATAGTACCTAAAATAAAAGAATTTGCTTTAAATAGCTTACAAGTTAATCTAGCTATAAGCTTACATGCTCCTAATGATGAAATAAGAAATAAATTAATGCCTATAAATAAGGTATATAATATATCAACTTTATTTGAAGTTTTAAAAGAATATTATTCTATTACTAAAAGAAGAATAACTATAGAATATATCTTAATAGATAAGATAAATGATAGTATAGATAACGCTAAAGAATTAGCTAGCTTATTAAGAGGTATGAATGTTTATGTTAATCTAATACCTTATAATGAGGTAATAGAAAATGAATTTAGAAGATCAAAACCAAAAAATCAAAGATTATTTTATGATACATTAAAAAAGGAAGGTATAGATGTTACCCTACGTAAAGAACAAGGTGGAGATATAGATGCTGCATGCGGACAACTTAGGAGTAAATATTTAAAATGAAGGGAATTATAACTAAGATAAATAGTGGTAATTATACTTTGATTTTAGATAATCAAGAAGAAATAATATGTCGTTGTGCTGGTAGGCTTAGAAATTATAGAGTAGATAATAAATCGACATTTAAGGTTAAATTCAATAAACATGCTAGTAAAATAGAAACTAGTAATATTAAATTATCACCTAAAGTTGGAGATTATTGTGAAGTTGAAAACGACTTAATTACAGGTATATATCCAAGAAAAAATAGCTTAATAAGGCCAAATGTTGCGAATATTGATCAAGTATTATTAGTCTTTGCCGCTAAAGAACCTGATTTTTCTTATTATTTATTAGATTTATTTTTAGTAAATATCTTAAGACAAAATATAACACCTATAATAATTATTTCTAAAATAGATAAATTAACTGATGAAGAATTATTTGAGTTAAAAAGTGGTCTAAGTTATTACGAAAAAATAGGTTATCAAATAATCTATATTAATAGTAAAAAAGATTATCCAAAAGAAATAATTCAATTATTAAGTCATAAATTAACTATAGTAGCTGGTCAAACTGGGGCAGGTAAATCTACTTTGATAAATGCTATAATCCCTGGTTTTAAACTACAAACAGCTGAAATATCTAAAGCTTTAGGTCGTGGTAAACATACGACTAGAGTAGTAAGCTTGTATCATTATAATGAAGGATTTATAGGAGATACTCCAGGCTTTTCTAAACTTGATTTACAAGATGTAGATAAATTAGAATTAAAAGATTACTTTGTTGAATTTTCTGATTATAAATGTAAGTTTAATAGTTGTCTACATACTAAAGAAAGTTTAGGTTGTCAAATAGTACCTAGAGTAGGTAATGAAATTAAAAAGAGTAGATATGATAATTATTTAAAGATGTTAAGTAGTATTACTAAGGAGTAGATTCTTATGAAGATAAGTTTATCAATATTAGATTTTGATTTAACTTCCTTAAATCAAGAATTAAAAGATCTTTATCCATATATAGATTACCTACATATGGATGTTATGGATGGTCATTTTGTCCCTAATATTAGTTTTGGGGCTCCATTAATTAAATCTTTAAGAGATAAAACAAATATATTCTTTGATACTCATTTAATGATTAGTGATCCTTTAAAATATGTAGATGATTTTATAGAAGCTGGTTCTAATAGTATAACTTTTCATGTAGAATCAAGCTCTAATATTTTAGATACTATAAATAAAATAAAAAAAGCTAATGTTAAAGTAGGATTATCTATAAAACCTAATACTAGTATAGATATATTATATCCATATCTAGAATTATTAGATTACGTTTTAGTAATGAGCGTAGAACCAGGTTTTGGTGGACAAGCATTTATAGATTCAGTTCTTACAAAACTAGAAAAATTAAAAGAATTACAAAGTAAATACCATTATGAACTTATGGTAGATGGTGGAGTTAATTTATCAATAGTTCCTAAACTAATAGGATTAGCAGATATTATAGTAGTTGGATCAGCTATATCTAAATCAGAAAATAGATTAAAAGTATTAAAAGAAATAAAGTCTATTATTAATTGATAATGATTTCATTAATTAGGTTTGAGCATAAGTTATCTTGTAATATGTTTTTAATTTAATCATAAATGGTTTTAACTTAATCATTTTGCCACTAAATGATCAAGTTAACATTGA
>CAZJPL010000012.1:0-31089 GCA_964547945.1 uncultured Anaeroplasmataceae bacterium
CAAAAAATCGTGGTTTTTCAGCTAGTTTTTATGCGTTTTTGAGGCAAACTCGGGTAATAGCACATCTAACTAATTTTTTCATATGACCTCCTACGTATTCCTTATCTAAATTTTACAATAAATTAATCAATTAAAAAAGATATGATCTCTTAAATTTGAAATCATATCTTTATATCAACTTCTTTATTTTTGTTGTGACAAATTTAAATTTAATATCTTGACTTGTTTACTAAAAAGGTTTATAATTATTTGTGTAAGGAGATATTGCCTTACAAACTTTAAAATCCTTTCTTTAATTTTTTGTTTTATTTCGTGTTGTTTAAACTCCTTTTTTTAATATTTTTTAAAGAGATGAAGTAGTAAATTCTTTATCTCTTTTTTTATTTAATAAAAAATGCCGGATTATACCGACATCTATAATTAATCTAGTTTAGAACCACAACCATCACAGTATTGAGCTGTAAGAGAATTAGCTTTTTGACAATTAGGACATACCTTAGTTAATTCTCTACCACATTTATTACAATATCTTGCTGATGATTCATTCTTTTCCCCACAATAAGGACAATATTTTGTATTATTCCCATGAATTATTCTAGATATACTTTCACCAGTTTGTTCAGCCATATAATTAGCTGTTTCAGCTGCTACTGGTGATACTTCACTAGAAATATAAGCTGCTGTTTCTTTTAAATAACCAGCTCTTAAACAAGAACCTCCTATACCTGATAAAATAATTCCTACAAAGCATAAGAAAAATAATTTAGGTACACCAAAAGTTCCAAAGGCTACAAAGAAATCAACAAAACCAACGATCATACAAATAAAGCCAATAGGTGTAAGTACTAAACCTATTATTTTAAATATCTTCTTAGCTTTTTTTGTCTTTGGATGAAATAATAGATTATATCTTTTTCCATTATTCAATTAAATCACCATAATCTTTCTGGATAAACATTATTATCTTTTAATTTTTTAATACTAGCTACTACTTCTTCCTTATCTTCTTTATAAGTTACCCCAAACCATTTAGCATCTGTACTTAATACTCTTACATCTGCCTTATTAGATTTAATTAAAGTATCTATAAAGATAGGTAAGTAAAATTCATCAGTTAGTATATCTTTAGTATTAGTTAAAAATTCTATAAATCCTTCTTCTAAATACTTAAATATTTCAGGTGTTAAACCCCAGAAATTCATAGATACTAAAGTATCTTTAGTTAAGTGATTAATAGTATCGCCTAATTTATAACTAACTAAATCTCCGTCAGCGGCTAGATTTTTAGTTTCTACTATATCAGTTAAGAAACCATTATCTTGTTTACATACACCTCTAGTAACTGTACCATTATCTGTTAGAGTATTACCAAGTAAGTAACCTACCATAGAAAAGTGCATTTTAGTATCTGTTTTAACACTAGTTAAAAAATAAGCTATCTTATCAAAGGCTTCTCTGCCATAAAAATCATCAGAATTTATAACACAAAAAGGTTTAGTTAATACATCCTTACAGCAAAGTAGGGCATGAGCTGTACCCCAAGGTTTTACTCTATTAGGATCTAAACTAAATCCCTTAGGTAATTTATCTAATTCTTGATATACATATTTTACCTTAACATATTTTTCTACATTCTTACCTACTTCAGCTATAAAATCATCTTTAATAGCTTCTTTAATAATAAATACTACTTCATCAAAACCAACTTTTATCGCATCATATATAGAAAAATCGATTATTTTATTTCCCTCTTCATCAACAGGGTCTATTTGTTTTAAACCACCATAACGACTACCCATACCGGCAGCCAAAATAACTAATGTTGGCTTAAGCATGCTATACCTCCTCAATATTTACATTTTCATAAGTTATATCTTTAGTATTTAACTCTTTAATACCTACTTTAGATTTAATAAATAAATTACTAAATTTAATATTATTAATAGGTCTAATATCTAGACCATTTAATGATATAGCTATTTTAGCCTTACTGCAATATAAATTTTTAATAATTATATCTTTAAATTCAGGAATATCATCTTCTAATATATTATTAACTACATCTCTAGATTCATGTTCCATACGATATAATTCATAACCACAAGTCATAACTATAGCTTCGCCTATTATATCATGCATATAGGTATTATTTATAACTATATTAGAGACAACCCCGCCTCTACCAAGTTGAGTTTTAAAGCGTAAACCTATATCAGTTCCTATAAAGGTATTATTATCACAATATACATCTACAATAGATCTACTCATCTCAGAACCAAATACAATACCACCATGAGCATTAAATACTTTATTTCCCTTAATAACAACATTTTTAGTTGGTATATCTATTAATCTTGCTTCTCTATTTTTACCAGCTTTTAGACATATTCCGTCATCCCCAACACTTATAACATTATCTATTATGCTGACATTCTGACAAGACTCTATATCTACACCATCCCCATTTTGAGCATATGATTCATTAAAAATATAACAATTTCTAATTACTAAATTATTAGTATATAAAGGATGAATATTCCAAGCTGGACTATTTCTAAAACAAGGGCCTTGTAATAATACATTATCACATTTAATAAGTGATACAAAAACCGGTCTAAAATAATCATAATTATCTTTATATTTAATTAAATTTTCTTCTGTTGGTTCTGGTTCATCCCCACTTATAGCTAAATCATAACTTGATTTAGTAGGATACCATATTCCACCTTCTTTAGTAGGAATTAAGGTATCAGGTGATACACTTAAACAGTTATTGTTAAAGAATTTATCTGTAACCTTAAACTTTTTAAGAGAACGCCAATTAAATCCATCGCCATCAAAAACACCTTTGCCTACAATACTTATATTACTAGCTTCATAAGCACTAATAGGTGAAATAGCCCTTATTCTTTTAGTCCCTTCATATTCAGTTATAATTAAAGGATACCATTCTTTTCTCTTTTCAAATATAACTATAGTACCTTTACTAGTCCTAATAGTAACATTACTTTTAATATTAATCGGCTTAGAAATATATATTCCTTTAGGTATTTCTACTATTCCGCCACCTTCACTAGCTACAACATCTATAGCTTTTTGAATAGCATCCTCTTTATATAATTTATAATTAATCTTCATCTTCTGGTACCAAAAATTCCCCTCTATAATTACTAAATCCGTCTTCGCTATATTTTCTATATTTTATCTTAGGTTTTACATATTTACTAGCTTTATAAAACCACATTTCTTTCTGATCCCAACATATTATCTCATCTATGCCATCATCATCTATATCAAATACTTCCGAACATAAATAAGGATGATTATCACAAGGAAATTTAACTACTATATCTAAGGTATAATCCATAAGTCCGCCATCAGGTCCTGCGTTTAATAAAGATAGACTATTAATTCCGTCATACATTACAGGTGATACTAAATTACCATTAGTAAAGAATTCTTTTTCACTTAAGATATTTCCATCCTTATCATAACATCTAGTTATACCTGGTGATCCCCAAAAAGCAGTTGTTATAATCTCGTAACCCTTAATATCTTTAGCATAATCAGCTACACTTATTCTTTGAGCATGACCTATTTCATTATGTTTATAAATATTACCTTTTAAATCTAAGATATTCATACCTTCATTACCTGAAGCTAATACCAAATACTTTTCACCCTTAGCTTCTAAATTAGTATAAATAATTTCATCAGTATGATCACTATTATAAGGGGCAGACCATATAATATTACCCTTTGAATCAACAAAATCATAACCAACAAACATCTCATCTTTTCCATCATTATTAAAATCTTCAATATATGGGAAATGTCCTGTATTTTTATGATGGTAACGCCACATTATATTAAAGTTATTATCTAGGGCATAGACATTTTGATATCTATCCTTACATACTAAATTACCTCTATAGCCTAAACCTTCAAAATCAGCTACCCTCATACCATCTAAATTAAGATAATAAAATGGTTCGTTTTTAACTAAAGGATCTTTATAAATAACAGGAGGTTTACCTTCTTTAAGAAGCTCTCCTGTTTCTAGACTTCTTACATATATCTTAAAGTCCATACTATAGATTACTTCTAACTTACCATCACCGTTAAAATCAGCTATTTGAAAAGGTAAGTCACAAGATATTAAAGTATGATAATTATCATTATTAGGCTTACCTACTTGCCAAATAATATTACCTTCATAATCAAAACAAGTAAGACAAGATAATCTTGCGAAACTATCTCTCATAACTCTTTTTTGAGTTTGAGCTATAACAAAATAAATCTTATTATTTTCTCTAGCTATTCTAAGTTGTCTACCTGAACCAAAATCTTTTAAACTTATCTTATTAATTAATTTTAAACTAGGATAATTCTTTCTTTTATCTTCTAATCTTTTTATTTCTTCTTTTTTTAATAATTCATTTTTTTCATATTCTTCATCTGTAAAATATAAATCAAGATTATAATATCTCATACATATTTTACTCATAAATCCTACTTTACCAACTCTAAACTTATTATCTACCTTAAAGATAAGTTTTTTATTAACATAAACAAATATACTATCTATATTAACTTCTATTTTTATATCATATTTTACTAAGGATTCTACCTTATATTCTTTTTCAGCTAAGATATTTATATCTTCATCATAACGATATATTAAAGATATTTTATCTTCTTTAAATAATAAAGCATATAAATTTCTAGAAGTTTGATATAAAAAAGTTAGACCCCCGCCTTCTTCAATAGAAAATAATTCAAAAGAAGATTCTATAGTATAAGGTCTATAAATATCTTCTTTTAATACTAAAATTGGATAACAACTTAAAAAGGCTCCTGAAACTTCATTAGCCCTATTTTGTTCCATATAATTTTTATTTCCATCACTAGTAATAAGCCAAGATCCATCTTTACTTCTCCATTGGTGTAAAGATATAGGATCATACCAATTACCAGTATAACCAGGTAATGTAAAAGTATGATATTCTCCTAATGCACTATGTTCTTTATCATAAGGAAACTCTCCCATTTCAAAATCACTGAAGTTTTCTTTATATAAATATTTCATAGTTATAAGCCTTTCTTATACTTATTTAATTAGTTTAATTAATTCCTTATTAGTAGTTTTTTGATATAAATCTTGAATAGTACTTGCTAGACGATTTATCTCAAATAAATTATCCCCCTTACGTATATTAAATAAATACGTAGAAACAACCGTATCAAGAGGTAAATACTTCTTTAAAGTACTATTTATTCTATTCATTACATAATTAACCTTTGTTTCTTTCATTTCTGGATTATTATTACAAGTTAAATCATAACAAAATCCAACTAATAATACTCTATTATGTCTAATAATTAAAAAATCAGCTACTAAGTCACAATGTTTTATTTCAGGAAATACTATTAAATTTAAATGTTTTAATATATCACTATTTACTTTTAATAAAGATGTTAACATGAAATATAGTTTATCTATAGTAACAAGAGATTCTTCATCATCACTAACTGGAAAAGATAATTTGTCTAAATTAATTTTTTCCATATCATTCTTTCTTAAAGAAAAAGGAACGTCCTGAACAATATAATCCCCAGCCGGGAAAATCGAAGAAAAAACCGAGCTACAATCAACACCTTTATAAATTTGTTTAAAATTCATATATTTCACCCCTTGAGAATTTCCTTTGTTTATATTATACTATTTTTTTATTATTTTAGCAAACACATTTTTAATTTATTTAAAATTTAGATTACATTTTTAATTTATTATTTTAGGCTATTTTTATAGATTTCGTTAAGAAAAGTATATAATTTTATTAACGGAGGTGACCTTATGTCTAGACCTAATTATATAAAAGGAATTAGAAATAGAATTCTTGAAGCTGAGGCTGGATCAGTTTTTATAGCTGCGGATTTCAATGACATTGCTGACAAAACAACTATCAGTATAGATCTAAATAGAATTGAAGCCGAAGGAATTATTAAAAGGGTTATTAGAGGTATCTATTATAAACCAAAATATAGTGAGCTCTTAAAAAAATATTCATATGCTTATATAGATGATATAGCAAAAGCTATAGCTAGAAATTACGGGTGGACAATAGTTCCATATGGAGATACTGCTTTAAATATGTTAGGCTTAGATACACAAGTTCCAGCTGTTTATTTATATGTCAGTGATGGTCCTTATAAAGAATATAATTATGATGGAATTCCAATTAAATTTAAAAGGACAACTAATAGAAATATAACTAAATTTTCTTATAAAACCGCACTTACTATTCAAGCTTTAAAAGCTTTAGGTAAAGAAAGAGTTACAGATAAAACAATAAGTCATCTTTAAAACTTATTTAATGATGAAGATAAGAAAATAATGTTTGAAGAAGCTAAATATTCAACTGGTTGGATATATGAATGTATAAAAAAGATATATAGGGGAAATTAATAATTTATAATATTGCCTTGAGTTTAATTTTAGACTCAAGGTTTTTTTATCTAAATAAAAAAGGTTGAAAATCAACCTTTAAGAAAATATTTCCTCATTGTTTTTTTATTTACTACAACTGATATAGCTCTTCTCACTACTTCAATAGTAACTTCCTTTTTACTAAAAGCAAACTCACCATCAACATTATAAGCTATTTCTTCTTCACTTGTTATTTTACATTTGTTTATTCTTAAGTTTCTTATACCTATTTTATATTTTTCGCCAAAGATAAAGAAAAATAATAAATTATATAAAGATAAACGTAATATAGCCTTAGATACTAAAGTTAAATCAAAAATACCATCATTAAACTTAGGTTTAATTTTACGACGTGGATTAAATCCAGCTATCCTAGTTCCATTTAATATTAAGACAACATAAAAATCTTCACTTATTTCTTCACCATCAACTTCTATTTTTAAATTCATCTTTTCATTATCTTTAAGATGTTTAGCAGCTTCTATGAAATAAGCTAATCTTCCATATCTTTTCTTTAAAGTTTTAGGAGCATCATAACTTACATTAGTAAATTTACCTATTCCACAACCATATAAAAAGTATCTATTTTCTATCTTACCTACATCTATTTTAACAGCTTTACCATTTAAAATAATACGTACAATCCCTTTAATATTTTTCTTTAATTTTAAGCTGTTACCAACATCATTTACAGTCCCAACTGGAATATAAGCTAAAACTGGTCTAACTTCTAAATTCATGAAACCATTAATAGCTTCATTTAAACTACCATCCCCACCAGCTACAATTACTAAATCATAATAACTAGCAAAATTAGTTATATAAGCAGTGATAGATTTTTCATAAAGAGAACGAAATACTTGGATTTCTTCATATTTAGTTTTCAATTTTTTAGTAACATAATTTAAATACTTTTCAAATTTTTGTTTCCCACTAAAAGGATTATAACAAATTAAAGCCTTCATTTTTATACTCCGTATACCGCTTTTTCTCTATTATACAAAAGAAAAGATAATAATAAAAGAAAAATGAGCAATTAAGCTCATTAATCTTCTAAAGTATATTTAGTTACTGCGATTGCTAAGGCTCCTGGCCCAATATGGCATGATACAGATAAAGATAATGGATCACAAATTATATTAGCATCCGGGAATTCAGCCTTAATCTCATTAACAAATTCTTGTGCAGCATCTTCATATTTAGTATAAGCTACATCAATATAAATATTATCTGTTCTACCATCAAAAGATAGAGTTTCAGCTATTTCTTTTCTAGCCTGATCAATCATTATACGTTTAGCATTTTCAATTGTTCTACTTTTCTTGAAAGTATCTAATTTTTCACCATGAATTTGTAATATAGGTTTAATCTTTAATAAACTACCTAAAAGATAAACACCCTTAGAACATCTTCCGCCTTTATGTAAATACTTTAAGGTATCTACTAAAATATAAATACTTGAATTATTCATATTCTTTAATAAGATTTCTCTAATCTTTTCACCGCTATAACCTTTTTTAGCCATTTCAATAGCATCAATTACAGTTCTTTTTTGTGTAACAGATATTCTATGATTATCTACAACAAATACTTTACCTTTATATTGTTCATCAGCAATTCTCATAGCTGTAGCACAACTCATAGATAAACCTGATGACATAGGTATATATACAACTGATTCATAAGTTTCAAGTAATTTATCCCAAACTGAACAAATATAACCTGCACTAGGTTGACTAGTAGATACATTTGCAGTTTCATCTTCTAATAATTTATAAAATTGTTCTTGTGTTAAATTTATGTCTTCAAAATATTCTTCACCATTAATCATAAATGGCATAGGCACTACTTCAATACCTAATATTTTCGCTTCTTGTTGAGTAATACCACTATTACTATCAGTCATAACTGCAACCATTTTTCACACACTCCATTTTTATCAATATGTGGAAATTATATCACTTTTTGCTATATTTTCAAGTCTTATTTAATCTCTTTATAGCTAGCCTCTAAAATATTATCGCTTTCTCTTTCTTTTTTATACTCTTTATAAGCAAAATATAGATTAAATATAGCTGAAATTATAATAACTATCCCCGCTATTATCTTAATGATAAAGAAAATACTACTTATAATACTACTTATACCAAATAGAATTAAAAATATACCAACTAATATTTGAAATACTTCGTTTTTTAAAGTTTCTTTATAATTATGAGATAAAACTATTCTCACAGCTGCAATACCTATTAATACTAAGCCTAATATAAATAAATAATAAGATAATCTAACATTTATTATCATTATAATTAAACCAGATATAAACAAAAATATCGCACTTATAAGTTGATATTTTCCCATAATAGTAGGATTATTAAGATTTAATATAAATTTATAAATAGCTGTTAATATTAATACTGCCCCAAATATATAATATATACCATATAACATATATTCAGTTGGGATAGCTAATAATAAAATACCTACTATTATTTCTATTACCGCAATCACTATCTTATTTTTAAATGTTTCTTGATATTCTCTTAATTTCAGTTTCCTCATCAGAGATTACCTCCTTACCAATATTACCAGTAAATGATACATTATCTAATATCAATTTATCAACAAATTCTAAATATAATCCTGACTTTAACATTTCTTTTTTATGTTCTATCATAACAGGATAACCAGCTTTAGCATCTTCTTTATAGCTGAAAGACACATTTACTAATTTAATACTTTTAATAGGCTCTTCAGGTAAACCAAGAAATACACCAGCAGCAATACTTACATTCTTACATTCTATATCTTCAAAAACAAAACTACCTATGTAAGGAGTAGATATATCAACTTTTTGTTTTTCTTTAGACCAAACAAAAGGATCATGGCCTCCTTTAGGACCACTATTATAATACATATTAACAACAAATGGAGTTAAGACATTATCCATTTTAATATTTTTAAATACTACATCTTCGATAATGCCGTATCTTCCTCTACCTCGCCTTGTTTTAATACGCAATCCTCTATCAGTATTTCTAAAGTAAGTTTGAGTAACTAAAACTTTATTTATACCACCACTAGACTCACTACCAAATACCACTCCGCCATGGCCTTCTTCCATTAAACAGTTTCTAACTATCAAATTAGATGTAGGCGTTCTATATTTTTTAGCATGTTCAATAGTCCCACTCTTAACAGCTATACAATCATCACCAACTTTAAATCTGCAACCAAGAATTAAGGTGTTTAGACAACAATCAGGATCTATTCCATCCGTAGTAGGCATACCTATTGGATTTTCTATTCTTAAATCTAAGAATTTTAAATCTTCAGAAAAATATGGGTGAATATTCCAACAAGCAGTATCGTGAATAAAAAATCCCGCCATAACAATGTTTTTTGTTTTATTTAAATAAATACCATGTGGTCTACAAGCCCCTCTAATCTCATTATGTTTTTGATACCAATCACCCATAAAAGCTCTTCCATCAATTTCTCCCAAACCACCAACAACAACATTTTCTACATTAATACCAGTAATGAAAGAGGCAAATAAATCTTGTTCTGAACCTTCAAAAGACCCTAAATTTAATTCCTTTTCACCATCTTTAACTAAACCTGGTAATACAGGAAACTTATCTCTATCATATTCACAAACTAATTTAGCATCTTTATCTAAATATATATTAACATTAGACTTTAAAAATAAACTAGTTATTAAATAAGTACCCTTATCAATATATACTGTACCACCATCAGGACATGATAAAATAGCAGTTTGTAATTTAAGACTATCATTATTTATACCATCTTTATAAGGCTTAAATAAATCAGTATGTAAACATATTGTTTCTTCTTTAGTTCTAACATTTATTACTTCACCTAATACTTCTATTTCATAATTAGTATCTGGTAATAAATCATATATACCAAAGACATTTCTATTATCTTTTTTATATACTTCTTTATTTAGATATATAGTATATTCAACATCATTATAATAACTTAAGTTATTATCTAACTCTACAATAACAAATCTTTGAGAAACAAAAACAGCTTTCATTATTACCTCATCTTTTTAATTTTAAAATAATAAACACTAAATATTATAAAACTAGCTATTGCTATAATTAATCCAACAATAATCAAAGTAACAAATATTACATGATTAGTACCACCTTTATTAGCATAAAAACCACTACAAGCAGCAATAACCATACCTATTAAAGTAAAACATATACCTATTAATTCTATTATTCTATATTTTCTATATACCATTTCTTCGCTAGATTTAATCTTCTTTTCTTTCATCATTATCCCTTTCATTACTAAATAAATTATTAGATAAGAACATCTTTTCTATATTATTTATTTCTCTTATATTTTCTTTAAAATCTGATAAACGTTTAAATATAGAACTAGTATCTACTAATCTAGCAAAATATATTTGATCAGGTCTAAATATAGTCATTAAATGAGTATTGTGAGAACTAAATATTAATTGTATCCTTTTATCTATTACTAAAGATATCATCTTTTCTAAAACAAAAGGATGAATATTAGTATCTAAATCATCAATAAATAATACTGAATTACTAGGTGTAGCTAATATCAAGCTCATAATTAAATAAGCATTAAAACTACCCTTAGACATATAATTAATAGGTAAATATTCACCACCTATTTTAAGTAAATATTCATTATTCTTTTTAACTATTTCAAAACTAGGTATAAAAGGTAATTCATGATATATCTTAGCTATTTCATTTTGATACTCTATAAATAAATCATATACTTTAGTTTCTTCAAATATATTAGATATAGTATTCATTCTATTATCTAATACTACACTAAAATTACTTAAATAATCATATAATTCTCTAAAATCATTTTTATGTTCTAATAATACTGATTTACTCTTATTCTTAACCTTAAGATTAGTTTTATTATATAAATTAATAAAATATTCTTCTCCAGTTCTATATATTAATACTTCATTACCTAAAAAGATTTCTTCACTTACTACTTCATCTTCTCTCATAACTAATATATAAGAACATATTTTATTATTAAATTTAAAATCAAATTCAAATTTAGATAGTAAATATTCACTATTATGTCTTTTAATAGCTTTACTAGCTTCAAGCAAATTATATTCTAAAGGATAATTATCTCCTTTAGAAATAAAACTTCTAAAAAAAGCCATAGCTTTAAAAAAGCTAGATTTACCAGAGCCATTATGACCATATATAACTAAAGGATTAACTACTTGATCATAAACCATATTACTCTTATAAAGATATCTACCTTTAGTCAAATTTAAAGTCATTTTTTTAATACTAAATACATTTTCTAATTCTATCTTTAATAACATTAATCGTCTCACCTCAATTAAATTATATATAAAATGTATAAAATATACAATAAAAAGAATATGTTAAATTATATTAAAAAACAGGTCAAAACCTGTTTAGTCTTTCTTTTAGTTTCTTCTTCACTTTTGGATTTTCATTAGCCATTTCTAGTATGGTTTTATGATATTCTTTTTGAAATTCTTTTAATGTCTCTATTGTAACCTTAAAACTTATTTCCTCATCACCATTTAATAAGCAAAGAGTACATATACCATCATTAGTAAACATACAAAATGTATAATTATTATCCATTATTTTATGATGAGATTTAAATTTGTCTTTAACTACTTTTGTCATGAAATAATCAAATTCAGTTAAATTATATAAATCATAATCATCAAAATAAAAATTACCATTATATAATTGTGGAATATGAATTGAACATTCATTACAACCATCAAAAGACTTCTTTTTAGGTATTACAAAAAATAAATATAATGGCTCTTTAATACCATAATTTTTATCTAACATTAATTTAATTGTATAACCATAATCACTAAAATTTAAATCACAGTCTTCAATTTTTTTGGGTTTTATTTTCCTAAATTCATCAACATCAAAATTAATTAATTCAAATTCGTTCATTAACTTTAATACATATTCATTTTCACTAGCCATACTAAGCAATATTTTATGAAATTCTCTTTGAAAATATTTTAGTGATGATTCTAATATTTCAGTAAAAGTTATATAATTAACCAGTTGTTTAGAAGATGATATATTTAAATATAAATAACAATCTCCATTTGCAACTTCTAACACCAAATTATTGTTTGAATTTTGAAATCTATCTGTTAAATTCAGTTCGTTTTTTAAAATCTTTATTAAAAATAAATCTAACGAAATTACATCTTTAAAATCCAAATCTACATAATCCAAAAAACACTCACCTAATAAATCAGGTATGTGAATATGACAATTATTATTTTTACCATAACTTATGGTTTCTACTTTAGGGAATTCAAAATATAAATATAATTTATCACAAAGTAAAAATCCACCATCCAACCATAATTTAGCTACTTCACCATCAAATTTTAAATCATGTTGTCTTTTCTCTAAATAATACATTTCAAACCTCATTTTAATTAAGCACCCTAAAAAAGCTTATATTCTTTCATCTTTTTATAAACATATTCATCTTTTTTAGCATAAAGCAATAAATTATTATGATATTCTTTTTGAAATTCAGTTAATGATTCAATCGTAATATTTGAAAAAGTAACATATTTATTCATAGTAAAACCACCACGAATATTCAATTCAATTTTACATTTTCCTTCACCTATGGTCATAAAAAAATATTCTTCTAAATCATGAAATTCATCTTCCGAAATAAACTTATTATTTATAGCGTTTAACATCACCCAATCAAAGGCTATAATATCATCTACTTTGTAATCACAAAAATCAAAACAAGTATTTTCAAAAATTTGAGGAATTAAAATTACGCAATCATGATAATTTTCTGCATATTCAATTGCTGAAAAAGGTATTATAAAAAATAAATATAATGGTTCTCCATCACCACCATCTTCATCTAGCATTAATTTAGCTGTATAACCAAAATCATTAAAATCTAAATTACAATCTTTTAATTTTCTAAGTACATTAGACATTTATATCCCTCTCAACTTCTTCTTAAGTCAATTATAACAAATATAAAATATTAATAAAAGATATTTGTATACTTTTTAAGTTAATTATCGCTATATAACAAAAAAAACAGGTCAAAGACCTGTTTAATCATTTGGTATTACTTCATAAAATTGTAACATTTTCTTAACTTCTGGTTTCTTACTAGCTATTTCTAGTATGGTTTTATGATATTCTTTTTGGAATTCTTTTAAAGCTTCAAATGTAACATTAAAGCTTACTTCATCATCCCCATCTTTTAAGACAACAGTACACACACCATCTTCAGTAAATATCATAAACGAATTATAAATATCCATCGCAAAATTATAATAGTTAAATCCGTCTTCCATAACCTCTGTTAAAAATATATCTAATATAGTCAAATACTCAAAATTGAAATCATCATAAAGAAAGCTAAGATTATATAATTGAGGTATATGGATTGAACAATCATTATGTTCTTTAAAAGATTTTTCTCTAGGTATTTCAAAAAACAAATATATTGGTTCTTCATCTACACCCTTTTCATCTAACATTAATTTACAAACATAGCCTCTAAATGAATCAACACCACAATCTTTTAATTTTCTTGGTTTATCTAACATTTTAAATACCTCGCTTACTTTAACTTAATTCGATTATAACAAATTATGATATTTATTTAAAGTATAATAACATTAAAGTTCTTGACCTAATAAAAAATCAATAGCATTAATAGTCTTTATTCCATCATGATTTTTAACAAAAAAATCATCTAATGTAATTATATATTTAGGATAATTATCATCAATATCTTTAAATGGGCGAAGTTCTTGTTGTAATTTGGCTTCATCCATAATAGTAACTGCAACTTGTACATAAATTAAATTATCAGTTATTCCTTTAATAATAAAATCAACTTCTTTATCTGCTACCTTACCAGTCGCAACTTTATATCTTCTTCGTTTCAATTCTAAAAATATTAGATTTTCTAGTATTTGAGAAAGTTCTAAGGTCTTATTATTCAATATATAATATTTAAAACCAAAATAAGTAACATAATATTTATTAATGAGTTTAAGATATTCTTTACCAACAACATCATAACGATCAGCTTTATAAATAAAGAAACAATCTTGTAAGCTTTCGATATAACTACTTATAGTATTATAAGATACCTTAACTCCATTTGAATTTAGTGTGTCAGTTATACGTTTTGGTGAAGTTAGGCACCCAATATTATATACTAGATAACTTAGAAGACTTTCAACAAGTTGCCTACTTGCTGTTCCAATTCTTTTTAAAACATCTTTCTCTAAAATAGTTTTATATACATTTTCTAAATATTCTCTTTGTTCAGCACTTCCTTGGTCAAACATAAACATACCAGGTAAAGCACCATAAGTAATATAATCCATAAATAAAGAACGTCTATCTTTACCACTAGTCTTAAAATGTGATACATATTCCTGAAATGATAAAGGTAATACGTTTATCTCTATATATCTACCAGTTAAAACTGTAGCTATTTCAGAAGATAAAAATTTAGCATTTGAACCCGTAATATATAAATCAACATTATCTTTAACAAACAAACTATCTACTACTTTTTCAAATTCATAAACACGTTGTACTTCATCTAAAAATATATATGTCTTTTTGTTTGGTAAAAACTTACTAGTAAGATAATTATAAAGAGCATATCTATCTAAAAGTGGTTCATTTTCCATTTCTTCAAAATTTAATTTAATAATTTGTTCTCGTGAGATACCATTTTTTATTAAATCATCAATATATAAATCAAAAATAGTAGACTTGCCAACACGTTTTAATCCTGTTATAACCTTTATTATTTTTTTATCTTTATAGCGTTTCAACCAATCTATATATTCTTTTCTTTCTATAAGAGACATCGATATTCACCTCGTAAATTGAGTATAACAAATTAATAATTTATCGCCAATTGAATTTGAAAAGTTTTCAATTTTGCTGATTTGTGCTTTTTATGAACAAAAAAATCTACCCTAAGGTAGACTTTTTCTAGCAAAAAATCATTCGCTTTGTTAATAATAAGAATATTAAATCTATCCAGGCAAATACTCCAGCAGTAACCACACTTACTATACACAATAACAAGTTTAAAATAATGTGTTTTCCTCTTAATACTTGAGATAATCTTAAAATTAACTCAACAATAATATTTACACCTGGAATTATTAATAAAATGATTTGAAACAAAGCAGGTAATTTATAAAAACTTTGAACCTTTTTTTGCCTCCTGATAGTTAAATTATAACCCTAACACTTACAATGTCAAGTATAATATACAAAACTATAAACTAGCTTCTAATACTTTTCTTACATCTTCAGCTGTAAATGGTTTGTAACCAGTAGGAGAATTTATGGTAGCTTTAATAATATCATCTATCATTTCAGGTTTTACACCTAGATCAGTAAGATTCATAACTAGACCTATTTCTTTCATCCAAGCTTCTAAAGCAGCTAATCCAGCTAAAGCTGTTTCTTCTTTAGTTTCTTTAGGGCTTATATTAAATACATTAGTTGCTAGTTTAACAAATTGATCTAAGCCATATGGCATAATATAACGATAATATGCTAAAGATATAGCTGATAAAGTCATACCATGAGTTGCATCTGTAATAGCTCCTATAGCTTGACCTATCATATGAACTTCCCAATCTCCTTCTTTAGCTTTAGCTACTAAAGTATTTAAAGCCCAAGTTGCAGTCCACATTATATTTGATCTAGCTTCATAATTTGTAGGATCTTTAACTGCTATTCTTGAAGAATGAATTAAAGAACGCATTAAACCTTCCATAATATAATCAGAAGTATTATCATCAGTACCACTACAATATTGTTCTAAAATATGACTCATAATATCAAAGATACCAGCTACCATATGATACATTGGTACACTATATGTATATTTAGGATTTAAAATAGAAAATTTAGGGAATACTTCATCACCAAAAACATGACCAATCTTTAAATTTTGTTCAGGATTAGTAATAACAGCTCCACCATTCATTTCACTACCAGTACCTACCATAGTAAGTACACAACCAATTGGAACTATTTTATTATCTGGTTCTTTAAATTCTAGATAATATTTTTGCCATGGATCTTCTTCAGAATATGCTGATACTGATAAAGCCTTAGCATAATCAACTACTGAACCACCACCAACAGCTAAAATTAAATCAGCATCACAAGCTCTTAATCTTTCAATACCTTCATATAATTTAGCTACTGTAGGATTAGGCATAACACCTGCATCTTCAAATACATTTTTACCATTATCCTTTAATATTTTAATAACTTCATCATATAAGCCAATCTTTTTAATTGAACCACCACCATATACTAATAATACATTTTTACCATATTTAGGTAGTTCTTGATTTAAAAATTTTAAACTATCATCCCCAAAGTATAACCTTGTTGGATTACAATAAGTAAAATTTCCTAACATGTTTCATTCCTCCTGCAGATATTATAAAATAAAAAAACTTAAATTGTAAATGAATAATAAATATAATTATCTATAAATAAAAAGCATAAAAAAAGATACCCTATAAACTTAGAGTACCCTAATCATCAAATTAATTTAAAGATAATATACCAAATACAACTAATACAATAGCACATACCCAGAATAATACTTTAACCCACATTTTTTTACCTCTAGTAAAACGCCATCCTGGGATAACTACAGCTATTACTAATAATATTGTAGCAACTGTATTTAATATACCACCATTAAAACTACCATTAAATATTTGTACTAAAGCATTAATTAAGAAAATAACACCAGCGATAACAACCGCAAAAAACGCACAACCTGATGTTATTTTATTCCAATCTGAACCACTTTTTTTAGCCATAATTTATTCTCCTTTCATTCCTCACAAACAATTTTACTTTTTATTCAGTTGTTTGTAAAGTATCAGCTTTAATTTTTTCTAACATTTTTTCTTCTTCTTTATCTAGCTTATAATTATCTAATAAATCAGGTCTTTTTAAATAAGTGGCCTTTAAACTCTCGTATTTTCTATATTTTCTTATCTCTTCATGATTACCACTCATTAAAACATCAGGTACTTTATTACCTAAAAATTCTTGTGGTCTAGTATATTGAGGATATTCAAGTAAACCAGTTTGAAAGCTGTCATCTTCATAAGAACCTTTAGTTAAAACACCATCTTGTAATCTAATAATACTATCAGCTATAACCATAGCGGCTAGTTCTCCACCAGTTAATACATAATCTCCAATAGATAATTCTATATCTATATAATTATTAACTCTTTCATCAAAACCTTCATAATGACCACATAAGATAACTATTTCTTCTTGTTCTTTTAATTCTAAAGCTATATTTTGATTATAAGTCTTACCTTTAGGTGTAGTTAAAATAATCTTACTATTAGGGCTTGTATTACTATCTAAAGCCCTTTTTACGACATCGACTTTAATAACCATACCATTGCCACCACCATAAGGTGTATCATCGACATGATTATGTTTATCTTCTGAATAAGCCCTTAAATCAATTAACTCAACTTCAACTAACTCATTATCTATAGCTCTTTTTATTATAGAAGTAGATAAAAAAGGTATAAACATCTCTTTAAATAAGGTAATTATTTTAATTTTCATAATAAGCCATCTATTTCTTTAATGATTATTCTATCTTCTAAAACATCTACAATAAATTCTTGTCTAAAAGGTATTAATTTGACCTTATCTTCTATACGACAAACTAAATATTTACCTTGAGGATATTCTCTTATATTAGATACCTTAGTTCTTAAGATATTATCTTCATTATAAATATCTTTACCTATTAAATCAGTATAATAATATTCATTATCTAAAAGATCATTCTTTTCTCTTTTAGCATATAAATCCTTACCTACTAAAGGTAGTATTAAATTAATATCATTATAATTTCTAAATTTAACAAGTAAATCTTTAGTATCTCTCACTTCAGCTATTATAAGTTCAATATATTTATCATCTTCTTTATAATATACCTTTTTACCTACCTCAAAGCGTGGAAAATCACTACTATTTAATATCTTTACTTCCCCTTGTAAGCCATGAGTTTTTAATATCTTGCCACACATGTTATATTTAATACTCAATTTTCCTTACCTCCGACCTCATTATACTAAGTAAATAAACTGATATATCTTTATCACTAATACTCTTAATGTAATTATAATAAACACCTAATTGTCTTTCATATTCTTCTTTAGATAAATCAGCTAATTTATAGTCTATTATAACAAAATGATTACTATATTCTAATAATAAATCTATTATACCATAATAAGAATTATTACCATCTTCATAATAAAATTCATATTCTTGATATATTTTAGCTTTTTCAATATCTTTAAATATATCTAAAGCTAATATTTTTTCTATCTTATCTTTATAATTTATTGGTATATTAGTTAAATCAGGATTTTTAAGATTTAAAGTAGCTAATATCTCATGTATATTAGTACCTAAATTTAAAATATATCTAGTATTATCATCTATTAGATTAATATTTTCTTTAGATATTTTACCCTTTTCTAACATACCTTCTTGATAATCATTATCACTATATTTTATCTTTATTCCAACATTTTTAGCTATATCATTAGATCTAGATATATTATAATCCTTAGTTAAACCAAGTTTATCTAAATCAACATCTTTAATAAACTTATCTATGGTATTAGTATATACTAACATATCTTTAAAAGTCTTAATATCTTGTCTTAAAAGATTAGCTTTATCTTTATTATCTAATAATAAAATCATCTTTTCTCTTGCCCTAGTTAAGGCAACATATAATACTCTTACTCTTTCAGATATTTCTTCTTTTCTAAAATTTTCTTTTTCAAGTAAACTTACTACTGAATAATCTACATTTTGAGCATTTTTAACATAAAAACCATATTTATTACTAAAATTAAACTTCTTAGAAGTATCACTTTCATTTAATTTAGTATTAAGTAAAGGAAATATACAATAAGGATATTCTAAACCCTTAGAATGATGAATGGTCATTAATTTAACTTCATCATCACCTTTTGATTCATTCTTATAATTAAGTTTAGCTTCACTAGTTAAAATATCTCCTAAAAATAATACACTATTTTTAAAATCATAACCTAGCTTACTATAACTTTCTATTAAACCAGCTACATAATCTATTATTACTAATGAATTCTTAACATTACCTATTAAAGGTAATTTAGCATATAAATCTATAGCATTAATAATATCATAATATATACTAAAACTATCTTTAGTTATATCTATATCTTTTAGTTTATTTAAGATATCTATATCATATTTTTTATTAGTAATAACATCATAAATTTCTTCATCAGGCATAGCTACTATAAAACTTCTTAAAAAGCTTGTTAAATATAATTTATGATTATTATCTTCATTATATTTTAAATATAAAAATACTTGTAAGATAGATACTATAGTTTGAGTTAAAGAATTATCTTTAATATCTAGGTCTCTTTCTATAGATAAAGGTATACCTAAATATTCAAAAATCTTCTTAAATAAAGGAAAATTTGTAGATTTATCTATTATGATAGCTATATCACTATACTTAGTTTTTCTAGCTTTACCATCTGAGAAGGTATAATTATTTTCAACTAACTCTTTAACTTTATTAGCACATATAAATATCTCTATTTCTTCAGTTTTATAACCTTCTATACTATCTTTATCATAAGATAAAACTTCTAGATTGTAATCATTTTTATTAACATCATCATATGAAGTTAACCCATATACCATAGCCCCGTCATTCTTATAATCACAATCACCAAAATCTGAAGTCATCAAGCTTTCAAATATTAAATTAATTCCACTTAATACTTCTTTTCTTGATCTAAAGTTTTTAAGTAAATCAATCTTTATACCACCATTACCATTCTTATATCTTTCATACTTATCTTTAAAAATATAAGGATTAGCATTTCTAAAACGATAAATAGATTGTTTAATATCTCCTACCATATATAAGTTATCACAAGTTATATAAGATAAGAAAGTTTCTTGGATATCTGAAGTATCTTGGTATTCATCTACTAATATTTCTTTAATCTTAAGTAATTCTTTTCTAACATCTTTAAAATCTCTTACTAATTTAATAGCCATTTTAGCTATATCATTATAAGTATATAATGAATATTTTTTCTTATATTTATCTAGTCTATCTATTAATTTAAGTAAGATACTTATTAAAAAACTAATATCTGATTTAGTACTTAATATCTCTTCTTTTAAAGATAATTTATTAGGATATAAAGATACACTGTTAATAATATCTTTAATCTTTGTGTTTACACTATCTTTTAAACTACTTATTTCTTCTCCTGAACCTCTTTTAAGCTGAGGGAATTTAAAATCTACTAAAGAAGGTAGTATTTCATCATAATCTTTAATATTATCTATCTTAGACATCAAGATATCTATATATTCTTCTAACTTCTCATTACCAGTATATTTAATAATACTATTAAGTTCTTCTAATAGGATATTTATATTTTTTACCTTAGATACTAAGATATTAGAATATTCTTGTACTAATTTATTTATATTTTCATCATCATAATAATTATCTAGGTAATTATTAAGATAAGTTACAGGATCTACTAATAACTCTATTTTATTAGATAAATCTAAGATAGTCTCAATTATACCTTTATCATCTTTAACATTTTCTCTTATTAAAAAATTTTCAAAAGTTTTATCTTCTTTTTCATATAAATCTAAAAATATCTCATTTATTATCTTTCTTTTTTCAGCATTTAAGATATTTTGATCAGCTATACCGATATTAGTATCTATATCTAGATAATAGTAATATCTCTTAACTAAACTTAAGGCATAAGAATCAAAAG
Source organism: uncultured Anaeroplasmataceae bacterium (assembly GCA_964547945.1). Classification (GTDB taxonomy): domain Bacteria; phylum Bacillota_I; class Bacilli_A; order Acholeplasmatales; family Anaeroplasmataceae; genus CALUXS01. Next base: position 21,477 of record CAZJPL010000012.1, read on the forward strand.
TTGTTATATCAGCTTTTAGGGTTAGATCTGCTTCTTCAAATAGACCTGCCTCCTTTAGCTTTTTATATATTCTTACCTTCATTTCTAAGGCTGAAGCTCTAGTAAATGTTAAAACCAATAAGTCTTTAACACTATTTCCGGCCTTGACAAATTCTAAGACTCTTTCAGACAAAACAGCTGTTTTACCTGAGCCTGCCCCAGCTGAAACTAAGATATTACTATTACGCGTTTCTATCGCTTTTATTTGTTCATTAGTCCAAGCCATCTAGACACTCCCCTCGAATTCTTTTTTCTCTAGTTCTACTCTATCTTCAAACTTTCTATAACAAATATTAGTATAAGGACAATAAGTACAAGCTTTATTATTACCACCTATATATTTAGGATTAATAGGAAAATCATTATTAATATAAGATTTTTCTACTACTTCTAAATTATTTCTTACTATATCTACTATATTTTTAATATCATCTTCACTAAATACTTTAGCATAACTATTCCAAGTACCATCTTTTTTTACCTTTAAGCCTTTAATATAAGAACTATTTTGATAATTCTTATCTAAGAAACTAGCATAATCAGGATTAGTATAACCTTGTAATTTAAAGGAATCAAAACCATCTTCTTTTAAACTATCTATAGTAACTTTTTGAAGATATAAGCCACATAATTTAACTTCCTTATCTTTAAACTGATTAGTAAGCAAATATAAATAAGTAGGTAACTGCATATTAAAGCCATCTTCAATATTAGCTAGACTTGCCTCATCTCTACCCGTCTTATAATCATAAATAGCTAGATAAATATCATTACCCATTTCTAAATATCTAATCTTATCTATCTTACCTACTAAAGTTAAGAAATTATGATTTATTTCCCACTTTTCTTCACATGATACCTGGCTTAAGCTCATATCAGTTTCATAAGTATTATTAAAGCTTAAGATCTTATCTAAAACTAAATCAAATCTCTTAGCGTAAAATCTCGTTTTAGCATCCATATTCATTTTTTCTTTAACACTAGCCTTAGTTTCTTCTAAATTAAATCCTTCTTTATAACTAGCTTCTAATACAGCATGTACATAAGTACCAAGATTTGTCGCTAAACTATCTTCATTATTACTAATCTTTAAAACATAATCTAGATAGTAATGAAAAGCACAATTAAAATAGACCTTTAAACTAGAATAAGATACTCTAACATTATCTTCTAATTTTCTTTTAAAAGGCTTATATTTATTATCATAACTATTATATTTTAAATGAGATAAGTCATATTTATATAGGTCATCATTTTTAATATTATAATTAATATAATCATCTATAGATGCTGTTAAATATAGGTCAGATAAATACCTATTATTAGATAAGGTATTTTCTTTATATTCTTCAGCTATATTAAGCTCCTCGCCTATAATAGATTTAAAATTATCTTCATTTAAGTAAATCTTAGGTCTAGATATAAAAAGCTTGTTTTGACTTGTTAAAAAGATTTTTGCCTTATTTAAATAAGTATTACTATATTCCTTAAAACTAGATAAGCCTAAAAATTCTCTTTCTTCATCGCTAAAATAATAATCAAAATTAATACCAGGAAAATCCTGATTAAAGTTAAATAAAAAGATATAATCATTATCAGTAAAATTAGTATCTATACTAGATATATTTATAGCTTCTTTATAATTAATATTACTATATTTTCTATTTCTTAATAAATAAATTAATAAATCTTCTCTATAAGTATTATCTTTTATATTTATTAAATTATAAGTATTAATATAATTAATAACTATCTTATATAAATCTAGATCTTTTATTTCTTCTAATATACTATCTAGTCTATCTATATTATTGAGTATTAAATTAATATCTTCTTTATCTATTACTGATAAACTTGGTTTTATATTTATATCTACTTTATAAAAATGAGCTATTCTTTTTAATAAAGAATAATAACTATTACTAGTATTTACTATATGAATTTGAGATGGTTTTACACCTTTACTTAATAAATCTTCTATTATATTAAAGTTATAATATACTTCTTCTTCTATATTATTAACTAAAGACACTCTTAGATTACTATCTATATCTTTAATTTCTTTATTAGAAATAGTATATTTAACTTTAATATCATCTAAATATTTAAGTAATAATTTATTATCATCTACTATATCAATATTAATAAATTTAAGATTGTGTTCTTTTAAATAATTAATAAAGGTATTATCTATTAAATAATATTTATTATTTATTAAATCTTCTTTTAATAATCTTAAGCTCTCTAATTTTTTAGTATTATATTTAGTATTAATATCTATTATAGGTAGATATTTTTTTAAATTAAAAATAAAAGGTATATTATATTTATATTTGTTATATATATAATAAATTCCTTCTTCAGTTAAATAGCCAAATAATTTCTTTTTTAGCTCTGTTAGTGAAAAAAAACGTCTTTCTATTAACGCTTTAGTATTCTTTAAAATATTCATTTTATTTTCAAAATTAGTAATAATTATTTCCATGATAAAACCTCTTGTTTATTATAACAAAATAAAAACCCTTAGACAAATGTCAAAAGGGTAATTATTCTATTTACTTATAATATCCAAATGGATTTTCTTTCCTTCTTTAGAAGCACCGGCATATAGGATAGTTCTAATAGCTTGAGCGATATGTCCGCCTTTACCTATTACTCTACCAAAGTCTTTAGAATTAACTTCAACTTTGTAATCTAAAACATCAGAATCAGATACTAGAGTAACTACTACATCTTCCGGATAAGTGACTAAAGGAAGAATTAAACTTTTTATTAACTCTTCAAAATTAATCATTTAGTCACCTTCTTATTTTGATGTATTTAGGATGCCTTCTGCTTTTAAAAGATTCTTAACTGTGATAGTAGGTTTAGCACCATTATCTAACCATTTTTGAGCAGCGTCTTTATTAATAGTAACTGTAGCTGGATCTGTCTTAGGATTGTAAGTACCTACAATCTCAATAAATTTACCATCACGTGGACTACGTGAATCAGCAGCTACTATACGATATTTAGGATCCTTATGTGAACCAAATCTTTGTAATCTCAACTTAACCATATTTTCACTCCTTTTTCCAGGGGTAATTATACCATTACTGATTTTATTGTCAAGTATTTTTTCTTGACAATATTAAAAAATGATATCTTTATATAATTCTCTTAGATCAGAATTAATATAGTCTTCTAGTTCATGTCTTAAGCTAAAATATTCTTTTACTTCTTCTAAGCTATATAATTTAGTTTTAGCTATCTGATAATTATTTAAAATAAGATCATAGTCTTTATAATATTTATTAGCTTTTTCTAATTCTTCTTTAGCTTTATTAAATTCACTTATTAAATAAAAATATTTAGTTTTAATATAATCTAGTAAATCTACTAATTTAAGATAAATATCATTAGTTCTCAAATTATCTATATATTTATTCATTTCTTGTTGCCAGGTGAAGGAATCCATAATATTTATCCTCTACTTCTTTAATTATATCAGATATGTTTTTAGTACCATCTATCATAAAATTACATTTCTTTTTTACATCTTTAAATAAGATTTCATCATTTTTTAGTCTTTTAACTACATCCGATAATTTATCTTTTCTTTCTAACATTCTCTTTTTTAAAATATTTTTATCACAATAAACGTAAAAAGTAACAACGTTTTTTAAATTCTTATATTTATCTAGACCTTTAGGTTCTAATATAAGATATGTTTTTAAATCAGTTAAAAGATTCTTACTTGTACCATAATAATTACCATTATAATTTACGTATTCAAAAAAGAAATCATTATTTATTTTTTCTTCAAATTCTTCTTTGCTGATAAAAAAATAATCTATACCATTTTCTTCTTGTGGTCTTTTAGCTCTTGTGGTATAAGTTACTATTTTTTTATAACCTTTAGGTTCTAAACATTTACCTATAAATGTTTTCCCACTTGCTGATTTTCCTACTAAAATTATCATATTTATCACGCAATATATAATAACATATTTTTTAAAATTATGATATAATAAATAAAATGTTATTTAGGAAGTGTTTAACATGTATTTAGATAAAGATATTTGTAAAGAAGGTAATCCTATATTAAGAATGATAGCTAAGGAAGTTAGTATACCTTTATGTAGTGAAGATATATCTTGTTTAGAACATATTCTTCAATATCTTATTGTATCTGAAAATGCTGAATTAGCCAAACAATATGGTATTAGACCGGGAGTTGGGGTAGCCGCTCCTCAAGTTGGTTTAAGTAAGAGAATGTTTGGAATGAATTGTGTTGATTTTTTAGACGAAAAACAAACTAAATATTGTTATTCTATAATTAATCCTAAAATAGTAGAAAAAAGTGAAGAAATGACTTATTTACCTGATGGGGAAGGTTGTCTTAGTGTCAATAGAGTTACTGATGGTTTTGTTGTCCCTAGACATTATAAAATTAAATTTAAAGCTTATATCTATGATTTTAATACTAAGAAAACTAAATTTATTACCAAAGAATTAGAAGGATATCCAGCTATAGTATTCCAACATGAATATGATCATTTAGATGGTATCTTATATGTAGATAAAATGGTTAAGGCAAGCGAAACAAATGCTACACCTTTATATACTATATCAGAGGAAGAATAATGAAGATTTTAGTTATTAATGGGCCTAATCTAAATATGTTAGGTAAAAGAGATAAAAAACATTATGGAAGTCTTACTTTAAAAGATATAAATACTTCTTTAAAAGAAAAAGCTAAAGGTAAGGCTAAATTAAAGTTTTATCAAAGTAATAGTGAAGGAAAACTTATTTCTTTTATTCATAAACACTTAAATTATGATGCAATAATTATAAATGGTGGAGCTTATACCCATACTTCTATTGCCTTACATGATGCCTTAGAATTATTTAAAGGTAAAATAATAGAAGTTCATTTATCTAATATCTTAGAAAGAGAAGATTTTAGAAAAACTGATTATATTAAATCAGTGGCAACTGAATGTTTCATGGGCAAGAAAGAAAATAGTTATTATGAAGCTTTAAGCTTCTTAATAAAATAAAAAAAATTAAAAAAATGGAGGATTTAAAATGATAGTTTTAAAGAACTGTAATCTTTGGAGCATGGCAGATTTAAACGACGTTAGTGCGAGTGTTGTTGTTGATGGTACTAAAATAGTTGAGGTATCAACTAGTGATTTAAGTACTAAATATAAGGGAGCTACTGTTGTAGATTGTAAAGGCTTATTTGTAATGCCTGGTATCGTAGATCCACATTGCCATGTTGGTATGATGGAACAAACTTATGGTTGGGCTGGTACTGACGTAAATGAAATTACTAACCCACTTACTCCTGAATTAAAAGGTATTGAAAGTATTAAACCACATGATGAAAGCTTCCAAGTGGCTTTAGAAAATGGTATTACTACTGTTTGTACTGGTCCTGGTAGTGCTAATGTTATTGGTGGTACTTTCTGTGTTTTAAAAACAAAAGGTAAAACTATTTGTGATATGGTAGTTAAGGAAGAATTAGCTATGAAAATGGCTTTAGGTGAAAATCCTAAACGTTGTTATCAAGATAAAGGTCCTTCTACTAGAATGGCTAGTGCCGCTGTATTAAGAGGCGCTTTAACTGAAGCTAAATTATATAAAGAAGCTTGGGAAAAATATGAAAAAGATTTAAAAGATGGTAAAAATCCAACAAGACCAGCTTATAATCAAAAATGGGATAGCTTGAAAAGAGTATTTGAAGGCCTACCTGTTAAAATTCATGCTCACCAAGCTGATGATATAGTAACAGCTGTAAGAATTGCTGAAGAATTTAAACTAGACTATACTATTGAACACTGTACTGAAGGTTATTTAATTCCTGAATTCTTAAAAGAACATAAAGTAAAATGTATTTTAGGACCTACTTTAGGAAATAAATCTAAATATGAATTAAAAGCTAAATCATTTGAATCAGCCAAAGTATTAAATGATCATAGTATAGACTTCTGTTTCATGACAGATCACCCAGTTATTACTCTAGATACTACTTTAACTCAAACAGGATTATTTGTTAAGGAAGGCTTACCTTATCTAGAAGCTTTAAAAGCTAATACTATTAACGCAGCTAAAGTAGTTGGTATAGCTGATAGAGTAGGAAGTATTGAAAAAGGTAAAGATGCTGATATCGTTATCTATTCTAAAGACCCTATCTCTTATGATTCACATGTAGTATTTGTAATGTTAAATGGTAATATAGAAGTTAATAAATTATAAAAATTACTAAAATAATAAGACCATAGCTCAGCCTATGGTCTTTATCATTTTTATTTATATAAATAATTACTCTGCTAATTCTACTACTTCTTTAGGCTTATTTAAGCAATTTATATCTGCATAAACAAAGATAGAGAAAGCTAATAAGAATTCCGCAGGATAATATAGAGCTAAACAAATAGTACCAATATAATTGGCATCTAGATTAGCAAAATTATTTAATAATAAACAGAAATCAGATGAGAAGAATAATACACTTCCTACTACTAAAACAATATTAAGTATATTTCTCTTTTCTATTAAATTAGATATTGTTTTACCAACCATAAATGAAATAATTAAAGCGTAAACTATTACTACTACTTGCATCACTGCACTACTAAATTCAAATATAGGAGCTAATAAAACAAATAATAATGCTGCTATAAAGATTACTAAAGATATTACTATATCTTTCCAATTAAACTTATATAAAGTATTATAAGCTATAACAAAGAATACGTGACCTACAGCAAATAAACCAGCACCAGCTATAAAGTGAATGTTTATTACTATATCACCTAACATCGCAAATATTAACCCTACTACCATTATAATAGGAAACTTTAAATTAAGTTTATTTTTATATGCATAAAATAAATTAACAAGCCCTATTAAAACGAATGTCGCACTCGCACAAGCCTTCCATACTCTTGAGCCTAATTCTATATAAGCTGCATCTAAAGCTAATAATACTACAAGAAGTATCGCATTTATAATTAACAAATATTTTCTCATTTTTTCACCTCTTAATTTATATCTAAAATTGACATTTCTATTCTACCTTATATTTAATTTAATTGCAACAATAAAAAAATAGGTAGCAATTAAACTACCTATATAAATACATAATTATAGCTCCTGCGATACTTACATTAAGTGATTCAGTATCCTCTAGAGGCAAATATATTTTATCCTTACATGAAGCCAAAATTTGTTTATTAACTCCGTTACCTTCATTACCTAATATTAAAGCTATTTTATCATTTTTATTTATTTCTTCAGGTAACTTACCTTCTTCTACTGAAGTAGCTATAAACTTGTAATCTTTATTATTTTCTATAAAAGATAATAAATTATCTCTTATAAAATTAAGTTTGAATATTGCCCCTTGACTAGCTCTTATAACTTTTTCATTATAGATATCAACACATCCTTCTCCTAGGATAATTGTATCAAAACCAAAAGCTTTAGCTGTTCTTAAAAGAGTACCCATGTTACCTGGATCTTGAATTGCATCTAAGACTAACAATTTATTAGATAATATTTTAGATTCTTCTATCTTACAAATACTTAAACTAAGACAAGGGCCATCTATTCTTGATATCTTAGACATATCTTCTTCACTTATTAAGATACCTTCTATATCTTTAGATGTAGTATAAGTTTTAATAAGTCTATCAGCTTTTTTAGCTTCTTCTGCTAGATGAGGTCCTAAGGCTATAAAAGTATTAGTTTCTTTACGATACTTAGCTAAATATAGTTTATTTATCTTAGTAATTTCATTCTTACTTAGTTTTGTTATATTCATCTATTGCCTCACCAAATTCTAAACCATATAAAGCTAATTCTAAATCTATATCTTTAGATATATAAATAGATTTAACATTATCACAAGCTTCTTTAATATAAGTATTATAATCAAAATTCTTTTCAAATTGTTGAGCTTTACTTGCTTTAGGAGCTATAGCTGGTGCTTTAGGTACATATACTGTACAACAATCTTCAAAAGGTCTTATACTTATATCAAAAGTTTTAATATTTCTAGCTATTTTAATTATATCTACCTTATCATAAGTAGCTAAAGGTCTAATAATAGGTATATTAGTAACTTCATTAATAGTTGCCATACTTTGTAAAGTTTGGCTTGCTACTTGTCCTATTGATTCACCATTAATTAATATTACATCATCATTTCTCTTAGCTATTTCTGTAGCTATTCTATACATCATTCTTCTCATAATAGTTATATTATAAGATTCAGGTATTTTTTCTAATAATTGTTGATGAATATTTTTAAAAGGTATCATATGTAATAAGATTTTGTTATCAGGAGCATATTTAGCTAATACTTTAACTAAATCTATTACTTTTTGAGCTGATTCAATACTTGTTAAAGGTGTAGATTCAAAATGAATGCATTCAATTAAAACACCTTGTTTCATAGCTAAAAAGCCAGCTACTGGTGAATCTATACCACCACTTAACATCAATAAACCCTTACCTGCTATACCAGTAGGATAGCCTCCTAAACCTCTTATTTGTTCATGATATAAATAAATACCATCAGTTCTTATTTCTATTTTTAATTCTAGTTCAGGATTATGCATACTCACTTCTAATAAGTCAAAATTCTTAAGTATATAACTAGATACTACTTTAGATACTTCTAGACTAGTTAAAGGAAAAGATTTATCTGCCCTTTTAGTCTCTATTTTAAAACTAGTCTTTTTAGTTACTACCATTTTAATATAAGCTAACGCTTCAGTAACTAAGATATCCATATTTCTATCTACTGTTTTAACTAAGCTATATGAGTGTATACCAGATACTAAATTTAATCTATCAATCACTAAATTAAAATCAGTATCTTTAAGTAATATATAGGCGTGATCATGTTTTTTTTCTATTATTACATCTAAATCACTTAATTTTTCTTCTAATAAATTATATAATTGTCTAACAAAATCGCTTTGATTTTTACCCTTTAATGTTAGATCCCCAAAACGAACTAAAATACGATCATAAAAATTAGACATAGTATCAAACTCCAATCCGCCATATTTTAGCATAAAGCTTAAAAATAGTAAATTTTTTTGTTGCAATAAGGCCTAATTTATGATATTATTTTCAAGCGTGGGTAAAAGCAGCTGTCATTTTATCCGTTAAATATATCTTAACCTTGCGAGGGTATTAGTAATCTTAGCTGCTGATGGTGAAAGTATATTACAGAGATATATTTAATATAAGTAAAATGATTCCCTTTCTTTTACCTTAAAATTAGAAAGGAGAAAAAACAATGTCAAGATATACAGGACCTACTTGGAAAGTTAGTAGACGTTTAGGTTATTCTACTAGTGAAACAGGTAAAGAATTAGTAAAAAGAAAATATGCACCTGGTCAACATGGTAACAAACGTGTCAAATTAAGTGAATATGGTATTCAACAACAAGAAAAACAAAGAGTAAGATTCACTTATGGCCTATCTGAAAAACAATTCAGAAAAGTATTCAACAAAGCAAGCAAAATGCAAGGTAATACTGGTGTTAATTTCTTACGTTTATTAGAAATG
>CAZJPL010000013.1:0-30106 GCA_964547945.1 uncultured Anaeroplasmataceae bacterium
CTTTAGTATTAACTCCTAACAATGTTAAAACAATTAAAAAAACTTCAACAAATAACAAACTCACTTTTTTCATTTATCTTCTCTCCAATCATATAAAAATATAAATAAGTTACTTAGATTAAATATAATTAAAGTTTTTAATAAATTGTAGGTAAAGATTGTCCTTTAGGTAATGGATAAACTTGTTTAACAAAATCTAATTTATATAATTCATCAGCTATTAATTTATCTCTCAAATATTGTTCGGCATCAGTAGAATAACCACTATAAAAAGAATCACTTATTGTAATAACGAAAGTATCAGCATCTACAAATCCATAATAATATACTTTATATTCTTCACCATCTATTTCAAAAGTCATACCACTAAAATATGCTTGGTAATTATAATTTATCATACTAGGTTTTATATCTATAAACAAATAAAATGGTGAACTATATAAATCATTATCTACATTAGTAAAATCAAATACTGTTTGTGTATCGTCTAATTCTTCCACACTATAATCTTTTGTCAATACTTCAACTTCTTTAAACAAATCTTCCTCTAATAACTGATTAGCTAATATTTCTAATTCATCTAAATCTAACTCTTCATTTAGTTTCATTACTATAGTTTCATAATTAAGTTGATGACTAAAACTTAATGTTATATCAGTACTATTAACACTATATGCATAACTATTATTCTTAAAATATGATTCTAAATCATTATTAACAAAATTATTATCTATTTTAAGGACTATATAACCAGAAACTATTTTATCTTCAGCAACATCCTTATTAAATTCTACCTTATCTTCTAAATAAGTACCAAAAGACAAAAAATCTGTCCTAGACGAAATAATACCACTTCTTTCAACTGTCCATTTTAAATAAACATAATCATATAATCTTTCTATTTCAGCTTTAGATAACAATAAGTGTTCATAAGCTTCATTTAATGCATATAATACTTCATCAAATAAATAATATATAATTCCATTAGGATCGCCATATTCAAACTGAATATCTACTATATTTTCAGTAACTCCAACAGCTAATACAGCATTATGCACACTGCTAAAATAATAACCACCTTGATATTCTCCTAAATAAGTAAGGCTAGAATTTTCATATTCTCTATCATGCTCAAATCTATTTTTATATCCAATAACAAATTCATCATATATACTTTTACTAATAGTTATTTCTTCTCCGTTAATATCATATACTGTTACAGTACTATCACATGAACTTAGACATACAGTTAATAACATTAATAAACTAAATATAATTATACTTAGCTTTTTCATTATATATTCTCTCCTTTTAAATCTTCTAATAAAAAGCAATCGTCTTCTTAGCTTTATTGTAGCATAGAATATATTTTATAAACAAGAATAATAATATATTTTGCAAAATACCTAAAAATAAAAGACCTCTTTCGAGGTCTATTATATTAATATTTCATTAAATAATGTTCTATTTCCCAAGAAGTAACTTGTCTTCTATAATTATCCCATTCTATTTTTTTAGCTTGAACTAATTTTTCAGTTATATGACTACCCATAGCTTTCATTATAACTTCATCTTTTAAGAAACAATTAATAGCTTCATTTAAATCAGCAGGTAAACTATATACACCAACTTTTTCTCTATCTTTATCACTCATAGTGAATAAATTGTCATAAATAGGAGCATATTCTTTACAATTACCTTTTACGCCATCTAAACCAGCTGCCAAAATAGCTGACATAGCTAAATAAGGATTAGCACTAACATCAACATTTCTAACTTCTGTTCTTGTCTTTAAACCTCTAGCTGCAGGTATTCTAATCATAGTTGACCTATTAGAATCAGACCAAGATATATAACAAGGTGCTTCAAATCCTGGTACTATTCTCTTATAAGAATTAACTGTAGGATTAGTAAGTAGACAAAAACCTTTTGCATGATCTAAGATACCTGATATCCATTTAATAGCTAAATCAGATAATCCGTTAGCTTTAGTTTCATCATAAAAAGCATTTACTCCATCTTCTCTTACTAATGAACAGTTAGAATGCATACCAGAACCATTAATACCATAAATTGGTTTAGGCATGAAAGTGGCATGTAATTTATGACGTTTAGCTACATTTTTAACTACTAATTTAAAAGTTTGGACATTATCACAAGCTTCTAAAGCATTATCAAATCTAAAGTTTATCTCATGTTGAGACATACTAACTTCATGATGAGCAGCTTCAACAACAAAACCAATCTTTTGTAGTTCAGCAACTATATCACGACGACAATCTTCTGCACAATCAATAGGTGATAAATCAAAATAACCACCATCATCATTAAATTCTAAAGTTGGTTTACCATTAGAATCTAATTTGAATAAGAAAAATTCAGGTTCAAAACCAACATTAAAAGCACTAAATCCTAATTCTTTCATCTTAGCTAAATTCTTTTTTAAGATATTTCTAGGATCCCCTTCAAAAGGTACATGCTTACCATTTTGACCAGGTCTATAAACATCACAAATGAATCTCGCAACTTTACCATATGAATTATCTTCCCAATTTAATACTAAAAAAGTATTTAAATCTGGATGTAAAAACATATCAGCTTCATGAATACGAACAAAACCCTCAATAGATGAGCCATCAAACATTACATTATTTTCTAATGCATCTTCTAAACGAGTAATAGGAATTTCAACATTCTTAACTATACCCATTATATCAGTGAATTGCATACGAATATAATGTACATCCTCTTCCTTGCAAATTCTTCTAATGTCTTCCTTTGTGTATTTTTCCATTTTATCTCCTTAATTTTTTCTAAAATCTATGATTATTTTAAAAAAAAGACACAATAATTGCGTCTTGTTGTAATCATAAATTTATTAGTAGACAATTTTACTTGCCCTCTTGAATATTAACAAAACTTAATATAAAAGTCAATAATATTATAAATTAAATTTACCTAGTTAATTGTAAAAGTAAATTCCGCTTAGAAAGCTTATAAAAATGAATTTTTAAATTCTCTTTTTAATTATTTGTACCTACAGACAAGTATTTATGGTAATTATTTGCACTTGTGAGGACTTTTTTATTAGACTTATTTGTACCTATAAAGAAAAAATCCCTTAAGTAATACTACTTAAGAGACTAATGATTTATATTATGAGTAATATTAGATTTAATTTTTAATCTATTAATAGCTCTAGCTAATCTAGTTTGAGTTGTGTAATATTCATGTCTACTCATTTTATGAAGTAAAGCTTCTTCAGCTTTCTCTTTGGCTATTTTAGCTCTATTTAAATCTATTTCCTCAGGTCTTTCTATTGAGTCTACTAATATTAAGACATTATTATTTTCTATTTTAAACATACCTGAAGAAACAGATAAGACTTCTTCTTTATTCTCATCATATTTAATCTTAAACATACCCGGTAATATTGCCCCAAACATATTATAATGATGAGCTAAAATACCATATTCTCCGTTAGATGTAGGTAATACTATAGATAGACAAGTTCCTTCATAAAAGGCTTTATCGGCAGCTAATATTTTAATATTAAAACTATTCATATTTTATTCCTAAAGTTTCTGCCTTTTGATATACTTCTGATAAATTACCTACATTATAAAATGCTGCTTCAGGTAAGTCATCTACCTTGCCTTCTATAATAGCTTTAAATCCTTCTATAGTTTCTTTTAAAGTTACATATTTACCAGCTAAACCTGTAAACTTCTCAGCGACAAACATAGGTTGAGCTAAAAATCTTTGAATCTTTCTAGCTCTAGAAACAACTAATTTATCCTCATCAGATAATTCGTCCATTCCAAGAATAGCTATAATATCTTGTAATTCATTATACTTTTGAAGTATCTCTTCTACCCTTCTAGCTATAGTGTAGTGTTCTAAACCCACTATTTCAGGTTCTAAAATACGTGAAGTTGAAGCTAGTGGATCTACTGCTGGATATATACCTTGTTCTGCAATCTTACGGCTTAATACTGTAGTTGCGTCTAAATGACTAAAAGTTGTCGCAGGAGCTGGATCTGTTAAATCATCTGCCGGAACATATATAGCCTGAATTGATGTAATAGAACCATCATCAGTTGAAGTAATTCTTTCTTCTAACTGTCCTAATTCTTCAGCTAAAGTAGGTTGATACCCTACAGCTGATGGCATTCTTCCTAGTAAAGTAGATACCTCACTACCGGCTTGGATAAAACGGAAAATATTGTCAATAAATAATAAAACATCTTTTTTCTCGACATCTCTAAAATATTCAGCCATAGTAAGACCAGTTAAAGCAACTCTCATTCTTACACCAGGCGATTCATTCATTTGACCAAATACTAAACTTGTTTTATCAATAACACCACTATTAATCATTTCTAAATATAAGTCATTACCTTCTCTACTACGTTCTCCTACCCCAGTAAAGATTGAATAACCACCATGTTTCATTGCGACATTATTAATTAATTCTTGAATTAAAACCGTCTTACCTACTCCGGCACCACCAAGTAAACCAATCTTTCCACCTTTTTGATAAGGAAACAATAAATCTATTACCTTAATACCAGTTTCTAATATTTCTATTTCAACCTTTTGATTAGAAAATAGTGGTGCAGGTCTATAAATAGGCCAGTATTCCACATCTTTATCTAAATTCTTACCATCTAAAGTTTCACCTAAAACATTAAAGACATGGCCTAAAGTGTTTTTTCCAACTGGTACTTTTATGACATCACCAGTAGCTATAACTTCCATGTTTCTTGCAAGTCCGTCACTACTAGCTAACATAATAGCTCTAACTATATTACCACCTATATGCATGGCTACTTCCATATATCTTTTTTCATTATCAACAACAAGATACAAGGCTTCTTTTATTTTAGGCAAACTTATACTTTCAAAAAATACATCTACTACCGGTCCTGAAACCGAAACTATTCTACCCTTCATGAACTACCTTCTTTCTTGACATTGCAGCGGCTGATATTTCTGTTATTTCTGATGTTATTTTACTTTGTCTTAACTGATTATATTCTAATCTTAAATTATCAATAATCTTCTTTGCATTATCATTAGCTTCACTCATAGCCATCATTCTTGCTTCCTGTTCACAACAAAAACTATCTACTAAAGTACTATATACAAAGCCAGATACATAACTTTTAATTACATTATTTAATACTTCTTCAAGAGATGGAAAATAAGTTAAATTAGTATCTACCTTTTCTTGATTAGTATCTGTAAAATCAGCTCTATGAAAAGGTAATATTCTATACATATTAGCCTCTCCTACTAAACCACTTTTTAAATCAGTAAATATAACAAATAACTTACTTAACATATTCTTGTCATATTCTTCTAATAAGACATCAGCTATTTCTCTAGCTCTATGCATTGTAGGATTTTGAGATGTAAATAAGAAATCTTCTTTAAACTCTATTCCATGTTCTTTAAAGTAATGTCTACCATATTCTCCTACTACATAAAAAATTAGATTAGGATATTCTTCTTTTAATGCTAGACTTCTTTTTATAACATTTTGATTATAAGCTCCAGCTAATCCCTTATCAGCTGTGATAACTAAAGCTATATGAGATACCTTATCTTCATCAAAATTATCAACAGGAAAAAAATATCTACTCTTAATATTAGAGCTAACTCTAAACATTCTTTTAATCTCAGTTCTTAAAGCTTCAAAATAAGGTCTAGTTTGATCAAAATCTCTCTTAGCTTTTCTTAATTTAGATGAAGCTATTAAATACATTGCATTAGTTATTTTATAAGTATCAGATATACTTTTAATTCTTTTAGTAATTTCTTTAGTATCAGGCATTATTATTCACCCATATATTTATTAATATATTCTTTACTTATATCAATAATTTCTTTTTTAATTTCATCAGTTAATATCTTATTGTCTTCTATATTTTGACATAATAATGCATGATTTTTATTATATTCAATAAGTAATTTTTCTTTTAATAAAGCTATTTTATTAAGTGGTATTCTAATAAATAATTTAGCTAAAGCTGATACTAATATAATAACTTCTTCATATTGTTTTAAGGATTTATGAAGCCCTTGTCTTAATATTTGCATTAAGGATGAACCATAAAGTAAAGCTTCTTTTGTTGATTCATCTAAATCACTCGCAAACTGAGTAAAAACTTCTATTTCTCTATATTGAGCTAAATCAAGTCTTAATGTTCCTGTAGCCTTTTTAATAGCCTTAGTTTGAGCATCTCCACCTACTCTAGATACTGATAAACCTATATTTAAAGCAGGTCTTTGACCACTGAAAAATAAATCAGATTCTAAAAATATTTGTCCATCTGTAATAGATATAATGTTTGTTGGAATATAGGCAGATACATCACTAGACTGAGTCTCAACTACAGGTAAGGCTGTAATACTTCCTCCACCTAAATTAGCATTTAGTTGAGCTGATCTTTCAAGTAATCTTGAATGAAGATAAAAAACATCACCAGGATAAGCTTCTCTACCTGGAGATCTACCAAGTAACAAACTAATAGTTCTATAAGCTATAGCGTGTTTAGATAAGTCATCATAAACAATTAAAACATCTTTACCTTGATACATGAAGTATTCAGCTATAGATGTAGCACTATAAGGAGCTATATATTGAAGCGATGATTCATCACTCGCAAATGAAGCTACAACGATTGTATAATCTAAGGCATTATTTTGTCTTAAGGTTTCTACTATTCTAGCTACGCTTGAAGCTTTTTGACCTATAGCTACATAAATACATGTAACATCTTTATCTTTTTGATTTAAGATAGTATCAATAGCTATACTAGTTTTACCTGTTTGTCTATCACCAATAATTAATTCTCTTTGACCTCTACCTATAGGAAACATAGAATCAATAGTTAAAATACCTGTTTCTAAAGGTCTATTAACAGGCATTCTATCAATGATAGAAGGAGCTTCTTTTTCAATAGGATAATAAGTTTTTGTCTCTATTTCTCCAAGCTCATCTATAGGTAAACCAAGGGCATTAATAACCCTACCTAAATAAGCTTCTCCTACCCCAATACCTGCGGTTTTATTAGTTCTATAAACAGCCATTCCTTCATTTACTTCTTGATTAGAGCCAAACAATATAGCTTCTGAGCTATATTCATTTATACTCATAATCATACCTTTTATACCACTTTGAAAGATAACTATTTCTCCATATTTAACTAAATCTAAACCCTTAATACTGACAACTCCGTCAATAACACTTAAGACAACCCCCATTTGTTTAGGAAGTACTTGAGGTTTAAAGTTTTCGATAGTTTCTTTTATCATAGGTATAATATTACCTGGTTTATCGATATTAGCTATATTATGAACTAATTGTTCTAAACGACCTCTAGTAGTCCAATCATAAATATCAGAACCTACTTCAAGTAAAAAACCTGATTTAATATTAGGATCTTCGATAAAAGTATAATAAACATCCCCATATTTCTTCTTTAGAAATTCAAGGATTTTAGTTTCTTGTTCTTCTGTAGGTCTAAGATTAGAATATAAAACAGCATTAATTGTTTTCATCTATATCTCCCCTACTAGCTTCTAAAAACTGATCAAAGACATCGTTAGTATTACTAGAAGTAATCTTTTTAGCTGCTTCAGTAACTAAATCTTTAACTTGTTTATTTGCATTATCTAAAATCTTATCTCTTTCTTTATTAGCTTGAATAGTAGCCTTTTTGATAATACTTTCAGCTTCTTTTTTAGCTTTATTTATTTCTATATTTTTATATTCTTCTATTTCTTTATTAATACTATTTCTCTTATTATTTATTTCTTCATCTAAAGTACTTAATTTATTATTAATCTCTTCTTCTTTTTCTTTAGCCAAAGATAAATCTTTTTTTACCTTGTTATCTAACTCTTCATAATGAGTTTTTCTTTTAGCTATAAATCTCTTAACAGGGCCATAAAGTAAGAAATATAGTCCACCTACTAAAATGACAAAGTTTAATAGATGAAGTAAGATTTGTTGCCAATCTATATTTAAAGGAATATCTATTAAAAACATAATATACCTTCTTATAAAACAAAGATAATTAAAATAGCTACAATTAAAGCGTATATTACTAAAGTTTCAATAAATACTAAACCCAACATGAAAGATGATCTAATTTTACCTTCAGCTTCAGGTTGACGACTAATACTTTCACTAGTTTTAGCTACAGCCCAACCCATAGCTATAGTACCACCTAAAGCAGCTAAACCTATACCAATACCAGCGGCTATTGCTTTAAATGAATCAGTATTATCAACAACTGTTGTTTCTTCAAGTAAAGTAGTAGTATAACTAAGTTTAGTTACTACATAATTAACTGTTTCTGTGTTATCTTTACTAACTAATAAGACAACCATTAAAACTACTAAAAATACTATAATTCCAAATAAAATAAAACTTATATTTTTTAAACTCTTCATATTTATCTCCTTAAACTAATGCTTCTTTTTTCTTTTTCTTCTTTTTAACTTCTGAAACTTCACCATAGAATACCGAAGTTAACATAGTTAAGACATAGGTTTGGACAACAGCGTGTATTAGAGTAAATAGTATAGCTACTACTACTGGTAATAAGAAACTTAACGCTGTGTAATAATAAACTAATTCTGAGACTAAAAGGCCACTTAATAAAGCACCAAATATTCTAAATGTCATAGATATCGGTAAAGAAAACTCTTTAAGAGTAAGTAAAACACCCTTACCTTTATTAGCTATTATACCGCCAATTAAAATAACTATATAGGATAGGCAACCTATCATTATAGCACCATTAATATCAGATAATGGAGCTGGTAAAGACATAGCTTCACCCGTTATAGCCATAATCTCAATACCTATTAATTCAAATAAGGTACCAAAAAATATATAACAACCTGCCCCAAAGATATAAGCTCCTAAAAATCTATTATGATGTGGACTATTCTTTTTAGCCATATTATCAAAAAAGTTAACTACTTCTTCTAATATCATTTGGAATTTGCCCGGTTGATACTTAAATCTAGGTATATAAAATATTCTAATTAATAAAGCTATTAACAATAAAGCTATAGTTACTATATAACTAGAAATTAAACCAGGATTTACTTCTAAACCAAATAAAGATATTTTATTTGTCCTATGCAAAACCGCATCTTGCATAACTTCTTGAATAGTTTCAGTTCTCTCTTTGCTAGGAACGATTAATATAGCTATTAACAAAACTAATATTAGACCTAAATAAATACTCCAACTTATAATTTTTTGCCTTTTACTCACTAGAACACCTCCGTATCAAATTACAACTCGATATTATATCGCTAACAAAATTAATAATCAAATGATTATAATTTTAAAAACACTTTCAAATAACAAAAAAAGACAGTAAATACTACTTAAAATTATAGCACCATTATTAATCTATATATTTTTACAAATGAAAATAACCGCCAAAATTTATTAAAACAAGGCGGTTAAAAATTAAAAATTTTACAAGCTTTTTAAATTATTATATTTATTCAAATACTAATGTCTCTTAAAAACCCATTTAAATAAATAAAATATTAGTAATATTAAAGGTATGATAAAGTATATATAATTAAATTGTAAGAGATATTTAGTAATAGAAAAATAAGATGCTAAATAATTATTTATTAAATAATAAAACATTAGATAACCTGCTATTAAAGATATTACAGCTATTACTATATCCAATATTGAACTTAAAAATTTAATTTTATAAAAATCATTTCTATTAATAGTCTTCTCTTTTAAAGTTAAATTATTATTTCTATTTAATAAAATATCAATAATTTCAAAAAGAATAAATATAGACAAAAATATAATTAATCCAATCATAAGAAAAGGATCTATTAATACAAGATAACTATCTAATTTAGCAATAGCACTAAATATTTCATAATTATCTACACAAGTAAAAAAATATCCACTATTTAAAACAATATTAATATCTTCTTTACTTATATTTATAAAGTAATAATTCACTTTTTCTACAAAATTATCTTCAAAGAAACTGTAGTAAGATTCTTCACTATCAAAAATAATAATAGACTCATCACTATCTACTATACCAGTAATTTTGAATGTTTTAAAATAAAATTCTTCATAAGTTTCTAAGCTTGCCGTAGTTATATTAGTTACTAAATATGGTTCATAACTAATAGTTAAAAATACATATATTTCGTCACCAATAGAAATATCATAATCATAATTTTCCTCTAGATATTTTGTGCTGACTGCACATTCTAATTCATTAGTCGGTAACGTTCCCGAACTAAGTTCTAAGCTATTATCATATATTAATGCTGAAGATAAATTGAAACTAGTCTTTTTATCTATAACAGCTAACTTTAAGTTATTATATGTAGTCTCAGTTAAATAAACAGCATGATAAACATAGTTAAATTCATCATAATATCTTTGTGTATCAGCATCAGACCAATTTTTATTAGTTCTATAATAATTATAATTAGTAGAAAACATTCTTAAAGAAAATGAAGTATTTCCAACGACTATTCTGTTTTGACTTATCAAACCATACCCTCTTAGTAAAGAAAACATAAAATCACTAATATATAACTCATTTTCTTTTATACTTATACCATTATAAGTATCAGTAATATAATAATCACTAATATTGTCTATTATAAGGGAATTTAAAATGATTGAATCCTCTAGATTTTCATTCATAGCTATAAAGTCAAGCAAACTCCAGTTTTCATATACAATACCATCATAATCTATACTATTTACTAAATATTCTGATATCGGAGTAGTATCTAAACTTGAAGCATATTTAGAAGTATTTAAATATGTTTCTTCTAAAGTGTAATAATAACTACTATTATTCAAATAAGAATCATAAATATATATTTCATCTATATAATTCATATTAATAATAAAACATAAAAATATTAATAGTATACTTTCTAAAATAATAAATAACGGCTTATTCAAACGATTTAATACTTTAAACAATAAATATTTATTAGTATAAGTATTACTTGCTAGTTCATCTTTTTCTATGCCTTGATTACTTAATTCGAAATTACCATTTTTTAGATAAATATCTTTATCTATTTCTAGGGTTTTATCATGAATTGCAATAATAATTAATTTATTATTAGCTTCTTCTTGTAATAACTTATATACCTTACTAGACAATTTATAATCAATATGACTAGTACCTTCATCTAATAATAATATTGGTTTGTCTTCTAAGATAGCTACAGCTAAAGCTATTCTTTGTCTTTCACCTGCAGATGCTTTACTAACTCGTTTTATTTCGCCTAATTCTAAACTGTCAATTATTTTATCTATCTTTGCTTTATTATCAGAAAATAAACAAAGATGTTCTTTTAAATTAAGATTAGAAAACACTCTATTTTTAGAACTCAAATAAGCTACATCATCTTTATTAATTTCATTGCCATTATAAGTAATTTCACCTTTATAAGAAACTATACCTTTAATACATTTAAGTAAAGTTGTTTTCCCTAAACCATTTCTTCCTCTTAATGCATATAACCCTGTATTATTTAAAGCTAAACAAGCATTATCAAATATAATTTGTTTTCCATATTTTAAATTAAGATTCTTAATGACTAACATACTAAAACCTCCGTTTTTGCCATTATCAATAAACTAGATAATATTATTTCTAATCTAACCTTAAAAACAATGATTGAAGTTATTGTGATTATATTTTCAAGGATTAAAACAGATTTTATATGTAATCAATACATAATATATTATGATAAATAAACTATAGAGCTTGTATCTAAACTAGAATCATCTATTAAATACGCTTTGTAAGTATTATTGTAACTATACTCATAAATTCCTAACGAAGTTGTATTAGAAATATATGTTAATTTTACTACAGGCACTGTATAGTAATAATAAAAACTTACTCCAGTTCTACTATATGATCCATTTTTATAAGTAACATTATAACAAATTCCATAACATTGAATTATATATGTACTATATAAAGCGCGTTGTTGATAATAATAACTTCCGGTTTTATTACAATTAAAAGTATAACTATAAGAAACACTAGTACCAATCGTATATGAATGAGTGGCTGTTATACTTGCACTAAGTGAGCTCGTAATAGATGAGCTTAATTCACATGTAACATCAACTATATAGGCTCCTATTTTAGCTTCATAAGATGATCCACTTGTTAAACTAATAGAAGCTTCAAGTGCTTCTTCAAAGGTTGAAATTGTAGATGTAGACGTAGTAAGTGAAACTGTCAAAGAATCCCCTGCATATAAATTATACAGATAATTAGATTGATTAAGCACTACACTTGTTGCTTTACTCGATTCATAGACAACATAATACTCATCACTTGCAATAGAACTATTATACAATGTAGCGTTAGCTACTTTAGTTAAACTTGTATGTTCTCCGACTTTAGGTAAAGGTATTCCTGAAATTGCTCCAACTTTAACTGCACCTTCAGGTGCTTCAAGTTCAATATCCCCAGTAATTGAAGCCGACATACATACAATTAATAAAATTAAACAACTAAATGCGCAAATTAATTTTTTCATACAAACCCCTTCTTTCCAAAATTTAAAATTAAAATGCTATTCCTAAAGCTATAGATAATGGTAAATATAAATAATAAGAGATAATAATTACCAAACATATACATATTAAACTAAATATAATCCCAAAGGTATATTTTAAAGATATAATGTTTAACTTACTAAATCCTCTTTCTTCTAAAGCTAACATTTTCTTATATTCCTTAATTGAATAGAATATAAAATAACAAATGATTATTCCAACAAATAACACTAAACTAACAATAAATAAAGCTATTAATAAAGGTTCATTTTCTTCTCTTTGACTAATTAAACTTAACATTAGTAACTCATTAGACATAACGATATTATCATCTACTAAAGCTAAATTAGTTATACTTTCTAGTTTTGAAATACTAGTATCAACAAAATAAATGTATTTATCTACAATAATGAAATTACTTAAATCATATTGATGAAGATTATCATATAAATAATCAAACATTTCTTGGCTCACATAAATTGTATAAAAATTTTCTGCAATTTCAGAACTGGCATAACCTCTTCCTGAAACAACTTCTAAATCAACAGATATTTCATAATTTAAATTAACAAAAGTTTCACTAAATTCTAAGCCAAAATAATTATTAACTAATCCTATTATTTCTGGGTAAAAACCATATATTTCATAATATTTAGAAGCCAAATAATCTGTATCAGCCATAATATAATTACCTTCTAAATCACTACTTATTTTTATAATTCCATCATCTAATATTATAAAACCCTTATCCTTAGAAAAATAAGACTTAATAGTATTTTGATTCATAAAGACATACATATAATTATCTTCGGCAAAATAATAAAATTCTCTTTTATCTATAGCTACTGCATCCTGACTAGGAATATAATCTTCATAATTAGTGTCATATACAACGACATCAAGCTTATTTGTAGAAAATGATGTCGTTGTATCTTGTATTAAAAATGAAAAATTAACATTTATGTCTTCAAATTCGCTACATAGTTCATCAGGAATGTATATATAAGATTGAATATAATCCTTATAATCAATACTCCATAAACCATCCGTTTTAAGTAAAGAATACATATAATCCGAGATATAAATGGTATTATCAACTAATTCCAAATCTTCTCCTTGATAATAAAGAGTATCTGTAATATAAACACCTTGATATATTAAATTTCTCTCGTCAGTGTTTTCAAAATCACTTGTATACATTCGCCAACGAAAATCTATTTTACTAGCATATTCATCTAAACCTTCAAAACTAGTATTTATAAACTGTATTCCACTTGATTCAAGAGCTCTCTTATATAATGCTAAATCACTTGTACAATTTATAGATATAGATATAACTGCACAAGCTAATGTTAAAAAACTTATTATAAGCATTATAAAAAATGGCATTTTTCTACTAGTCTTAAAGTAATAAATGGCGTTAATAAAAGAATATTTTCTTTTTAATGTAATAACATTATTCTTTTCACTACTTCTATTTATTTCTTTTATTAATATATCACCATTTTCAAATGTTATCTTTATATCAAAAGGCATGTCTTCTATATTATGCCCTGTTACTATAATTAATTTATCTTTACTTAATTTTTTAAATTCTTCATAATATAATTCTCTATTATCATCTACATTACTAAAAGGCTCATCTAATATTAATATTTTAGCTTCCTTAGAAAAAGCTATACACATATCTATTTTTTGATTTTCGCCACTTGATATAACATCTACTTTTCTTTTAAGTAAATATGATAAATTAAAATATTTAATATAATATAAAGCTTTTTTTCTCTCTTCTTTAGTTAAATAAAATTTAATATTTTGTTTAACTGTTAATCCTTCTATTAGATTATTCATATAACGATTATAGAAAATATCTATCTTTTCTATATTGTTAAACTCTACATTACCATCATAAGTATTAATATTTTTAGATAGTATATTAAGTAATGTTGTTTTTCCACAACCTGAAGGACCTAATATACCAACTAATCCAACTTCAGGAAAATTATAATTAAAATTATTAATTATTGTTTTATCTCCAAATGATAAACTAAGGTTTTTACATGTAATCATATTAGATTCACCTCCCCACTTTTTAAATATATGAAAATAAAAATTATATTTTCTATATTATTTTACATTTATAATTCAATATATATTCTCTCATACACTTAAATTATTTTTTTATATATAAAAAACTTGTATACTTATTTATATAGCATACAATAACACGGCTTGTCAACTATATTTTGTATTTGTTTGATGTTAAGGTTTTTTATAAACACTTGATTTATTGAATTTTATTTTAAGAAAAAAATAGTAGTTATGTTTTGATTCATTAACTACTATTTATCTAAAAAATTATTTACTTATTTTCTTTTGTTTATATAAGCTAATAATATATCTCTATCATTTTTCAACTCGCCATCAACAACTAAATTTAATACTTCTTTTAATTTATTACCAATTTCACTACCACTATAACCACTATTTATTAAATCTAGTCCATTAATCTTTAAATCCGTTATTTTTAATGCTTCTTGAGCTATAAATATTTGTTCTATTTCTTTTTTAATTTCTTCAAAATCAATATCTCTTTTTATACTATGATCTTTATTATCAGCCATTTTTAAATCTATTAACATATATACTAATTCTTTACTTTCTTCAGGTGTTCTCATAATTAAACTCTTTAATTGTCTTTTTGAATCACCTATAGGACTATCATGTTCTAATACTAGATATAACACTTTTCTTTTTTCTTCATTAGATAATTTTACTCTATTACAAATAACTCTACCCATATCTGTAGATATTATTTGATGATCATAAAAATGACCTATTATTTTACCATCTCTTATCTCTTCAGTATAAGCTTTTGGTTTCCCTATATCATGTAATAAAGCAGCAAGTCTAGTTTCAAATATAGGTTTAGTATAACTTACTACATAACATATATGAGTATAAACATCATGCATATGATGAATATTATTTTGTTCAAACTTATAACATTCTTTTAATTCAGGAATAATAGAAAAAATAATATCATGATATTCTAATAAAGTGTTTAAAACATTTGGTCCTAATAAGATGCCCTTTAATTCTTCTCTTATTCTCTCTCCTGATATATATTTTAAAATATTAGGAGATAATTTTAAGCTAGCATCAAAAGTAGATTTTTCCATATTAAAGTTAAGTTTAGAGACAAATCTAACACCTCTTAATATTCTTAAATAATCTTCCTTAAATCTATCTTCAGGATTACCTACTGTCCTAATTATTTTATTATTTAGATCTTCTATACCACCATATAAATCAATTAATCCACTTTTATTATTATAAGCTAAGGCATTAATAGTAAAATCACGTCTTGCGAGATCATTAGCTAGATTTCTTGTGAAAGCCACATCATCAGGATGTCTGCCATCACTATAGTTTGTTTCTACTCTATAAGTTGTGATTTCTACTAATTTTCTCTTATATAAAATAGTAACAGTACCATGTTTAATACCGTTATTATCTATTATTTTATAATCTTTAAATATTTCTTTAATCTCTTCTGGTAATCTATCTGTTGTTATATCCCAATCATGAGGAGTATAACCAAGTAAACTATCTCTTATACATCCACCAACGACATAAGCTTCACCATATTGATTAATAATATTTAATATATCTTCTATATATTCAGGTATTTTAATAACCATATTCTCACCTACTTTTAAGTTAATTATAGCAGTTTTATTACAAATTAACAAAATAAAAAGAGCCTTTTAAGCTCTTAATATGACATCTTTTCTTTTCCTTAATAATATAGTAATAATTCCACTTATTATGCCTGTTATTATACCTAAAAACATAATAATAGGTAAATAATATATAACACCTTTTGTTGAAGTATATAAATAAGCTATTATTATTTGTCCTACAACATGAGATACACTACCTAATACTGATACAGTAATACTAGATAATATCTTTATCCTAGAGAAGATAAACATAACTATATAAGCTACTATTCCTCCACCTAAAGACATGAAGAAAGTTACATTTAAAAATGTTCCTCTTATAAAAGACACTATTAATATTCTAGCTATTAATATAAATAAAGATTCTTTCCATTTACCTTCTTGTAATAAAAATAAGGTAATTACATTAGCTAAACCAAGTTTAACTCCTGGAATAGGTATAGGTATAAAGCTTTCTACATAAGATACAACTACAGATATCGCAAGAAATAAAGATATAACTACCATTTGTCTTATTTTCTTATTATTCATAGATTATACTTATCTCCACTTCATTAGGTAAACATATAATAGATATATCACCACTATCTATTATCTTACCTCTATTAACACAAGTTTGATCAGGACAACCAGAATATAAGACATAACACCCATCACTATCAGCTGCTATAGTCATAGTTGTGCTTACACCTTCTATTTCAATTTCTATAGCCTCTTCTAGTTCACTTAAATTTAGTTTATATATTTCTTCATTTTCCTTGCGTACTAACATATATTTACTTTCAGTTTCACTAGGTTCATCACTAGGATTAGTATAAATAACTATAGCTGTTATAATAGTTATTATTATAACTCCCAAAATAATAAGAGCATCAAACCATCTAAATTTCATAATTAAACTCTATATTCTTATATATAATTGTTTCATCTTTAACAATGATAACTTTTAAATCATGTTCTAAAATGAAAGCTTCTCTTACATCATCAGGCATAACAAATAAAGCTGTAGATAGAGCATCTAACATTCCTGAATCAGTTCCAAATACGGTAACACTATCTACATAATTAACTGGTTCACCACCATATGGAGATATTAAATGGTGATAACCATTTCTGTTTTGTTCACTAGGACTAGAAGTTACAATAGCCATGTCAGTAGTCGTAAAATTAAGAATACCCATATTTAATTTATTACGCCATGAACCATTTTCTTTAATATAAATAGCTTGAGTAGTGGTTCCAAAATACATATATAAATCCCCATCACTTCCTATATCAGATGATGGTGCCTCCTGACTATAATATGAATTAGCTCCTGATGTGGCACTTAATCCAGTATTTCTACCATCTATATACCAAGTATTATCTATTATTTGTATTACTGGATTTTCACTTGAATAACCATATACATAAGATAAAACTATGCTATATTCACTATCATCAGGTCTACTACCTGTTAGAATATTAGAACTGCCTGCGTTTAATAAATAATATTCTATATTATTTTCCAAAAAATATTCGTAAGCTTTATTAGTAGCATACCCTTTAGCTATACCGCCTAAATCTATTAAGGCACTATTTTCAGTTACATCATTACAAATAGTAACTAAATTATTTTCACCAAATTCTAAATAGGTATTTCTAGCTATTGTAGAAAAAAACTCACATTCAACATTTGATGGAACATTGCCACCAAAATTAATGTAATCCTTCCATTCATGATTTAACTCACCCATAAATGGATTAAAATAACCATCAGTATATTCCATCAGATATACGGCAAATTCTAACAATTCATATAACTCGTTTGATACAACCATAGATCTATCTCTATTTAATTGAGCTAGTTCAGAATCATAGCTTTGTCCATAAATAGAATCATAACCATCATCAGATATTGAATCATATAAATCATATATTTCTTTAATATCATTATATATCGCTGTTGCCTCAGCTTGAGTAGTGGTGAAAACACCTAAGGTAATAACAGTTCCCATACTAGAAAAATACCCACTATAATAAGTATATTCTGAATTTTGTTCACCATTGGAGTTCCCTTCACTAGATGTTCCCCCAGATTCACCTATCTCATACATGCATGAACAAAGTAATAAAGATAATAAAAAAGTAAATATATAATAAAATATTCTTTTTATATTCAAGAGATCAACTCCATTAATTTTATAAAGACTCTGTGTATAACAGAGTCTTTATATATCTAATATGTTTTCCCATTATCAGCAGGATGTTCAGCTAAATATTCTTTTAATTTAGCAGGAACTCCGCTTCTTAAACCTGGCTTACATAAATCTAAGCTATTTGCCTCACCTTTAACTATGGCATTCGCATAACCTTGACAACCAGGATAACCACAAGCACCACAATTGGCATTAGGTAATATTTCTACTATATCAGATACTCTAGTATCTTCTTCAACATGAAATACTTTAGAAGCATAAGCTAAACCTAAACCAAATAAAGCTCCTAAACCTGCTAATAGTAAAACAGACCATAAAATTTGCATAACATTACTCCTCTTTACTATCTTCTTTATGTTGATTTAAAGGACATAAAGCTTCACTACAAGCATCACATCTAACACTATCATACATATTCTTACATTCAGCAGGAATAGGTGTTCTTTTATTAATAATAAATGTGATGATAAATAAAGCTATTAATAATACTATAACTACTATAGCTATAATTAAAGCTGTCATTTTAAATCATTCCTGTTATGCCTAAGAAGGCAATAGCCATTATAAAGGCTACAATTAAAGCAATAGGTATACCCTTGAAAGCTTTAGGCACATCAGCAGCATCTAATCTTATTCTTATTGCTGAAAATAAGAAAATTACTAAAGCAAAACCAAGAGATGTTCCTAAGGCATTACCCATTGAAGTTAGAAAATCATAAGCATTATTAGAATTTTCTTGAGCTACACCTAATACAGCACAGTTAGTTGTGATTAAAGGTAAATATACCCCAAGAGCACTATATAAACTTGGACTATATTTTTTAATTATCATTTCTACTAATTGAACTAGAGAAGCAATAACTAAAATATAAACTAAGGTATCCATGAATGTTATATTAGCAGGTACTAATATGTAATTATATATAGGCCAACATACAGCTGAAGCTATAACAATAACAAATACTACTGCTAAACCCATACCTAAAGCAGATGTAGGTTTTTTAGAAACCCCTAAGAAAGGACAAATACCATAAAATCTAGATAAGGTAACATTGTTTATTAACATAGAACTAATGATACCTAGAATAAATGCTAGAAACATTATGCTACCTCCTTATCTTCTTTTAACTTAGCTAATTTAGCTTTTTTTAATTCTTCAATTCTTTCTTTTTCTAAACGGATCTTCTTTTCTTCTTTATGATTTCTAATAAATTGACTTACAGCAAGTATACAAGCTAAAGTCAAGAAACCACCTGCTGAATCAGTAAATATTGAAATAGCATAATCACTAGGAATTATTTGAAGAGTAGTTTCAGGAATAAAGGTAAATACTTGTCCAAAAGTAAAGCCACCTGTTCCTAAAAACTCTCTTATTACAGCCATCATAAGTAAGGCTATAGCAAAACCAATAGACATTCCTAAAGCATCTATTAAACTAGATAAAGGCCCATTTTTACTAGCAAAAGCCTCAGCTCTACCTAAAATTATACAGTTAACAACTATTAGAGAGATAAATACTCCTAGAGTTGTATATAATTCAGGTAAAAAAGCTTCACATAACATTTTTACTATAGTAACAAAAGTTGCAATTATAACTATATAACAAGGTATTTTAACTTCACTAGGAATAATATTCCTAAGTAATGAAATTAAAACATTAGAACATGCTAATACTAGTAAGAATAAGATTGACATACCTATAGCTGATTCAACTGAACTAGTAGTTGCCAAGGTAGGACAACAACCAAGTAAACCAACTAAAACAGGATTTTCAGTAATAATTCCTTTAAGAAAATTCTTAGTTTGATTTATTTTTTCTTTCATCATCCTACCTCCTATCCTACTATATCATTGTATTTTTGAGAAACTATAGTTTTTATTGTTTCTAATATATCATCTATATTAGCAGTATCATCATAAGATACATAACTAATATAATCACCATTAGTATCTAGACCTACCATAATAGTTATATGCTCATAAGTTACTTCAAAAACATAACCTAATAAAGTACCAGCTACATAATTAGATACGCCATATACTTCCATTGCGAATGTTATATATTCACTATTTATATCAGTAATTTCTACACATCTATTGTATACCGCAAATGGGAATATTTCTTTTACTGCTAATTCTCTATCTAAATCAGTAATAGTATCACTACTTACTCCAGATGCCTCTTTCATAGCTATTAAGATAGCTTGTCTTATAGCTTCTACAGTATAAGATGAATGAGCTTCAGTACTATCCCATGGATAATATTCAGTAGCTTCAACAACATCTTCTGTCATACCAGTTTCAAAGTATATAGATGATTCTTCTAAAGAGCCATGATTATTTTCTACATCATATATACTAATTAATGTATTATTTGAAGATAAGTATACTAATATATAATTAGTACTATATACATCTATAGTTCTAATTATATAAGCTTTAGAACCATCAGCAAACATTATACCTGCTATAGTTCCTTCACCACCATTAGTACCATCATAGATAAAATCACTTAATTCTTGAACACCTATTAAATTAATATCTTCAATAGCTGTCACCCATATTAATGAGTTATCATATAAATTAGTAGTACCAGAATATGCTGATTCTTTACTTTCAGCTATACATACTCTTAAAGCATATTTCACTAATTGAGATGCATAACTTGCTTCATAATAGTAAGCGGCGCGCCTAATTTCATCATCTGACATACCAACTAATTCTTCTAAATAAGATTCTACCTTACCTTGTAAGGTATCACCAAATGAACCATTTATATTAATTTGATTTAGCGTAGTATAACTAATTATTTCTGAACCAATGTAATTATTATCTGAATCTATTGCCACAACTAAAGTCATAGCTATATCATCATTTTCTACTTCTATTATATATAAATAACCTAATAGGGTGCCGTTTGCATAATTAACAGTACCATAAATCTCATAAGCTTTTGATATAACAGTATTATTTATAATATTAGCAGTTGTGTCAACTGTTCTTCTATATACAGCGTTTTGGAAGAATGAGTTAATGTATAATTCTAATGAAACATCTTCATCTGTAGTGCCACTACAAGCTTCCATAGCTATTCTAATACCTAAACTAGCTATTTCAGATGTATATGAAGCACCAATTGTTATAGCAGCATCTGAATTACCTTGTTCTACTATTTCTAACATTGAACTACCATCTACAAAGACACTAGCTATTTCAGTTAAATCAGCATGATTATTTTCAACATCTAATAACTGTTTAAATGTGCCATCAGTATTTAAACCAACACACATTATATTATAACCGTAAACATTTTCTAAGCTTACAATATAAGCATAACCTACTAATTTATCAGAACTATCATATACTTCTACTGCTTCTAATATCTCACTTCTCATATTTGATATATCTAAAGTAACAGTAGTTATATCATTACCAAAGATAGTTTTATAATAGTCAGTATAAGTTAATATTTCAGATAAAGCTTCTAATATTAATTCTTTATATTGTTCAGAACCTATAGTAGCTCCTGCTACATTAGATACATTATTGATATCTGAGCTAGACATACCATCAGTAAAGTTTTGATAATAATCATCAAGTAATCCTGATGCTGTACCTGTTTGAGTATTAACTATATCTTGTACACTATGTAATGTTCCATCAGTATTAACAGCTACCATCACTGTTACTACACCAGCTAAACTATTAGTACTAGATAAGATATAGGCATAACCAAGTAAATTACCTTCACTATCATATAAAGCTTTAGCTTCTTCTATATGAGTTCCACTATATTCAATATCTTGACTATTACTTAAATCAACATTATCAAAAGCTTGTTCGTAGTAGCTATCATATCCTGTTTCTATAGTTTCTTCTGTAGCTTGTTCAAAGGCTAATAAAATTAAGCTCTTAGCTAAATTAGAACCAAGTGTCGCATTTGATACAACTTCTACATTATTAACATCACTAATACTCATATCACTACTGAAATTACTTATATATTCAGTAACACTTGAATCTCTTCCTTCAGTTTGATTATTTTCTAAAATAAATATACCAGCTAAACTACCTACACCATCTGAAACAGTTAAACCTACATATAATTTAATATTACCATATGTATTTGAATCATTTACTGTAACAGTATAACCTACTGTTTCATTTGAACTATTTAATACTTCTTGATATTTATCTACACCATCTAATAAATCATCAGTTATTTCAGCAGTTTTTGAATATGAGCTAAACATAATGCTTAAAGCTAAATCTTCATCAAAGTTATCTTGAGCTTCATTAATAGCAACAAGAATAGCTTGTTTAACTGAATTAGAACCATAAGTAGCTCCACTTATTACTTCTACATCTTCAATATCTGAAGTTGTCATACCACTAGTAAAGCTGTCAAAAATATCTTCTAACATTTCATCTCTACCAGCTGTTTGACTAATATCTAAAGCTTCTACTTGATTTAAAGTATAATCAGCATTTAAGGCTACTGCTAATTCAACATAACCGAATCTATTAGTTACTTTTACATCATAATAATAACCTAATAAACTATTAGAAGTATCTCTTACTTCATAACCTTCTAATATTTGTTGAGCATAGATATTAACATCATCTTCAGTTGTATAACCCATATCAACACTATCACCAAAGATACCGACTAAAGTTTCTTGGATTTCTGACATTATACCTACTTCAGCAAAGGCAGCTGCAAGTAAATTCTTAACTAAATTAGAACCATATGTAGCTCCACTATAAGTAGAAACTCCTTCTATATCTGTAGCTGACATACCACTAGAAAAATAAGTTAAATAAGTATTAATCATAGTATTTCTACCACCAGTTTGTCCATTTTCAGTACAATTAATACCTATAAGTAATCCTTCAGTGTCTATACCTACTACTAAAGTAATAGTACCATAAGTGTTAGTTCCACTTACAACTAAACCATAACCTAATAAATTACCATCTTCATCTCTTACTATAGCTTTTTCAGTTACATAAGATGAACTAAATCCTGATGATACATATTCAGTATTAGCTGCTGACATATCAGGGAATAATTCTAAATAAGCTTCAGCTTTTAACTCAGCTTGATATTCTTCTATAATAGGTTCAGTTATCATATTAACTCCAGCTACTGCTAGAGAACATATTAAACAAATTGAAAATAAAACTAGGGTTATCTTAACAAACTTATTCATAATTAACCCCCTAGAATATTTGTTAAACTAACTAGTGATACAGTATCTACTGAGACACTACCAGAAACAGAGAAACAAATTATTAAACAAACAATTACTATCACAACAAAAGTAACAGATAATTGAATCCAAGAATAAGTATTTTTCTTACCTTGCATAAAGTAATCAAGTGCGGCTGCGATAATATTAGCTAATAAGATTGCAAAGGCTGTACCTTCGCTATAAGCTCCTAAGAATCTTATTAAAGCGACCATTAATCCTGCAAATACGCCGTAAAATAATCTACCAAATTTAGTAACTGGACTAGTTACAGGATCTGTTATCATAAATACTGCCCCAAATAGCAAGCCACCTGATAAAATTTGATATAATAAGAAATCTAAAACATTAGTACCATTTATACAATATAATGTAATGCCTACACTTAAAGCTACTAAACCAAAGCCTAATAACATTCCTAAACTAGCTCTTAAATCAATAGCTCTTCTTACAGCTAAATAGATAAAAGCTATAATTATTAAGAATGAACAAACTTCACCCATAGCCCCTGGTACATTACCAAAGAATAAATCAGATAAACTATAGGTTTCTAAAGCACTAGCGAAATTACCCAAATTATCTTTAATTTGTCCTAAAGGTGTACCACCAGATATAACCCCATCAACAACTAAACTAGGTTGCATAGCTGTTGTAGTAGCTACTCTAGCAGCATCCAATTGACTACTAAAACAAAGTAAAACAACAATAAAACCTAAGGCAGCTGGATTAAATATATTATTACCATAAGGTCCAAATACTAATTTACCTATTAATATACCTATTAAAGCTCCTACTATAACTACATATACAGGAGTAGCTGCTGGTAATAATAAAGAATAAATAAAGGCTGATATTAAAGGACAATATATATTATTAATATTATAATTTTTTAATAATCTTTTAAATCCAACCGTACTAAATAATTCTCTTATTTTCATACCACTAGGCCATTTAATTAAGCCTACTGCGATAATTTCTGTAATTAACATTGTTAAAACAGAAGCTAAAATAACATATATTCCACTCCACCCGTAATATATCATAGCGAATAGTAAAATAGGAGCTAATGCTATAATTACATCTAGCATCATCCTTTTTACTGAGACATCTTTACGTATGAAGGAACCGGATTCTCTTTTAAATAACATAGTATCCACCTACTTAATTAATTTCTTAGCTTTACGCATATAATCAGTTAAATGAATCTTAGATGTACAAGTATAGGTGCACATGCCACATTCAATACATTTATTAGCATGTAATCTTTTTAAACCATCAACATCTTTTGTTTTAACTGCATTCATTATTAATACTGGTTGTAAACTACATGGACAAGAATATACACAAGAAGCACATCTTATACAAGGTTCTTCTTTATATTCTTTCGCTTGTAAAACTATAGCTGATGTACAAGATGTAGAACATATTGCATCATCTTTTAATAAACAAGCCCCCATCATAGGACCACCCATTATTAAAACTTTATCACTATCGTCAGTATAGCCCCCACAAATATCTAATAAATCTTTAATAGGAGTACCAACTCTCATTCTTATATTAGAAGGATATTTAACCCCATCACCTGTCATAGTAAAGTTACGTTCTATAACTGGCATATTTAGTCTAACAGCTCTATATATACCTAAGGTTGTAGAAGCATTAAATACTACTATACCATGATCAATTGGCCTTTCTTCTTGTGGTATTCTTTTACCTGTAACAGTTTTAATTAATTCTAATTCCCAACCTTGAGGATAATAGTTTTCTACTTTTTTGATTTCAATTGGCAAATCAGCAAATCTCTTTTTTACTCCTGATAATACTGAAAATAAATCATCATATTTCTTTTTGAAACATAAATAAGCTTTCTTAGCTCCAGTAGCTTTTAACAAATATGAAATACCTTCCATTACTTTTTCAGGATATTCAAGTAATATTCTATGATCTGTAGTTAAATAAGGCTCACATTCAACCCCGTTAATAATAAGAGTATGAACATTTTTACAAGCCTGTAATTTTATATAACTAGGGAAAGTAGAACCACCTAAGCCAATAACAGAATTCTTTTTAACCTTTTCTATTATATCTTCTCTAGTATAAGAAGCTACTTCTTCAGCACTTCTTTCATAGATATCTGGTTCCGTTTCTTCCTTGAAATCATTTTCTATTTCAACAAAATCCATAAGTTTACCAGTACGATGCCATTTCTTTACTATTCCTAAAACAGTACCACTTACAGTAGAATACATGTTTTGTTCAAAATAGCCACCATCTCTTTTACCAATAACTGTACCTATTTTTACCTTATCTCCTGCTTTAACATATACTTCAGCTTTACTACATCTAGCATTAGTAACTGATACATATATTCTTTCAGGATTAGTAAAATGTATAGTTGGCAACATCGTTGTCATATTTAAGACATCGCTAATTGCTCTAGTTTTAGCAATCATAATAAACCTCCAGTTTACAAGTATAAAAAATAAATATTTTATAGTCTTTTTTTAATTTCTAACAATCACTTAATTATACCATTATAGGCCTTAAAAACAAATAACTAAATGATTAAAAATCTTTATTAGATCTTAAAATTACATCTATTAGATCAGATACTAAATTATCTATTTCTTCTAGTCTTATTATCTTATTTTTATATGCTTTATATAACTTCTTATTTATATTAGGTAAACCTGGCATTATTAAATTAACACCAGCCTTTATAACAAGCTCATCTCTTGCCTCATCATGACCTGAGGCAAACCAGTCAGTCATAATAATACCTCTAAATCCAAATTCTTCTCTTAATACTTTAGTAACTAATTCATAAGATGTAGTAGCGTAGGTATCATTAACTTTATTATAGCTAGTCATTATAGCTTTAACTTTAGACTTTTTAATAATAAGTTCATATACTTTTAAATATATTTCTCTTAAAGTTCTTTCATCTAAATTGCTAGATATTTCTTTACGATAATTTTCTCTATTATTACAAGCAAAATGTTTTAAAGTGACATGTGTCTTATCACTTTCTATAGCACAAGCTAAACTAATTCCAAATAAAGCAGTTAAATAAGGATCTTCTGAAAAATATTCATAATTTCTACCACCTCTAGGATCTCTTATAATATTAACTCCTGGGGCTAGTAAAAAATCTACTCCGTATTCTAACATTTCTTCTTTTATAGCTAGACCCTCTTTATATGCTAAATCTAGATTAAAAGTTTGAGATAAAGCATTCGCACTAGGAAAATTAGTAGTATATTGATAATAGATTTTCTGTTTACTACTTGGTTTTATCTTTCTTAAATTTAATATCTTACCAATAATAGTATAATCAAAAGTTTTAGGTAAAGGTGGAGCGTTAAAAAACTTAAATATAGGTTTTCTTGACATAGGTTTCAAATTAAGACCTTGAGGGCCATCAGCTAAAACTAAATTAGCTAAACCTTTTTTCACTAGTTTAGATGTAGTATATCCTGCAACCCCAAAAGTTTTAAAATAAGGTTTGCCAATATAGCTTGTCCCAACTAATAAACTAATCTTTTCTTTTATACTTAGTTTTTCTAAATAATAACTACCTAATTTATTATTAGATATTATCTTATCTTCTTCTTTATTTAATACTATATCATAACTATTTACATCTAATTTAGGTAGTTTTACTTTAGTACTAATAACATCTATTTCTTTACTAGTAATATTTCTTACTTCTTTATAAATAAAAGTATCTAATAAATTTAAATAACATAATGGCATTAAGTTAGATACATTACTACCATAAGATATTAAATACTTACCTTTATCTAATAAATATTTGTTGTCTTTAAATAAACAAAAATCAAATAAATCAAAAGATAAAGTAATATCTTCAGATTCAGCTATATCTAATTCTTTCGTCTTATTAAAAGCTACTAAGATATATTTTTCTCTATTTGGATTAGGAGTAGTTAAATATAAAGATAAAACTTCTTTAGCCTTATAATTACCTATATTTTTAATGTTAAAAGTAATATCTATAAGATTATTATTAATATTAATATTTTTAAAAGTATAACTAAATTTAGAATAAGATAAACCATAGCCAAAAGGATAAATTACAGGTTTATTAAAACTTGAAAAATACCTATAACCGACATATATAGAATCAGTATAATTATCTATTTTAGTATTATCATAACTAATAGGAAAATTCTTAGCCCAGGTAGTAGATAAATGCCCACTAAAAGAATGTTTGCCGCTTAATAAGCTAGCTAAGGCTTTACCTAACATCATGCCAGATAAGGCTGTATATACTAAAACATTACATTTAAAATTAGTAATATCTTCTACTATACCTGGAGTATTTAGAATAATTATTAATTTAGGATACATTTTTCTTAAGATATTTAAGTCATTCTTTTCAGCTTCACTTAAGTATATGTCTCCTAAAATATATTCCCTATCTCCGCCTTCCCCAGCTTCTCTTCTAATGACATAAATCGCAGTATCACAATCTTTTTTAGTCTTTATATCTACAAATTTATCTAATTTAAATATATTTTTACCAGCGTAATCTACATAATCACTGAATTTAACTTTTTTAATATTTTTTTTAAAAGATTTAATCCATTTATTTTTCTCTTCTTCTAATACTAAATCTAATTTATCTAAATAGTCTTCAGTTAAAATATTAAAGCCACTATTTTTTAAACCTTCATATATACTTATTTTAAATCTAGTATTAACTTCTCCACTTCCACTACCACCAAAACAAGTGTTCCTAGCTCCTATACCATATAAAGCTATATTCTTATCTTTAAGTGGTAAAAGACCATCGTTTTCTAATAAAACCATGGACTCAATTGCTATTTCATATGCTAGATTATAATTCCTTTCTTCTCTTTCTGTAATAGTATTGTCTAAAGAACCAGAGTATTTCATATAAAAATAATATATTTCCTTCCTGTTTAACGTATTTTAATTATACTTTATTTTAAATAAATATGTCAATTTTAGATAAATTAAAAAAAATATATTGTTTGATTAATTAATTCTATTTGTATATAATATCCGCAGGTGATTTTCTTGTTAAATAAATTATTTAAATTAGAGGAGAATAATACCACTATATCTAAAGAAGTATTAGCTG
Source organism: uncultured Anaeroplasmataceae bacterium (assembly GCA_964547945.1). GTDB lineage: Bacteria > Bacillota_I > Bacilli_A > Acholeplasmatales > Anaeroplasmataceae > CALUXS01. Next base: position 28,950 of record CAZJPL010000013.1, read on the forward strand.
GTATTATAACCTTTTTTTCAATGTGCTATGTGTTATTTGTTAATCCGGAGATTTTAACAAATGATGAAGTAAGTCAGGCTGCCCTTTACACTGGAACAGTTTTATGTGCCATTATATCCACTTTAATAATGGCTATAATATCTAATAAACCATTAGTCATGGCTAGTGCGATGGGTATAAATACCGTCATAGCTTCTACTATATGTGCTTCTTTTGGTTTTAGTTTTTCAGAGAGTTTAGCTATAACCTTACTAAGTGGTATCGTATTTTTAATACTTACATTAACCAAATTAAGAACTAAAATATTAGCCGTTATACCACCATTCTTAGTAAAAGCCATAGGTATTGGCATAGGTTTATTTATTTGTATGGTTGGGTTTAAAAACTCTACTCTAATCGTTTCTAATGAATCTACTTTAGTAGCTTTAGGAGATTTTTCTAATCCTACTACTCTAACTGCCTTAATAAGTTTAATTATTATAATAATATTAACTGTATTTAAAATTAAGGGAAGCATTATAATAACTCTAATATCTAGTTTAGTAATATCAATATTATTAAAACTAGCTTTTGGAGAATCTATAAATTATACAGGTATATTTTCTTTACCTACAGCACCATATTTTAGTGGTTTTATAGATGGGTTTTCTAGTTTAAATATAGATAATATAAAAAATATAATTATATCTATATTTACTCTAACTTTCTTAGCTTTATTTTCTTCTTTAGGAAGTATTATAATTACTAAAGATTATTTAAATCTAGATGATGAAAAAAGTTTAAATAAAGTAATGTTAGCAGATAGTTTAGGCTTCTTTGTCTCAGGTTTTTTAGGTACTAGTCCTTCATGTATTTTAGCTGAAACTATGACAGGTATCAAAGAAGGAGCTAAAACTGGTCTAGCCAATATAGTTACTATAATACTTTTAATACTATCTTTATTTATATCTCCATTATTAAGTTTAATAGGTACTGAAGTAACATCTAGTATTCTTATTATGATAGGTGTTAGTATGCTAGCCGATTTAAAAGATATTGATTTTACTGATATTAAAATAGCTATTCCGAGTTTCTTTGCGATACTATTTATGCCACTTACTTATTCTATAATAAATGGTATAGCCTTTAGTATAATAACTCTAACTATTATTAGTTTA
>CAZJPL010000014.1:0-28819 GCA_964547945.1 uncultured Anaeroplasmataceae bacterium
AGAATAATCAATGGTCGAATTTTTATAAAAGTGGCCAGGCAAACTCGGGATATTATTGCTGAATTAGAAACTTTAGAAGAAAAAGTTGATGATATAGTTACAAGTGTAGCAGATCTTGATTCATCAATAGATGATTCAAAAGAATCAGTAGATGATTTAGCAAATGATTTAGATTCATTTGTAAGCACAATTAAGATAACTATTATAGCTATATCAGCAGTACTAGCTATTATCTTAGTACTTCTAGTTGTCGTAATTGTATCTAAAAAACCTCGTTTCTAATTAATAAACTAATATTATAATAATATTTAGTAAACATAATTAAAGCCTATTTTGGTGTTAAACTGAAATAGGCTTTTTCTAATTGGTTTGAATTACATATTTTTGTAAACAAAATTGTAAAAAAACTTGTTGACAAAATACTTCGGGGGGGGGTTATAATCAATTTAAATAAATAAATTTATTGAATTAGAGATAAGGACTATTTAGATCTTTATTACAACATTTCACAATTAGTGAAAAAATCTTAAAAGAAAAATTTTCAGAGGAGTAGAGTGTTATGTACGTTGCTCAAATGCTAATTATGTTATTAATCGTGATACTAGTTTTATGTGCAATTATAGGAATTTTTCTAATAATTGGAAATATATGTATAAATAGTTCTAGATATAAACGTAAATTAACACCAACATTTAAATTATATAAAATAGGTGTAGTGTTATTAATTATTATGTTTGCAACATTAATTTTATATATAATAGTTGCTGTAATTACCTACTACGTAACACGTTATTTTTAGGAGGTGCATTAATATAGCAAAGAAATATTTTATAGATGGAAATAATCAAATTTATGCTGGTAATGGTTGGCTAGATAATTTATCAAATTTCTTATTTGGGAATAGCTTAGAAACTTATAATTTAGGCGACTATTTTAAAACATATTATGAAGGCACTGAATATAGTAATTTTTTAAATAGCTTAACCGATAGTGAATTAGGTTCATTATTAATGTCAGATGAATATTTGACTAAAGATTCAAATTGGTTATTAAATTTAATTACAGGTACTAAATATAATTATGATTATGATGCTTTAGAATCAACATTATTGCAATTAATAAATGTAAGTTCATTAATTGATGAAATGCCTACAGCTCCTGATTATGAATCTATTTTAACTGATTCATATGATGTAATAAACGTTGAAAATCAAGGATTATTTATTGTTTAGATTAAATTATTATACTCAAAATGTTGTTCTAATAAATGAAATGTATAAACATGAAATTAATTAGTTAATTGAATAGGTTTAGCAAATATAATACGCAGGAGGATTTAATTAAAATGCAAAATAATATAATTAATTATAGTGTATCGATTTTAAATAACTTATATTATAGTATTACTAGATTAAGACTAGAAAATGAAAAACAATATTATGACTCAAAAATTATGCAAACTAGTCCTAAGACAGTTTGTTCATCTGATAAAATTTTTGACAAGTTAAAGAAAGGATCTTTTAATTTTTTTAATAATGGAACATATAATAAATATTTGGAGAAAAAGAAAAATATAGTACTTTATATAAATGATTATATCACTAAAAATTCTACTTTAATTTATTATAACGAAAATGAAATACAAACGAAGTGTAGGGAAGTATTTAAAGATGATTATTATGGAATTGCAAAATTAGAATTTGCGATGAATATTGTTACTGATTCCGACTATGAGTATGAAACTAATGCATATAGTTTTTATGTAATATCTAGTCTACTTGATTTAAATGAAAGTTATTTAATGAATACGTATAATATGATGAAGAAAATTTATAGTGAGATTTCACTTAATAAGAAAACTATTGGTATTAAAGCTATACCTATTGCTAGTTTAGTTGCTATAGTTTTAATTATATCTGGTGTTGGGGCTGCTATTGGTGGATATGCGGTAGCTGGTAGTGTGACTACTGCAGGTCTTGCAGGTGTTAGTTTTGGTATGGGAATGGCTGAAGGAGTTGCAGTATTGTGTGTAGCTTCAGCTATAGGATTTGGTGTTACTTATGGTGCTACTTATGCCGGATTAACTATTGCTCAAAAAAGAAAGTTAAAAGAAGAATTTGCTAAACTTTCGATAGACCAAATGGTCATGTCTTTAGTAAAAACTATTATGTTTATGTTACATATGCGTAAATTTAAGGATGATAAAGCTAAAGAATTATATAATTCGTATGTAGAAGAATATATTGATTTAAAATACGATTGTGATATTAGATTGTTTTTAAAAGAAGAAAAAGTGTTAGAGAACAAAGATAAAAATAGAATTTTTGCTAATGTTGATGAATTTTTGAAGAAAAATTTATTTTCGGTTTAAAATTTTAATATTGGAGAGATTAATTATGTTACTAGTAGTTGTCATAGTTGTAATTGCAATTATTATTCATTCTATTGTAAAATCGGGAAATGATTGGCGTGATAGATCAAAACTAGTTAGGGTTGGTATGACAGCTAGTAAAGTTAAGTCAATTATGGGAGAACCATCATTTGTTAAAAACCATCAAGATGGAAGCTATGAGTACATATATGAAAAGAGTGAGTGGAAAGGATGGCTTCGTGGTGGGACAAGAACACGTAGGATGGAAATAGTTTTTGATTTGAACGATAAGGCGATATCAGTTGGAAAGAATGCAAATTGTGATATGTCAGGATGGTAAACTTATAAATGAATATGGGTAGTAAGAATATCAATTTCTTACTACCCATATAATTTTTATATACAAAATGCTGCGTATAAAGGCACAATCTTTATATTATCATTTAAACCAAAGTTTTTAGTTGATAATTTTATGGCATATTCTGGTTTATAAGTATTCATATATACCTTTAAACTTTTTGCTTTAGTGTTATCGGCCGCTTTTACTTCAATAGGAATAATCTTACTATCTCTTTGAATGATAAAATCAATCTCGGCACCACGATCAGATTCCCAGTAGTATGTTCTATATCCATTTATGATAAGTTGTATATTAACATAGTTTTCGGTCATACCACCTTTAAAATCATCTAGTTCATCTGTCGTATATAGAATGTCGTTTGCTGTTAAATCTTTCTTTGCACAAAGAAGACCTAAATCAGAAATATAAATTTTGAAAGCATCTATATCACGATAATTTTCTAAAGATTTCTTTATTTGTTCGACTTTATATATTTGTGAAACAATACCAGATAAACAAAGCCATTCGATTGCGTTTTCAAATTCGGCTGCTCTACCACCTTTTTTAATTAGTTTATATTGGAATCGAGTATTCTTTTTTGAAAGTTGAACAGCTATATTGTCATATGTGATTCTAGTCTTTTTAATTTCATTAGTATTGTTATATTTACTCATATCATTTAAATAACTTGCAAGTATGTTATCTTGAGTATGACGAACAAGAATATAGTCATTTGTTTGTGTGAACTTTAAAACTGATTCAGGCATACCACCAACAACAAGATATTGTCTATATAGTGATAATGCCTTATCATGTAAGGCTGATGGCATAGAAGTATTAGTTTCAAAGCACTTTTTGATTTGTTCAACAAGTGTTTTTTCACCTAGAGCCAACATAAACTCTTCCATATCCATTGGATACATAGTTTTTATATCTACTTTACCAACAGGAAAAGAAAACATAGCTCTATTTACTGCTACCCCAAGTAAACTACCAAGGGCAACTATATGATATTCGGGGGCATTCTCACAAAAGTATTTAAGAGAGGTTAAAGCACGCTCACAAAGTTGAACTTCATCAAATACTATTAACGTTTTTTCTTTTACAATTGTTTGACCTACAATATGCGATAAAATAGGTATTAGATAATCCGGGCTTATATTTTCATTAAAAGTTTCATTAAGTTTAGGATTAGTTTCAAAATTAAAATAAGCTACATTTTCGTAGTTATTGCGCCCAAATTCTAAAATTGAGTAAGTTTTACCAACTTGTCTAGCACCCTGTAAAATTAATGGCTTACGATATTTACTTTCTCTCCATTCTTCTAAGAAATTCATAATTTTTCTATACATAGGACACCACCTCTTATAGATAGTATAAAGTATATTCGTGTAAAAATCAATTAATTTTAAGTTATTTTTAACATTAAACTGCACGAATATTTTTAAGAAAATCACACTAAATTACACGAATAGTATTTTAAAGTTGATTTTATGAGATAAAACTATTAATTATATGTTTATAAATAACATAGTTATTTTATATTTACTTGACATAAATTATAAAATATGATTAACTTTACTTGTAAAAACGTTTATCAATTATGTAGGAAGTTTAGTTTATAAAAATAAAAAGGGGAATTAGATTATGAAGAGAATGACAAGTAGCTTATTGTATTTGATTATTAGTTTTTTAATATTTATATTAGCATCTTGTAATTATGGTGGAGAAATAAATTCTACTGATGATCCTTATGACTATTCAAAGGATTATTATTTGGTTGAAGAAAGTGAGGAAGGTTTAATATCCGGGAAAAGTAGTCAAATATGGTTTGATAATGAAATGATATTATGTACTTCAGTTAGTGAACTAGAGCTTTATGTAGATGATGTTTCTAATTATTCTGATGATTTTTTTACTTCAAAATCAATTATATTAATACAATTTGCATATGCTAGTGAAGATGAAGGAAATATTAATTTTGAAGTACTTACATCTTATGAATCAAAATTATATCCTATCTTTTCCTTTGCTCATAATGAAGATGTTAGTGATTCTAATAAAAGATATTTATTGTTTTCAGTGGAAGTAGATAATAGTTTAACTTCTAAATATGAGCTAGGAAATATATTAGTAGTAGATAATTATTTTTCTAATATGACATATGTTTTAAATGATGATAGTAAGTATCATAAAGGTTTTAAAGGAAATTTCTTTTATTATGATTATCAGCCAGCTTTTGATGATATAGAATGGCCATAGGTTTTACCTATGGTTTTTTTATAATAAAAAATAAAAAACATTAACTGACCTATGTCAATTAATGTCAAAAATAGGGGGTTTAAAATATATGAAATACTTATTTGTTAAGTATACATAATCAAATGGTGACCCGTACGGGGTTCGAACCCATAAATGCATGCGTGAAAGGCATGTGTGTTAACCATTTCACCAACGGGCCTTGTATAAGATTAAGCGTGAGTTTCACACGCGTATGTAATTATACATTTTTGAAATATTATTGTCAACAATAAATTTTTATAAAAAATAATTTTTTTCTATATTGTTTATTTATAGTTAAAAAAATGCTATAATTTGCGAGGTGATATCATGCAACAAAATAATGTAACTGATAATTTAGAAGTGTTTTATGATGTTTTTGATGCATCTTGTGATTTTTTATATGAGAAAACTAAAAAGAAGTATTTAGATTTAATTATATTAACAGCTAATAATATTTTAGCTGGTGAAGTATTAAATAAAGAATTAGAACATGAAGATGTATTAAAATTAAGAGATATTTATAAACCTTTAGAAGATAAAGATTTTACTGTTGAAGATATTAGAAAAGCTATGCAGGCTCAAATTTTAAAAGGTATTAAAGAAATGAACTTTTTAAATGGTTTAACTACACCTGATAGTATTGGGCTTATTATGGCTTATTTAATATCTAGATTAACAAAAAAGACTAGTTTAAATTTATGTGATCCTTTAGTTGGTTCTGGTAATATGTTATATACTATAGTTAATCATTTAACTATAGACCTAAATTTATTTGCTTGTGATCATAATGAATATATGATTAAAATTGCTAAGGTATTTGCTGATTTATTAGAGATAAATGTAGAATTGCATTTAGAAGATACCTTAAATTTAAAAATATCGGGTATGGATTTCATTGTTTTTGATATGCCTAATATTATTAAAGATACTAATAATTACATACCTTATGATTGGTTTTTACATTATGTAGATATGTTACAAAACGAAGGATATATAATTGGTGTTATTAATAATGATTTTTTTGATTATGACAAGGATAAAAAATTTAGAGCTAATTTAATTAAAAATGCTAGTATTATTGGTTTAATAGAATTACCAGATACTATGTTTGTTTCTAAGCCAAAGTCTATTGTTATTATTCAAAAGAAGGTATTAGATAAAAAAGATTGTTTCATGATTAAATTACCAAGTTTAACTGATGTTAAGGCTTTTAATCAAGAATTAATGAAAATAGAATCTTGGTTAAATAAACATACAAATTAATTTATAGAATATAATGGTTATTTTAACAAATAACTAGGAAAAATAAAGATTTTGTGGTATCATATATTTTGCTAAAAAAGTATAAAAATTGGGAAGGTAGGAGTATTTAGAAATGAAAATAATGGCTGTTAATGCAGGTAGTTCATCAATTAAATTTCAATTATTAGATATGCCAAGTGAAACTGTTATTGCTTCTGGTGTTATGGAAAGAATAGGTTTAGCTGAAGGTATATTCACTATTAAATATAATGGTAAGAAAGAAGAAACTAATCCAGTATTAGAAAATCATGCTGTTGGGGTTGAATTATTATTAAAATCACTTATTGAAAAAGGTATATTAAAAGATTTAAAAGAAATAAGTGGTGTTGGACATAGAATAGTTCAAGGTGGAGAATTCTTTAAAGATTCTAGTATTATTACGGATGAAGCTTTAGATAAGATAGCTGAGTTATCTGATTTAGCTCCATTACATAATCCAGCTCATATTATTGGTATTAAAGCATTTAAGAAAGCTTTACCAGAAGTTCCTCAAGTAGCTGTATTTGATACTGTATTCCATCAAACTATGGCTGAAGAAGCTTATATGTATGCTACACCTTATGAATGGTATACTAAATATGGTATTAGAAAATATGGTGCTCATGGTACTAGTCATCAATATGTATCACATCGTTGTGCTGAAATTTTAGGCAAGGATCCTAAAGATACTAAGATTATAGTATGTCATTTAGGTAATGGTGCTTCTATATGTGCAGTTGATGGTGGTAAATGTAAAGATACATCTATGGGTTTAACACCACTTGAAGGTATTCCTATGGGAACTCGTTCAGGAAATATAGATCCAACTGTTGTTTCATTTATTTGTCAACATGAAAATAAGACAGCTGCCGAAGTTGTTAATGAATTAAATAAAAAATCTGGTTATTTAGGTGTATCAGGTCGTAGTAATGATGCTCGTGATGTTACAGCTGGTATGGAAGAAGGAGATCATAGATGTGCTTTAACATTTGATGTTCAAGCTAAGAGAATCGTTGATTATATAGCTTCATACTATGTATACATGGGTGGTTGTGATGCTATATGCTTTACAGCTGGTATGGGTGAAAATTTAATTCATTTAAGAAAGAATATATTAAATCGTTTAACAGTATTAGGTGTTAAATTAGATGAAGAAGCTAATAATATTCGCGGCGAAGAAAGAGAAATCACTACTAAAGATTCAAAAATTAGAGCTTTCGTAATCCCTACAAATGAAGAAGTAATGATTGCTCGTGATGTTGTTAGAGTAGCTAATTTAGGCTAAATTTTAGGTAGTGTGAGCAATCACACTACTTTTTATCAAGGGTGAAAATATGGATTATATAGCTAATTATCATGAAATGGCTCCTAAATTTAAGAAATTAGGTAAGCCTATTCCTAAAATTGAAATGATTAAAACTGAAGAACAAATAAAAGGTATTAAAGAAGCAGGAAGACTTAATACTAAGATTTTAGATGTAGTAAGTAAAAATATTAAAATAGGTATGACTACTGAAGAAATAGATCAATTAGTATATAATACTACTCTTAATTTAGGGGCTATACCTGCTTGTCTAGGCTATCAAGGTTTTCCTAAGAGTTGTTGTACATCAATAAATGATCAAGTTTGTCATGGTATTCCTAGTGATAAGGTTATTTTAAGAGATGGGGATATTATAAATGTAGATTGTACAACTATCTATAATGGCTATTATGGGGATGCCTCTAGAATGTTTGCCTTAGGTGATATTACTGATGAAGCTAAAAGATTAATAGAAGTTACTAAAGAAAGTCTTAATCTAGCTTTAAAGGTTTTAAAACCATATTGTCGTTTAGGTGATATTGGTTATGCTATAGAACATTATGTAAAGAGTCAAGGTTTTAGTGTCGTTCATGAAATAGGTGGTCATGGTGTTGGTATAGATTTCCATGAAGATCCTTATGTAGCTCACTTTGGTAAAAGAGATACAGGAATAGTCTTATTTCCTGGTATGGTATTTACTATAGAACCTATGATTAATACAGGTACTAGAAAAGTATTTTTAGATGCAAGTAATAACTGGACTATCTATACTTTAGATGGGGGCTTATCAGCTCAGGTTGAACATACAGTAGTTATTACTGAAGATGGTTTTGAGATATTATCAGAGTAGGAGAATAATTTATGGTTACATATAAAGAATTAGCTGATTATATATTTCCAGATATAAAAGAAACATTAGAAGATTTAGAAAATAAATATCCAGCTAGAAACCTAAGTGAAGACGCAATGGTTACTAGATTTGCTCCTAGTCCTACTGGTTTCTTACACACAGGTAGCTTATTTACTTCTTTAATTAGTTATCGTTTTGCTAAACAAACTAATGGTGTATTTTTTATTCGCTTAGAAGATACTGATACTAAAAGAGAAATAGAAGGTAGTGGAGCTGATTTAGTTAGACAGCTAGCTTATTTTGATATAATACCTGATGAAGGTTATATAGATGATACTAAAGAATTAGGCAATTATGGTCCTTATAAACAAAGTGAAAGAGCTAATATTTATAAAGCAGTTATAAAGCATTTAATAAGTATAGGTAGAGCTTATCCTTGTTTTTGTAGTGCTGAAGATCTAGCTTCACTTAGAAAAGAACAAGAAGAAGCAAAAGAGATACCAGGTTATTATGGTAAGTTTGCTAAATGTAAGAATTTAACTCCTGAAGAAGCTTTAAATAAAATTAAAGAAGGTAAACCTTATATAATAAGATTTAAATCTTTAGGAGATCATAATAATAAAATTAAAGTTCATGATGAAATAAAAGGTGATCTTGAATTAACTGAAAATGATCAAGATATAGTAATTTTAAAAAGTGATGGACTTCCTACATACCATTTCGCTCATTTAGTAGATGATCATTTCATGCATACAACTCACATTACTCGTGGGGAAGAATGGTTATCAAGTTTACCTGTTCATATAGATTTATTTACTTCTATAGGTTTTCCTTTACCTAAATATGCTCACCTACCAGTTATTATGAAAGAAGAAAATGGTAATAGAAGAAAATTATCTAAAAGAAAAGATCCTGAGGCAGCTGTTTCATATTTTATAGCTCAAGGTTATCCTAAATATGCTTTAATAGAATATTTATTAACTTTAGCTAATTCAAATTATGAAATGTGGAGAGCTAATAATCTAGATAAATCTTATACAGATTTTAACTTAAGTTTTAATAAGATGAGTTTAGATGGTGCCTTATTTGATATAGAAAAAATAGCTAATATAGCTAAAGAAAGATTAGCTATTAAAAAGGCAGTAGAAGTTAAAGAAGAAGTTAAGACTTGGGCTAAAACTTATGATATTAATTTTTATAATAGAATAATAAATGATGAAGATTTCATAACTAAGATATTAAATATTGATAGAGAAAAACCAAAACCTAGAAAAGATTATGCTAAATATAGTGATGTTTATCCTTTAATTAAATTCTTCTATAAGGATGAATATGACACTTTATCTAGTACTGGTTATGAATGGAATTTAGAAAAAGATAAAAAAGAAATTAAAGATATCTTAGTATATTATAAAGAAAATTATAAATTAGCTAGTGATGAGTCTTCTTGGTTTGAAGATTTAAAAGAAATATGTCCTAAATTTAATTACGCAGCTATTACTAAAGAGTATAAAAAGAATAAAGAATTATATAAAGGACATGTTGGTGATATAGCTGAATATTTAAGAGTAGCTATGACTACTCATAAAAACTCACCTAATTTATTTGAAATACTTAATATATTAGGTAAGGAAGAAGTATTTAGAAGATTAGATAAAGCTATATCTAGTTTAGGTGAATAACATGGATTTCTTATCTTTAGTAGAAAAGAGATATTCTTGTCGTGATTATAAACAAGATAAAGTAGAAGAAAATAAGATTAATTTAATCTTAGAGGCAGCTAGATTAACACCTACTGCTTGTAATAAGTTTCCTATTAGAATAAATGTTATAACTAAAGAAGAAGATTTAGCTAAAATAGCTGAAACTACTAAATTTAATTTTAATCAACCTTTAGTATTTATTTGTTCATATGATAAATTAGAAGCTTGGACAAGAAAATGGGATAGTAAAAATTACGGAGTAGTAGATACTAGTTTAGCTATGATGCAGATGATGTTAGAAGCTATTAATTTAGATTTAGCTACTTGTTTTATCGGCTATTTTAAAGAAGATAAGATTAAAGAATTATTTAACTTACCTCTAGATTATGAAGTAGTAGGTTTACTTTATTGTGGTTATCCAAATGATAAACCAAGTGAATTACATAACATAAGAAAAGAAATAAGTGAATTTAGTAAATTGGACTGATTGTATCGGTCCTTTTTTTAATGACTTTAAATATTTAAAGAAAGTGCCATTAATAAAGCTACAATTGAGTTTAGTTCAAAATTTTAGTTATACTTTTTGACAAAGTTAAAGTTATTGACAAAATAATATACATATGTTAAAGTAAAGTTAGAAAAAACGATTAAAAATAAGGAGAAAGTTTTATGAAAAAAATATCAATGCTATTAATGATTTAAATGAGTTTAACAATATAACTACTAATTTTAGTTATTTAACTTTAAATCAAATTGAACAAATAAACCCAACTAAGCTTTATAAGTATAGTTTGAATTTTAATGAAGATTAGGAATAAAAAAATGACCAAAATGTTAAAAATTAAATATATCTTAATAATCATATTATTATTTTTAATATATGTTTGTGGAAGTTGTAGTGTTTTAAATATCGAATATACAACTATAAAAGCTGGTATTTTTGAACAATATTATATACGCTATATTACAATAGTTAAAGATAACGTATACTATGATGTTCCTTTATATGAAGATAATAAAACATTAGAAGATTGGCCGTTATTTAATTTTAAATTTAAATTAATTATTGAAGAAATAACAGAAGAAGAATTTAAAAAAGCTAATGGTCTAAATGTAATTAGAGATTATGCTTCAAAATCTAATAAAAAATATTATAGTATAGAGGTATTGATAGGTTATAGTTTAGATACTTTAGAACAAGTTGATTTTATTTACAGTTATGTTGAACCAGGACCTTTTTATGAATATATCTATGATAGAGGATTATTATATTTTGGATCACCCGAATCAAGCTCAGTAAATTCCAGTTTAGATGGTTCAGAAATATATATAAGTTCACAAGTGTCTATAGATGTTTATAGCAATAAAGAATATAACAATTCTTGTATTTTAGATGATTTAGTAAAAGAACAAGGGTATGATAGTTTATATATTTCATTTTGGTATTAAAAAGTAGTTTTCGGACTACTTTTAGTACTATAAATTTTTAAGTAGTACTTAGTAATTTCGAGCTTTAAACAAATTATGTTATTTCTCTAAAAGATAATGCGTTATTGTAAATAAATCTTTGGTATAAATTATTTAAAATTATTTTGGTAAATTTGTGTAAATTTTTCCTTTTTACTTATAAATAATAGTTCTATAATATCACAGGTGGTTATTATGGATGCTAAATTAACTAAACAAATAGAAAGAAGAAAATTAATATTATCAGGTGATTTATGGAAGACTATTTTAGTTATTTGTTTTCCTATTGCCTTATATCAATTTATAAATTCATTATCTTCAGTAATAGATCAAATGATTACAGCTAATATTTCAGCTGAAGCAAGTAACGCTGTTGGTTCTATTTCCCAAATTAAGAATGTTTTTAGCGCTTTTGGGAATGGTTTGGCGGCTGGTGGAGCTGTTTTAGTTGCGAGACATTACGGAGCTGGTAAGATAAAAGATGCTAGACATAGTAGTGGTAATTTATTACTTTTATCATTAATATTAAGTGCTGTTATAATCTTGATCTTTTTACCTTTAGCTGTTCCTATTATGAGATTATGTCAATTATCAGATACAGCTATAGAAATAGGTCAAAATTATTTTAGATTACAACTTTTTGAATTAGTATTTGTTACAATAAACGCTATATTTATTGGTTTAGAAAAAGCTAAAGGTAATTCTAAATTAATATTAATACTTAATTTAGGCGTATTATTATTTAAAATAAGTCTTACTTCAATCTTTGTTTATGGCTTTAAAGTAACTGATATAACTTGGATTGAGGTTGCAACTATTATATCTCAAGCTGTTTTATCAGTAATAGGTCTTATATTAATGTTTAGAAAGAATAATATCTTAAAGATTAGTATAACTGACTTACGTCCTAAAAAAGAATATATTAAACCTATATTTATCTTATCTATTCCTATCTTTTTTGGTAAATTTGTTATGAATTTAGGTAAGGTAAGTGTAAATGCCTTATGTGGTCTTTATTATAATGCGACAACTGATGGTCTTATTGTTGGGGCTTTAGGTATATCAAATAATATATCAGGTTTAGTCACTGGTATGACTTCAACATTTGAAGAAAGTGAATCATCTATAGTTAGTCAAAATTTAGGTAATAAAAACTTAAAAAGGCCAACGAGAATCTTTGTTAGAATAGCTTTAGTTTCTATAATAATATCGGTAGTAGGTTATATATTAACTAGATTTGTTTTAATAGATTATTTAGTATCTTTATTTAATAGTGATAGTAGTAAGGGTGAATACTATAGTGAAATGATAAAAAGTATTTATGAGTTTGATTCTCTATCTATTTTAGCTTTAGGATTATGTTCAGCTGTTTTAGGTCTACTTTACGGATTTGGTAAAACCTTCTTAGCTAGTATCCTAAATTTCTCAAGAATAGGTGTAAGAATCTTATCAATAATTATTATGCATTATTTATTCCCTGATTTATCTGGACCAAGAGTAGCTGGTATAGCTATGGGTATTTCAAACGCAACTATCTTTTTACTAGCTATTATATTCTTAATTATATTCTATGTTAATTTAAAGAAACATGGTTATAGAGAAATGTATTTAACTGATCCTGAACCTGAGGTTGCTAGTTTAGATTTTGGAGATGTATAAAAATGGAAAAAACGTTAAAGAAGAATCTTATTTTTGATGGTAAAATAGTTAAATTATATGTAGATGAAGTATCTACAGCTACTAATAATCTTGCGACTAGAGAATATGTTCATCATAATGGTGGGGCAGCTATTTTAGCTGTTAAAGATAATAAAATATTATTAATTAAACAATTTAGATATCCATATCAAAAAGAAATATATGAATTACCTGCAGGTAAAATTGAACTTGGTGAAGACCCTTATAACACAGCTATAAGGGAGCTAGAAGAAGAATGTGGTTTAAAGGCAGATAGCTTAAAAGATTTAGGTTATATCTACCCAACTTGTGGATATTCAGATGAAGTAATATATTTATATTTAGCTGACAAATTTATTCCTACAAGTACTCATTTTGACCCGGATGAAGATATAACATCTTTTTGGTTTACAAAAGATGAAGTACTAGATATGATAAATAAAAACACTATAGTCGATGCGAAGACTATAGTGGCAATATATAAGTATTTATTTAATAAATAATTGCGTTATAACAACATTTTATTATTCTGCAAGCTTTCTAAAAACTTTGTGATGTCTTTTTAATATCCTTTTAGATATAACATCTATCTTTTCGTTATCTGTAAGTTCAATATAAGGATTATTTTCTAATAATATAACACTACCATTCTGATCTGCAAGTTTTGTGGCTTCCAAGAAGTCTTTCTCAGCTTCTTTTAAATGTAGTGTTTCTTTAGTATTAACTCTCATGTTTTATAATATTAATCAATAATAATAGGTTTATCTATTTCATTCTTAAATATATCTTTACCATAGACTATATTTAAGATATTAGCTATTTTAAGCTCTTCATTTAATATATTAGAGATATCAGTTTTAGTATTAGTTACTAGTTTGATATCTTTTTTTATTTGGTTTAAATAATTTTGACCTTTTTTATTAAAACCTAATATTTTAGTATAAGGATAATTGTAATCATAGGAATGAATATTAAATAATATATAAAAGATAGCTCTTTTAATTTTAGTTTTAGTAAAATATGAATTAGTTGATAATTCTATTAGTTCTTTAAAGCTATTAGCTTTATTTAGGTTATTATAAATATGTTTTTCTATACCATCTTTAATAAAAGCTATATTAGAAAAATCATTATAGATATTTATTACATATTTAAAATAAGGAAATAATAATTCATAATCTAAGATATCTTTAGAGACAAAAGAAGGTGAATATTTATCTAGTAAAGATAGATTTTCTCTTATATTAGAACTAGATGTATAAATATCACTATTAATAAAAGAATCGTGATGAGGTGCTGTTCTTTTAATAAGATTAAGTTTTATATTAAAGTTATTCTTTTTAATACTAGATAGATAAGAATAAGCTAAAATATCATTAGGACCTAAGTTTAATATTTTAGAAGTGGCTTTTTTATAAGATATATTTTTATCTAGTTTTATATCATCTATATTATCTTTATCTATTAAAGATAAATCAGCTGATTCACTACCACAATATATCTTGCTAACTCCTACTTTATTTAGTTCTTTAACGGCGAAATCTCCAAAACGAGTAGCGTTATTACAGGCTAATATACTAGGTAGAGCTATTACTAGATCAGCTTCAGTTAAAGCATATTTAGTCTTTTCTTTAGGTAAGTGTAAAGATAAGTCTCCTCTCATAGTAAAGTAAGTAGACATGCATACTACTAATATATCTGGTTTAGCTAATTCTTTAATTTTTCTTAAGCTATATAAATGTCCATTATGGAAGGGATTATATTCACAAATAGTACCGACAACCTTCATTTTATCACTTCCTTTGTCATACTATTATAACAAAAAAAGTATTTTATATTAAGCTTTTATGATATAATCTTATATATTAAGTAAGAAAGAAGGTAGTATAAATGAATTGGGATTATACTAAAATATATAAAAAAGAAGCTGATTTTACTAAAGATTTAGATACAGTAGTTGAAGAAGCTAAAGAAATAGCTAAATTTAAAGGTAATTTAGCTGATATTAATGTATTAAAATCTTATTTAAATGCCATGGATAAATTAGAAGCTAAGCTTGAAAATTTAAGAGTTTATGCTAGTTTAAATTATTCTAAAGATGGTAAATCTATTGAAAATCAAAAAAGACAAAGTGATGTTTTTACAGCTTTTTCTCAGATTAATAGTATTTTATCTTTTGCTGAACCTGAAATAATAAGTATAGGTGAAAGTAAAATCAAAGATTATATTAATTCTGATGAAGAATTAAGAGTTTATCATTATTATTTAGATAAATTATTTAAAAATAGTAGACATGTTTTAGATTCAAAAAGTGAATCTTTAATAGCTAATTATTCTCAAGCTTTAAGAGGATATAATAATTTACATGCTATACTTGCTACTGCTGATAATGGTGATAGAGAAGTTATTTTAAGTAATGGTAAAGCTATTTTAGTTAATGAATCTAATTACCGTTCTTATTTAGAAGACTTACCTAATCAAGAAGATAGAAGAAGAGTATTTGAAGCAATTTATAAGTTTTATTATAATCATAAACAAAGCTTCGCTGCTATTTATAATGGTATTATGCAAGTAGAATTAGCTAATACTAAAAATAGAAATTATTCATCTATTTTAGAAAGTCATCTAGATTTAAATAATATACCAACTGATGTATATTTAACTTTAATATCTACAACTAAAGAAAATACACTACCTATTAAAAAATATTATGAATTAAGAAGAAAATATTTTAGATTAGATAAGATTCATACTTATGACCGTTTCTTACAGTTAAAAAAGACAAGTAAGAAATATGATTATGAAGATGCTAAAAAGATTTTCTTCCAAGCTGTTAAGAAAATAGGTGGAGATTTTGAGGCTAAGGCTCATGAAGTATTAGAAGAAGGTAGAGTAGATGTATATCCTAGTGCTGGTAAGAGAACAGGGGCTTTTTCAACTGGAACTTACCAAAAAGGAACCTTTATTATGTTGAATCATACAGGTAATCTTGATTCTGTATTTACCTTAGCTCATGAAGCAGGTCATTCAATGCATACAATGTTTGCTAATGAGACTCAACCATTTTCAACAGCTAGTTATGTAATCTTTGTTGCTGAAATTGCTTCAACTTTTAATGAATCATTATTACTAGATTATTTATTAGATGGCGATTTAGATGAAGATACTAAAATAGTCTTATTACAACAAGAAATAGATAATATCTTATCTACTTTCTATAGACAAGCCTTATTCGCAAGCTTTGAATATGAGGCTCATAAATTAGTAGAACAAGGTAAGGCTATAACATATGATGTTTTAAGTAATATAATGAAAGATTTATATAAGTCTTATTATGATATTGATTTAACTGAAGAAAAATATAAGGAATATGTTTGGGCATATATTCCACACTTATATAATAGTCCTTATTATGTATATCAATACGCTACTAGTTTCGCGGCAAGTCAAGCAATCTATCAAAAAGTTAAAAATAAAGAAGAAGGAGCACTAGATAGTTATTTCAACTTACTTAAAGCTGGTGGTTCTGATTATCCTGTTAATTTAGTAAAAAAAGCTGGTGTTGATTTAACTAAGAAAGAAGCTTACTTAGCTGTAGTTAAGAGATTAGAAGAATTAGTAAATAAATTAGAGGAACTTTTAAAATAAATATGGAGAAGTTTCAACTAATTGAAAGAAGTATAATAACAACTTATCGCAAGAAAATCTGGGCTAAATTTATTAAAGCTCTTAAGACTTATAATTTATTAGTTGAAAATGATAGAGTACTTATTTGTATGTCTGGTGGTAAGGATTCTTTCTTATTAGCCAAATTATTTGAAGAATTAAGAAAACATAGTGATTTTCCTTTTGAATATGAATGTCTAATAATGGATCCTGGTTATAAAAAAGAAATAAGAAAACAAATAGAAGATAATCTTAAATTATTAAATGTTAAAGCTACTATAGTAGATTCAGATATCTTTGAGATAACTGATATGATGGGTGGTAAACCATGTTTCTTATGTGCTAGAATGCGTAGAGGTTTCTTATATAAACAAGCTGAAAAGCTAAATTGTAATAAAATAGCTTTAGGACACCATTTTGATGATGCTATAGAGACCTTACTTTTAAGTATGTTTTATAATGGTAAGATACAAACTATGCCACCTAAACTTATAAGTGATAATTATAAGGGTTTAGAATTAATAAGACCTATGTATTTAATTCATGAACAAGATATAATTAATTGGACTAAATATAATGAACTTAACTTTATTAATTGTGCTTGTAAGTTCTCAGATACTAAATCTAATTATGATTCTAAACGTTTAGAAGTTAAAAATATAATTAAAGATTTAAAAAAGATTAATCCTATTATTCCTAATAATTTATTTGAGTCAATGCATAATCTAAATCTAGATACTATACTTGGTTTTTATAAAGATAGATCTTATCACGATTTTAATGAATTATATGAATCGAGGTCAAAAGAGTGTTTGAACGAACAAGAATCTTAATTGGTGATGAGGCTTTATCTTTATTACAAAATAAAAGAGTATTAGTATTTGGATTAGGCGGTGTAGGTGGTTCTGTTTGTGAGACCTTAGTTAGAACAGGTATTAAATATATTGGAATATGTGATTATGATATAGTAACTACATCTAATAAAAATAGACAAATAATAGCTCTAGATTCTACTATAGGTAAATATAAAACAGAAGTAATGGCTTCAAGATTAAAAGATATAAATAGTGATACAGATATTAATATTTATAACTTTAAGATAGATGAGAATAATCTATTAGATATAAAAGAAGAATATGATTATTTTATAGATTGTATAGATGATGTATCTGGTAAAATAGCTATTATAACTTACGCTTATAAGAATAATATTAAGATTATAAGTTCTATGGGAACAGGTAATAAATTAGATCCTAGTAAATTTAGGATAGCTAGAATAAATCAAACTAAAGTTTGTCCTTTAGCTAGAGTTATGCGTTATAAGTTAAAACAATTAAATATATCTGATTTAACTGTCTTATATAGTGAAGAAAAACCTGTAATAGATAAATATGAGGCTATCCCTAGTATTTCATTTTGCCCAAATATAGCAGGTATTTTAATAGCTAGACAGGTTATTCTTGATATAATTAATGGCGGAGGTTATTTATGAGTATGAATGGTTTAGAATTTGATCCGTATGATTATTATAAGGGAATATTAAAAGAAGAAGTTAATAGTAAAGCTGAAGAGCTAATAGATAATTTAACAACTAAAGCTAATATTGATATAGAATTAAATAAGAAGCTTAGTAAAGAAACTAAAAAACTAAAAGGAGAATTAGATTTTTATACTAATAAGAAAAATAAATTTAAAACTCTTGATTCTTTTTTTAAGATATTAATAATTCTTGGCGTTATTTTAGGAGTATATGGTGGTCTTAAAATAACTAGTGGTGGTACATCTAGTATAGTATGTCTTTGTGTTGGCATAGTATTAGTTATCTTAGGTATAGTCTTAGTATTTAAGGTATCTCGTAATAATCTTAAACATTTTGAAGAAAAGGTTAAAGAATCTGAAGATAAATATGCTAATAGTAGAAAGAAAGCTTGGGATACACTAGAAGGTTTAAGACAAAGTTTAAATTATAAACAGTTTATTGATTTAGTTAATAGCCTAGATACTGGTATTAAATTAGATTATGAAGTAGATTTAAAAAAGGTATTAACTATGACTCAAGAATTTGATCTTAATTTAAATTTTGGTAAAGATGATTCAATTTTAGATATTTATAGTGGTGAAGTAGCTAAAAATCCTTTTTTAAGAATCTTGTTAAAAAGTATGAAAATGTATGAGAAAACATACACTGGTACTAGACTTGTAACCTGGACTGAAACAGTAAGAGATTCTAAAGGTAATACTAGAATAGTTACAAGAAGCCAAACCTTAGTAGCAACTTACAAGGCACCTTGTCCTAGGTATAGTACTTATTCTTTACTAATATATGGGAATGAGGCGGCTCCTAATTTAAAATTTAGTCGTTATCCTAGTGGCTTAAGTACTAATCATGATGAAAAAGATATAAAAAATTTAGTATCACGAAGATCTAAAGATATAGAAAATAAGGCTAAAAAATCAGTTGGTAAGGGTAAAGGATTTACTGCCTTAGCTAATGAAAAATTTGATTCTTTATTTTACGCTATAGATAGAAATAATGAGACTGAATTTAGATTATTATTTACACCTTTAGCTCAACAAAATATGACTGAATTAATTACAGCTACTGATACTTTTGGTGATGATTTTCAGTTTTTTAAAGAAAAGAAACTAAATTATATAGCTTCAATGCATTCTCAAAATGATATATCATTTGATTATGAAAGATACGGGGCTTATTATGATTATGAAGAATTAAAAGAGAATTATGTTATTAAAATGATAAGAGAATTTAATTCTTTATATTTTGATTTAGCTCCAATACTTGCTATACCAATTTATCAAATGAATTCTATTCCTTTATATGATGGTGATATGGGTAATATTCAGATAGTATCTGAAGAAGCTGAAGCTTTTGTTAATAACATGGATTATAGCTTATTTAAACATGAATTAACTAAAACTGATCAAATCTTAAAGGTAAATAGATTAGAATCTTATGATAACTCAGATATCTTTGAGGTAGTATCTCATTCTTTTGATGAAATACCTAGAGTTACACTTATACCTACTCTTTGTTCAAATGGTAGAATATATGATGTAGCTGTTCATTGGTTTGAATATATACCTTTAACTGAAAGCAGTAATATAGTAATAAGTAAGATAAAAGAAGATAATAAGGATAATACTGCTACAACAAAGAAAGATAAAAATCGATATCATGACTTTATTGGCTCTTATTTAGGTAATGAGCCTTTCAGTAAAGAGAAAGATATAGAGTTTGCAAATTATATTAAAAAGACTTATAATAAATACAAGTAAAGAAAGTGGAGGAAAATTAATGGCAAATCGCTTAGATGAATTACAAGATCCTATTAGCACAGGTAGAGAAGTCAATGTCATTCAAAAACAATTACCTGTTGAAGTCGGTGTAGGATCAAAAATATTTGAAGTACTATTATGGGTATGTGCAATTATCCCAGGCTTAATTTTCTTAATCATGAAAATTAATGCTGGTAAATATTTACGCCAATTAGAACAAAAGCTTCAACATGATGCGTCTCAAATTGATAATTACTTAGAACAAAGAGTAATAATATTACAAAATGCTTCTAGATTATTAGATAAAGCCATCTCTTTAGATAAAGATACTATGATAGAAATAGCCAAATATCGTAGTGGTAATAGAGATGATAATCAACGTAATTTAACATCTCAAGAAATAGATAAATTATTCGCTCAAGTAAATGTAGCTTATGAACAATATCCAGAATTAAAAGCTCATGATGAAATTAAAGAATGTTTAAGACAAAACAGTTACCTACAAAAAGAAATTACTGCAGCAAGAGAATTATATAATGATACAGTATATACTTGGAATGCAGCAATTCAAGAGTGGCCTACTAAAATGATAGTAGCAGCTAAAGAAGGTTATACAACAAGAATACCATTTGCGGCTTCAGAAACAATAAGAGAACAAGCTCGCGAAGTGTTCTTCTAATTTATTAAGCGGTGTTACTATGTAATATCGCTTTCTTAATATAAGGAGATTTTTATGTATTATGGTATTGATATAGGTGGAACAAGTGCGAAAATAGGAGCTTTTAAAGATGATAATTTGGTTAAAACTTGGTCTATTCCTATGGATTTTAATAATGTTTTTGACATGGTAGATACACTTATTAATTCTATTAAAGAATTTGATAGTAATATAGAAGGTATAGGTGTAGATTGTCCTGGTTTTATAGTTAATAATTATAATAGTTCATCTGCTAACCTACATTATTTAGATAATCTTAATTTAAAAGATGCATTTCTTAGTAAAATAAATACTAAAGTAAGAGTAATAAATGATGCTAATAGTCATGCTTTAGGTGAGGCTATTTATAATAAAGAAGATAATATATTATTTGTTACTTTAGGTACTGGGGTAGGTGGAGGTTTCGTATTAAATAATGGCGTATTAGAGGGAAATACTGGAGCTTTCATGGAAATAGGCCATACTCATGTTGACAATTTTTATAACTTTAATTGTGGGTGCGGCTCTACTGGTTGTCTTGAGACAGTATGTGGAAAAAAAGGTGTAATTAATCTAGTTAATTATTATAAAGATAAACTATCTACTAGCTTAAAAGAAGAATATGAAGTAAAAGATGTCTTTGATTTAGCTAAAATAAAAGACCCTCTATGTCTAAAAGTATTTGAAGTGTTTACAGATAAACTGGCTTTAGCTTTAGCTAATGCTTCAATTATTTTAAATCCTAAGACAATTATAATAGGTGGAGGTATAAGTCTAGCAGGAGACTTCCTATTAGATAAAATCAAAAAGGACTTTAAGAAATACGCAAGAGGTCCAGTTATAAATACTAATATAAAGCTCGCAAGTCTTGGCAGTTTAGCTGGAATATACGGAGCTTATTATTTAGTAAGATAATAAAAAAAGAATATATTATAAGTGATAATCAGTTAAAGATTGGTTATCACTTTTTTAATGTTTTATTTTAGAAAAAAACTTAAAGTTTAATTTTTTATTGTTTTTTTCTAAAAGGCAAAAATATTCTAGCTACAACATTTTTTTAGAATTTAGGCTTGCATATATATATATATATGGTATAATTTGAAAGGCTTTTTGTCTAAAATTAAAAGCTGATTTATATTGAAGATTAATTAAAGGAAAATTCAAGTTATAAGAATGCTTGGTGTTAAGGAGGTAAAATTTTATGGAATTAAAATTAGCGGAAGATAAGATTATTCTTCAAGGTAAGGAACTTAGCTTCAGCGAAACAGCTGATAAATTATCTAACTTATCAGCTAGACAAATGGTTGAATATTTTACTGGTATAAATATTAAATTACCAAAGATATTTAACACAGCTGCGTTAAGAGCTTTTGTATTAAACAGGAAAGTTAAAATTGCAAAAACACTTAATCTAAGCGATGAAATGATATATCGTTTACGTTTTTATCCTGATTTTACAGAATATCAATTGCAGTTATTTTATAAAATGACTTGCGGTAATGAAGATTACGTCATTTATAAGAATAACCTATTTAAATTAATTTTAATGAATACAGCATTATTAGGTATAAGTGATGAACAAATTCAATCTTTAATAGATTTAGAAGCTGAACCTTATGAAGACTTCAATACTTTAGAAGAAACAATTATGCCTATTTTTTATGATTTTAATAAAGAATTTGATGGTGTTAGAAAAGAAGTTATTACTAATATCGTTAGAAGATCAGCTACAGCTCAAGATATTAGAGATTTAGGAAAAAAATATGGTATTAATATTCCTAAACGTTTAAAACGTAATGAGATGCAGTCAATTATTGAAGAAGGTTTAAAGAAACAACATAAACTTACTGTTGAGATGAAAGAAAAATTAGATAAATTACCTATTATAAATCTTCAAAGAGTAGCTAAACAAAATGGTATTAAAGTATCAATTGATTTAAAGAAAGAAGATTTAATAGCGTATTTATTAAATGAAGTAGAAAAAGCTAAATTTGAAACAAGATCTAGACTAATTTACAATACTGATTTAGGTGATGATTTTGAATTCGATTTATCTTATGTAATGGCAGTTGAAGAAATTGATGAATTTGTTTTACAACAAAAACAAGAAGATGAAAAGACATTTGAAAGTGTATTCCTTCAAGTAGAGGAAGAACCTGTTGAAAAAGTAGTTGAACAAACTATAGAGAAAGTTGTTGAAAAAGAAGAACCAAAACCTACTATTGTTGAAGAAGTTGTTGTAAAACAAGCTGAAGTTGATTATGAATCAATTAATAAGGCAGTAGTTGAAGTAGTTACAAAAGAAGTTTCTACATTACTTGGAAATATAGAAACTCCAGAACCAAAACCAACAATTATTAATATTTATAACGCAAATAAAGATAATACTGGAGTTCAAACTGAAGTAAATGATGAAGAAGTTGTAGTAAACTTAACTTTAAATAAATATCCTTATGAAAATTTTGATGAACAACTTAGTCCTCTATACGATGCTAAAATAGCTGAAAGTATGACAACAGGAGATTTAAAAACTTTCAAAGGAGAAAGTAAAGATATAAGTACTAAAGATACAAATGTTAAAGAAACAAATAATAATGAGAAAATAGATGATAAAGAGACTATAGAAATAGATGGAGAAGCATGTCCTAATATAGTGAGAAATATTTATGATAAAAAATACTTAAAAGTAAATAAGCATAAAATGAAAGAATCCTTCAAAGATTTATATTCACATGCAGTTGATCCATTATATTTTGATCAAACTATGCGTCTTCATGAATATGATTTAAAAAGACAATATTTAGAAATTGAAAGAGCTAAAAGAAGAAGACGTAAAATTAGATCAGCAATTAAAACAATAATAGCTATTCTATTCATATTATTACTTGTTTGGTTTGGTATAGTATGTTTAACAGCTTCAAATATATTTACTGAAACTGATAACTGGTTCTTTGAAACATTAATTAATCCAGTAGCTAATTGGTTAAGAGAAGTATATGAATCTTTCCAATCCTAAAATATAATAAACATATTTTTAGTTATAAAAATTCCACTATTAATTAAATTATTAAAAAAGAAAATGTAATTAAAGGGGGAAACATGAACAAAGGAAAAAATGTTTTAAATAAGGCATTATTTGTTATTTTACTTATTATGTGTGCTATATTAATTGTATGCACATCATCGTCATCTATAGAAAGTGTAGATGCGGATGAAGAAGTGACAACACTTTCAACAACAAGTGAAATAAAATCTATGTATGAATATGTAGGTGTAGCTAGTGATATTCATAGTCACACGAATAATGATGATGGTGTCACTTGGACAGCATTAAGTAGTGAAAATATTAGCTCTAATAATACTTTAGGAACTGTATATAATACGACTACGACTTATTACTATTATCTTAGTACTGATATAACTGAAAATATTACTATCACAAGTAATTCTACGGTTGTATTATGTCTTAATGGTAAAGTACTTAAAGGTACTGGTTCAGGTACAGTGATTTATATAGGAAGTGGTGCAACTTTTTATCTATGTGACTGTAATACTACAACTACACATTATTTTTATGAAAAGACGATTGAGGAGCAAGTATACACTTCTTCCACTTCTCGGGAACTAATTGATGTAAATTCCTCTTATTACGCTTATTGTGGTGATTCTAATGAATGTGAAGATAGTAATTCACATGAACACATTTTAATCACAGGTGGTGTAATAACAGGTGGTACCGGGTACAATTACAATCTTTCGGGAAACGTAAGACACTATGGCGGTGGCATATATGTAAATGGTACATTTCATATGTATGGAGGTACTATAATAGGTAATACGGCAACTGGTTCTTTTGCTAGAGGTGGTGGCGTATATGTAACATATAGTGGTACCTATACAACAAGTAGTTTTTATATGTACGATAATGCCACTATTAAAGGAAACTATTCAGCTGGTGAAGGTGGTGGAGTTAGTGCATATGGCGCTACATTTATTATGTCTGGTGGTTCCATTTCTAACAACAATGGCATAATATATGGTGGTGGAGTTTCTACAACTGCTAATAATACTGACTCTAATTCAGTTCATGGTACTTTTACAATGTTAGGTGGTACTATCAGTGATAATACAACTATGTATACTGGCGGCGGTGTTTATATTTCTAATGCTATAGATGAAGCATTCACTATGGAAGCTGGTACAATAAGTGAAAACAAAGCATCAAATGGTGGCGGTGTATATATAAATACAGGAACATTCATAATGTCTGGTGGTACAATCGGTGGTACTAGTATTGAAGATGGTAATTCAGCAACTACAAATGGTGGCGGTGTATACTGTAATGGTACTTTCACAATGTCAGGTGGTACAATTTCTTACAATACAGCAGATAATCATGGTGGTGGAGTTTATATTATTAATTCCAATACTATATTCACTATGACAGGTGGTACAATTTCTTATAATACAGCTATATCTAATGGTGGTGGAGTATATATTCGTTCTAATAGTCAATTTATAATGACAGGTGGTACAATTTCAAAAAATGAAGCTGCTAATGGTGGTGGCGTATATATCAACGATGGTACGTTTACAATTGGATGTAATGATTGTACTACAAATGAAGGTATTGATGAAACGTGTACCTGTGAAACTGCTAAAATTAGTAATAACTATGCAAGTAATGGAGCAGGTGTATATGTGGCTGGTACCGGTATATTCTATATGTATAAAAACTCACAAATTATGGATAATGGATCTAATAGCTTTGAAAGTATAATTACTAATGGTGGTGGTGGTGTTTATGTTGCTAATTATGGAGGGTCTATAGGTATATTTGTGATGTATGATGGTACAATATCAAATAATACTGCAAGTAATGGAGCAGGTGTATATATAGATGGTGGCTCATTTGCTATGTCAGATGGTACAATATCAGACAATACTGCAACCATAAATGGTGGTGGTGTCTATGTAGCAAGTGGTACTTTTAGCGTTAGCGGTACACCTCAAATAATTGATAATTATCAACAAACAACTGCTGAAGATTCTAAGAATTCTAATAACGTATATTTAACATCTAATCAAGTTATTTATGTAATAAATGAACTTAGTAGTGGTGCACAAATCAGTGTGACTTTAGCAGATACTAGTGGTCATGTAACATCAGGTTATTACGCATATAATTCTAGTGATGATGCTGGCACATATTTCTTTTCAGATTATTACGATGATGATACTTGTATCTATTTAGACACAAATGGAGAAGAATCAAATAAAGAAGTTTATATAGGTACACACGACTATACTGACTGGAGTTATGATAGTTCTAACGATGATGGTATAAATACTAGTTTATATCATTATAAAAAGTGTCAACATGATACATGTGGTAAAGTTATATCACAATCACACTATACACTTTTTGAAGGTGATGAATGTACTAATGAAATGCATAGTCATGAAGGCTTTAATGATGAACATGTAGATTTGATTTCACTTATAGATGATGTAGATAGTTATAGTAAAGATAGCTATCATGCAGTAGTATGTGAATTTTGTGGTTATGTAAGAAGTTATGAAGAACATAGAATTGCCTACGTTTATGATGGAACTACTCATATTAGTTATTGTATGGATTGTGATTATGAAGTTGTGACAGAACACACTTGGGTTGCTGGCACTTGGGAAGAAGGATTAAATAATATTCATTATTGTGAAGTATGTGATTATATGGAAGGTCATACTTATGAGTATACATCACATAAAGATCCTACTTGTACAAGTGAAGGGAATATTGCCTATGCATATTGTTCAAAATGTGAAAAATACTTTAAAGTAGAATCTGATGGTACCCTTACTGAGGTTGATGCAAATGCTGTTAACGAAGGATATTTCAAAATAGATGCACTTGGTCATGACTTTACTGATGAACCAATTTCAATTGATGCTACATGTACAAGTTCTGGTTTAAGTTCTCATTACTATTGTCCTATATGTGATAAGTATTTTAATGAAGAAAATCAAGAAGTAAGTTTCACAGAACTTATAACTAACCCTATAGCACATGAACTTAAATGGGATTATGATAAAGACAAAGATGTTCATTGGCAAGAATGTAAAAATTGTGATTTTAAAACAGATGAAGTAAGCCATAGTTTTGTTGATTATGGTAATTGTGAAAGTTGTGATGGAAAACACACAGCTACTTGTGCTTGTGGAGCGACAAATATTTGTGAAGAACATGAATATAGTGCTTGGTCATATGACAGCGAAATAGGAACTCGTACTTGTATAATTTGTAAACATACAGATACTTGTGGTGACTCTGATGAAAATTCTCATGAATATGATAATTCTTATACATCTGATAAAGAGAATCATTATCAAACATGCGAGAAGTGCGATTATGTAAATTCTAGTAGTCATAAATTAGATGAAGAAGATTGGACAGATTTAGGTAATGGTTATCATAGTCGTTCTTGTGATACATGTGGATATACTGAATATGAAGAATGTGATACAGATGGTGAGTATAGTAGTTGTAGTACTTGTGGAAGTCATACACATGTTCTCATCTACACATCACATAAAGACCCTTCATGTACTGAAAGTGGTAATATAGCATATGCACAATGTTCTACATGTAATACATACTTTAAAATAGATAATGAAGGCAATGTTGATCTTACTGGAGAATTTAATAATACTGATTCTTTTATAATAGGAGCACTTGGTCATGATGAGTTAAAGTTAAATGAAAAAACAGCTCCTACTTGTACATCATACGGATTAAAAGCTCATTATTATTGTTCTATATGTGAGAAATATTTTGATGAAACTAAAGAAGAAGTTGAATATAAAGACCTTATAATCGAATATGCAGACCACGTTCTTGTGTGGACTTTTGAAGGTAATGAACATTGGCAAGTATGTAGTGTATGTGAAGAGTTTACAACTTCTAGATCAAACCATAGTTACAACTATAATAATTGTGAAATTGAAGAAAGCAGTCAATCAAGTCATAAATCACATACACTCACATGTGTTTGTGGTGCTACAAGCACTTGTGAAAAACATGAATATGATGCTTGGTCATATGTTGATGAAAAAGGAACTCATACTTGTGTAATTTGTGGTCATATAGAAACTTGTGAAACACATATTTATGATAGTGAAGTTTACACTTATGATGAACATAATCATTATCAAACATGTGAAAATTGTGATTACGTAAATTCTACTAGTCATGGATTAACTGAAGATTGGACAAATTCAGGTAATGGATATCATAGTCGTTCTTGTGATATATGTGAATATACTGAATATGAAGCATGTAATACAGATGATGAAAATAGTAGTTGTAGTGTATGTGGAAGTCATATACACGATCTTATCTATGTTTCACATAAAGACCCTTCATGTACTGAAAGTGGTAATATAGCATATGCATATTGTTCTACATGTAATACTTACTTTAAAATAGAATCTGATAATTCTCTTACTGAAGTTAATGGAGAATTCGATTTTGATATATCTAAGCTTGGTCATTATTTAGTATATAATGAAGGAACAGCTGCTACTTGTACAAAAGAGGGCTTACTAGAACATTATTACTGTTCTAGATGTGATAAGTATTTTAACGAAAATGAAGAAGAAGTTAGTTACGCTAAACTTATAATTTCAGCAAATGGTCATAGTTATATTACAAATATAGAAACTATTTCTGCAACTTGTACAGAAGATGGATCTATAACCATTAAAGTATATTGTGAAATTGAAACTTGTAAAGATGTATTAGTTAATGATGTAATAACATTATCAGCAATAGGTCACAGCTTCACTAATTATATATCTGATGGAAACGTATCTTGTACAACTCAT
>CAZJPL010000015.1:0-17133 GCA_964547945.1 uncultured Anaeroplasmataceae bacterium
AATGTCTTCATTAATTTGCACTATATAAGTTAGGTTTTAACCACCTATTAATGTATTAGGAGTATATTTGCTGGTTATTCAACAAAATAATCTCTAGGTTTAACTTTTTATTTATTGGTTTTTTGGCACCAATTAAACAAAAATTAGAGAAATTTTGTGGTGATGAGTATGAAACAAAGACATATTCAAATAGGAACTGTTTTTAGTGGAATTGGGGCATTTGAACAAGCTTTGTTAAAGAAGAACATTCCTTATGATATTGTGTTTGCTTGCGATAATGGAGAAATTGAACTTGAACAAAGTTATGAAGAACTTTTGGAAGAATATGAAGAGAAGAAATTGGTTAATACCGATTTAAATATAAAAGATTTTATAGATGAAAAATATCGTTCTACTAAAAAAGTAAATAATATGAAGACTAGTTATTTTGCTAATTATGATATTTCTGAAGATAAATGGTATTCAGATATTAGATTTTTAGATGGAAGAAAATATAGAGATAAAGTTGATATTTTTGTTGGTGGGTCACCATGTCAAAGTTTTTCTATTATGGGAAGACGTAAAGGGTTAGATGATGCCAGAGGGACCCTATTTTATGATTTTGTTAGGTTAGTGGATGAAATAAAACCTAAAGTTTTTGTATATGAAAATGTCCCGGGTATGAAAAATATTAATAAAGGTGATACTTGGGCAAGACTAAAAGAAATCTTTGAAAGTTTAAATTACAAGATAAAAGATGATGTCTTAAACGCTAAAGATTATGGCATTCCTCAGGATAGAAAAAGATTATTTGTTGTTGGGTTTAGAGATGAAAATATTGACTTTAATTTTCCTGCAAAAAAGCCTTTAACAACAACTTTATTTGATTATTTAGAAGATGAGGTAGCTGTTAATCATTATTTGGGGCAAAAGGGTTTTGAATTTGTGACAAATTCTAAAAATGGTAGAGCTAGAATAAACCAACCAATTATTAGAACGGAACGTGCCAATCAACAATTTAATTGGAATGGTGATTTTGTTTTTGAAGAGTTAGATAAAGTAATTAATAATGAAGAGATTTTAAAGAGAGCTTATGTCGGCACTTGGGAAGGTAAACAAGGAGTAGCTAGACAATTATCTTATAGAGAATGTTATAGATTAATGGGGTTCTTAGATACATATGATTATTCTCAAGTTAATAATATTTGGAGATATCGTCAGGCAGGTAATTCTATAGTTGTTAATGTTTTAGAAGCAATTCTAGATGAAATATTTAAGGTGGTTAATTTCAATGAATAAGATTAGATTAGCCACCGTATTTAGTGGAATAGGTTCGGTTGAATTTGCATTTAGGAGATTAAATATTCCACATGAGATAATCTTTGCTTGTGATAATGGAGAAAGAGACAACCTAGATATTAATTATGCTCGAGAATTTAGACATATTAAAAATCTTCAAACAATAGACGAAAAGCATAATTATGTTGAAGATTTATATTCAAGAATTACTAGAAAGACTAATTTTGTCGAAAAAACTTATTTAGCTAATTATCCTGAATGTGAGAAAAATAGATTTTTTCAAGATATAAAGTTATTAGATGGTACCGATTTTTATAAAAAGGTAGATTTATTAGTCGGTGGTTCACCTTGTCAAAGTTTTTCAAGTGTTGGTTACCAAGCTGGATTAGATGATGTTAGAGGAACTTTGTTTTATGAGTTTGCAAGACTTATAAAAGAAATAGAACCTAAAGTTTTCATATATGAAAATGTTAGGAATTTATTAAAACATGATAAAGGTAAGACTTGGAATATAATAAGTCAAATATTTAATAGTTTGGGATATGAAATAAAATTTGAAGTTTTAAATTCGGTTGATTATGGTATTCCACAAAATAGAAAGAGATTGTTTGTTATTGGGTATAAGGATGATTCTAAAAACTTTGAGTTTCCCAAAACAATAAATCTTAAATATAAAATGTCAGATTTCTTAATTGATAATTGTGATTATGGATATTTCAACTTTGATAAAAGAGGGAATATTTCATTAATATCAAAGCCTGGCTTTGTTGATGAAAAATATTATTTATCACCCTTAGTATATAAGTATGTTATGAGTACAGGAACTAAAACTTGGTATCAAAAACCGGAAATTAATAAAGAAATAGCTAGAACATTATTAAAAACGATGGGTAATAAACATAGGGCTGGTGTAGATAATTATTATTCAAGTGATGGTTCTACTGAATTTGGTAAGGTTAGAATGCTTACTGAACGAGAATGTTTAAGATTAATGGGATATACAGATGATTTTAAAATAGTAGTTTCTAAAGCCCAAACATATAAACAAGCTGGTAATTCGATTGTTGTTGATGTAATGATGGAATTAATAAAAACACTTTTAAATGGGGATTTTTTGTGAGGTATTTTGTATGAGTGCGATAAAAAAAGAATTAATTATTGTAGATGTAACTAAAGGAGACTGTATAGAAGCTAATAGAACTAGTGGCAAAAGTAACACTGGTACTTATTTTGTTTGTCAAACTAATGATTATTCTAAATATGAAGAATTCTTTGATGTAAATAATGATTATGAAGTAGATAAATATAAAGTGACTATATATTATGACACATTTATGAAATATTTTTATTCATTAAGAGATTATTATAATGGAAAAATGAAAGATGTAAGTTATTTTGCCGATTATCTAATGAATCAAATGAGTAATGCTAGTGTAAAAATAACACAAAGAATTAATGATACAAGAATATTTATGCGATTTGAAAATAATCAAGATTCTGTGGTTGATGCTTTTAGAAAGTTATTATACGAAAACTTATCTCAAATATGTATAGAGAAAGTAAGAACTCATAAATTTAAAATTTACCCTATAGTTAATGAAACTACTTTGAAAGAAATTATAGATAAAGAAAAACAAAGTGATCTAGTTTTAGAAGACGAGGTTATATGATTATGGAAAGTAACACAAAGATATTTTTAAGTGAAGATTTTATTCAATATAGTTCATGGATAGATAATGCAAGAAAAAAGGAAAAAACATGGGAAGAAATAAAATATGCTTGTAAGGAAAATGAGGAAGGATTAAAAGAATTCTTAAAAAATCAAAAAGAAAATAATTTTTGGACAATTGATTATGAAACATGGTATGAATTCGTAGAATTTAAAAAAGATATTTTTGAAAATTCAAGTCCTGGTTATATAGGCGATCCTAAGAAGCCAATAATGGCTACCCCAACAAATGAAGGTAGTTGTTGGGTTAAATATAAAAATAAATTAATAAATAATCCTAATTACTCAACTTTAAGCATTGAAAGAATAGAAAAAACATCACAAAAAATCTTATCACAACTTGAAGAAGTGACAGCTGTAGATAATCCTATTAGAGGAATGGTAATAGGTAATGTACAATCTGGTAAAACTGCCAATATGGCTGGATTAATAGCTATGGCTGCTGACTATGGATACAACTTTTTTATTGTATTGACTGGAACTATAGATAATCTTAGAAAACAAACCAGAGATAGATTAATAAATGATTTAAATGATGAAAATAGTTCACTAGTATTTAATTATTTAGATAATTTAAATATTAAATCTGAATATCCTGAAAGACTACAAGATTTACAATTGGGGGAACGTTCAAATAAAAGATATTTAAATGTGTGTTTAAAAAATTCTAAACGCCTTCAAAATTTATTAGATTGGTTAAATGCTGATTCTCAAAGTAAGAAACAGCTAAAAATATTATTAATTGATGATGAGGCTGATCAAGCTAGTGTTAATACTAAGAATGTAGATGATTATAATGAACAGACAGCAATTTCTAGATATATTAAATATATAGTATTTGGTAAAAATAGGAAAGATGAAGTAACAAGCTCATATAAATGCTTGAATTATATTGGTTATACTGCAACTCCTTATGCCAATCTTTTAAATGAAGCGGGAGATAGAACATTATACCCTAAAAATTTTATTACCGTATTAAAAACACCTATTGAATATTTTGGACCTGAAGAAATCTTTGGGGTAGTTGGTACAAATAATGGCTTAAATATTTTAAATGAAATACCAAAATCTAATATAGAAAAGATTAATGAAGATGAAAAAATATTAGAAGGTAGTATACCTGAAAGCTTAAAAGAGGCAATAATGTGGTTCATATGCACAGTGTCTGTTATTAGATACTGGAAGTTAAAAATGCCTATTAGTATGCTTGTACATACATCTCAAAAAGTTGGCAAACATTTTGATTTAGCTCGGGCAATTGAAAAATATTTATCAAATATAGAAGAAGATATTTTTTTAAAAGAATTGGAAAAATTATATATTAGGGAAACTGAAAAATTTAGTATAAGAGATTTCAATAATAGTCTTCCTGAATATTCAAAGGAAAATGTTGTTAAAGATTATCCATTATTTGAAGAACTTTTATTAGAAATAAAAAAATTATTAAAATATGGAATAACTCATATTCGATTTGCTGATGATGGTCAATTAACTTATAATGAAGGGCTTCATTTATGTATAGATAACTGTAGTATAAATAATAATGATTATATGATGCGTATAATCTACCCGGATAAGAAAGATCCAATAATAGAGAAATCACCAGCATTTATAATAATTGGTGGTACTACTTTATCTAGAGGTCTTACATTAAATGGCTTAACTACCTCATATTTTTTGAGAACGACAAATCAAGCTGATACACTTATGCAAATGGGAAGATGGTTTGGATATAGAAAGGATTATGAATTATTACCTAGATTGTGGTTATCTCAAGAATCTATTAGCCGTTTTAGGCGTTTAAGCAAATTAGACTATGATTTAAGAGAAGAATTAGCTAGTATGGAGACTAAAGGATTATCACCTAGAGAATATGCCCCTAGATTAAATCATTTTCCTGATTATCGTTTGTTAGTATTAACAGCTAGAAAGAAAATGCAAAAAGCAATTGAGTATGAATGCACTTTTTATAATAAAAATTCTCAAACTACTCTATTTTATCGAGATGATGAAATTATAAAGGATAATTATGAATTGACTTATAATTTTTTAGATAATTTAGGTCCTATAGATAAGTCTATAATATGTTCTTTAAATAATCCTTTTATCACTAAAAACACTAATGCAATTATGTGGTTTGACGTTGATTATAATAAAGTATTGGATTATTTAGCTAATATTAAGATACCTAATCAAGAAGCGACTTTTTCGAACATTGAAACTTTAAAAGAGTGGTATGATAAGGAATATAATGAAGGTTATATTAAAAACTTTACCGTAATAGCAGGCAGCTTAGCAACTAAGAAAATAAATGATGTAACGTTGAACACATCTAACATTACAATTCATCCTGTTACACGTTCGAGTGTTGAGAATATAGATAAGGTGGATAATAAATATATTAATCTTAAAGTTATTGCGACACCTAGTGATAGATTAATGGATATTGATTGTTCTAATTTATCTAAATATGACATTGAAACACTTCAAACATCTAAAGAATTAAGCTTTAAAC
This sequence comes from uncultured Anaeroplasmataceae bacterium, assembly GCA_964547945.1. GTDB lineage: Bacteria > Bacillota_I > Bacilli_A > Acholeplasmatales > Anaeroplasmataceae > CALUXS01. Next base: position 5,523 of record CAZJPL010000015.1, read on the forward strand.
AAAAAAGAATTAAATATGCATCTAATGATACTCCTCTTTTAATAGTTTATATCATTGATAAAGATAGTGGTAAAGATGAAAAGACTAAAGCTAAAACTCCTTTATATACTTATAATTTGAAAAATCATTTAGTTGGTTATTATATTTATATTCCTTATGGACAATTAGATGAAAATCCTAATTATGTAACAGTTAAGTTAAATTATGAAAATGATGAAGTAGAGGTACCGGATGATGAAGATTAAACAAATTAAACTTGGATCATTTGTTTGGACAGGGAGCAAAGTATTAAAAGCTATTATGGATAATTATACTCCTCCGGTCGATTTATTTGTTAGAGAAGTTGTTCAAAATTGTGCTGACGCTTGTTTAGAAACTAAAGAGTTCATTAGAATAAATTTTATTATCAACAAATTTAGAACAAAAGAATTATGCGATTTTGTGTTTGAAAAGAAAGAAAAATATATTAAAGACAATCTTTTAAAAGATAAAAAATTACTAGAATATGATTTTATAGCTATAAGTGATAAAAACACGACTGGATTATTAGGCGAAGCATATAAAACAAACGGACCAAATAATTTATATAATTTGGTTTATGATATTCTTACTGGTAAAGATAATAAACATTCTGGTGGTTCCTATGGTATTGGAAAAACAGTGTATTATAGGTATGGTAATGGTATGTGTTTTTACTATTCTAGAACATTTGAAAATAATAAATATGTTTCAAAATTAGTAGGAACATTGATTCAAGATGAAAATAAAGACACATGTATATTGGGCAAGAATACAAGCGGTATAGCTTTTTTTGCTGATTTAAATAAAAGTGGTGATTCTTGCCCAATCAATAATGAAAAGGAAATTTCTAATTTTTTAAAAATATTTAAGATTGAGCCATATAAAGATGAAGAAACAGGGACTGTTGTTATTATACCTTTTGTTAATATTGAAGATTTTCTTAATAGTAATAATGATGCTGAAGATTCTCCAAGTAGGTTTTGGTTAGGAAATATAAATTCATGTTTAAAAATGGCTATTCAAAGATGGTATTTTCCGAGAATTAACAATCCTAAATATAATGGCAAATATATTGTTGTCGCAATCAATAATAATAAAATTGTATTAGATAAGTTTTATGATACTCTTCAAAAACTTTATAATAATGAAATAGAAGATGCTAATAATTTGCCTATTCCTTTAAGAAAAAAATCTCAAGAAACAATTTTAGGGTATTTTAGATATAAAGTTTTTGATAATTTAGAGTTAAACATTAATATTAAACCTGACAATTACCCATCACCTAGATATATAGTCGATTCTAATTATGATAGTGATAAACAAGGTTTGTTATTTTATACAAGAAAACCCGGAATGATTATTAACTATAATAATACTGACTTTGGAACATATGATGTACCAGATGACAAATATTTAATAGGAATATTCGTTTTAGAAGATTCTTGTGAATTTGAAGGCGAAAATGTTGGAAATTTTTTCAAAGGTATGGAAGCTGGTAATCATGCTAAGTGGGAGAAAGGTAGTAAGGTAGAAGGATATTCAGCATTATCAAAAATAAAACCATATAACAAGATTTGTAGTTTTATAAAAAATGAATTAGATAAAGAATTTAAAAATAAGACAATAGTTGAAATTGAATCTAATACAACCCAACTTCAAAGTCATTTTGGTCAAAAATTATTACCACCATTAGATTTTGGAACTAAGCCATCCTCAAGAACTAAATCACCTGCAGATGGTGATATAGGTAGATTATCTAAGAAAAATAAAGTTTCAATAATTAATACTTTTGATGATGAAGGTAATTTGAAATACATTATTAATTTTATTCTTCAACCCAATTATATGATGAAAATCACTACAAATATTAATGTTGGAAATAAAACCATATCATTAGACGAATGGGAAGAAATGTCATTCACATCTCCTATAGAAATTAAAGAAATGAAAATAATAGATTGTTTTATTGGTAAAAATAAACAATCTTATGGGATAGAAAACAATATTATAGATCAAAGTTTTGATAAAAATAGAATAAAGAGATTGCTGGGTTCTGAACTTTATAGAATAAAAGGGTATAAAACTAAGAAAGAAAAGCCATATAAATTAACAATAACTAATTTATTTACTGAAATAGAAAACTTTACTTTAGAACTTCTTATAACACCATTAGATAATAAATATGTTGTTTCCGTAGATGCCTTAATCAATAAAGGAGAAGATAACTAATGAAAAGTAGTACATCTTTATTTAAAACAATTAATAATGATTTATTATCTAAGCTCAATATTAAACTTTCTAGGAAATATTATTTCAATAAAGGTGATAATCAAGTTGAGATTAAAGAGGTTGCCGTTGGTAATGAAAATGAGGTTAAATTAGATGATGAATCATTAACTTGGAATCCTAAAAAAGATAAATTATATTTAAATATTTTTTTGAAAATTATTAATTGCAATTTGTTATTTGGAGAAACTGGATTATGTTATGGTGACGCTATTGTTGGCATCGGATTATCTTGGAAAGGAAATAGAGAAAGACTTATAAATAGTTATAAATTAGGTGAAATAACTAATCAAGATACTGATAAAGAAATAATTATAGAAAATATTCCTTTAAGTAATATAAATAGTAATCTAACATTTAAATTATTTTTCTATATAGAAAAAACTGGTTCTAAAAATGGGAAACCTTTTTATGCTAATGAAGTTGGTATGATTATATATGAAGAAAAAATGTGGGAAATATTAATTGAAGGCAATGGATCGGTTTTTCCAATAGAAGAAATTTCTGATTCTAAAGGTCCGCTTTGGAATATTTCTATTAACAATATTATTGATATAACAGAAGATCCTTTTGATAGCGATAATGTTAGAATTTTATTAAATAAGCAACATAAATTGTATGGCTTATTAAACCCTAACAGTAAAGAATATAATAAAGATTTTTTAAATGAAGTATTATCTAGTGCTTTAGTTTTGCTAATCTTGTCAATCCGTGAAACTTGTGACAATAAATTTGATTTAAGTTTAGAATGTGAAAGAGGAAGCATTTTGTTAGTAATTAAATATTTTAATGAGAAATTAGGATTTAAAGTCAATGATAGTTATGAAGAATTATTAAAAAGTGTTAAAACTTATTTTGATAAGGAATGTTAATTATGGAATTCAAAGAGTTAGATAGGAATAAAGCTCAAGAAGAATTTGAGAAAATTAAAGAAAACGGAATACCTGAAAATTGGTATGATAAATTAAATTTAGAGTATAAAAAAATTAGGGAAGATATTTTGGATTTATTACCTGAAAAAGGTGTAAAGAATGATTATGATTTTGATTTAAATTTTGGAATTAAAATTTATGATTATTTTAATAATATTTTAGAATTTAATGAAGGTATAGCTTCTAACTATGGATTTTGGCGTTATATTTGTATAAAAGTAGTGCCAGATATAATTTTTGAAAGACATGGATTCAATGCTGAATATTTTTATGGTAAAAATGTTAGGTTATACATACCAACTTTATGGTGGTATATACATATAAGTTATCAAGGAGATTTGAATAAGACTTATAATTGTCTTAAAGGTTTCTCAACTGATTACATATTAAATTTTGTTGAAAGACCTGGACGAGATGGTATGTATATTGATGTGGCTAGAACGATTTTTAAATACTTATCATATTTGCCACAAAAAATATTAAATAAAAAAAACGGAAATCAAACTCTAATTAGAAGATTATTAATTCAAAATACTGCAAAAAGTCAGTATTATAATCCAGTAGTAGGTAATAGTGTAGAAGAATATGTAAAAGGTTTATTTAAAGCTTGTGGTGTTGAGGTTGGTGCGTATGCTAGATTTGATGAATGAAGTATTAAAACTTTGTGCTTTAGAAACAAATAAAATATATCCAATATACCAAAATGAAAATGATGTTGTCTATTTATATAGAGGACTAGATAATTATGCTATTGCCATACCTTTTGATGATACAAGAGAATTTGAGGAATCATTTGTTGGAATTTCTTTAAAAACTAATACTATGAATTATAATGGAGATAGTTTTAAAGTATTATATTTAAGTATGGTAGAAACTGGTGATTTAGATAAGTTTATTTATGTAGGAGTAGAGTTTATCGATATTAGAAAAAGAGAAAGTTTATTATCTAACCCGTATAATTGGATTGATAATTGGAAAGATATGTTTGGAGATGCTAAAAAGAAGTATTTAATAACTGATGTATTAGCGGAACTAATAGCTTTAAAATGCATTTATGAGAAAGACAAAACTGCAACATGGCAAGGACCAAATGATGGAACTCATGACATTGTATGTGATAAAAAAGTTGTTGAAGTAAAATCAACAACACACAAAACCAATAGCTACATATCGATTAATAGTAAATTTCAATTAAATGATAAAGCTAATGAACAAATATATTTTGTTAGATTAGAGTTGAAACCTTATGCTTATTCTATAGATAAAGTAGTGGCAGATTTAGTTAATCTTGGATATAGCAAGCATGAATTAGAAGATAAACTGCAAAGTATGGGCTATAAAAGAGGTAATAGGGTTAGAACAAAAACTTATGATATTTTATCTATTAATGTCTATGATGTTAATGAAAATAATTTTCCTGTTGTAACATTAGAAGAGATAAATGGTTTAACTAAGACAAAAAATATTGTTAATTATACATTAACACTTGATATGTCTACTATAGAGGGGACTACTATATCATATAATAACTAATATAAGGGTTTAATAAAGTTTATGAAATATTAGGTTATGATGGTTCAAATTATAAATGTGCGTAATTATATATCCATCTATATTAATTCTATTAAAAAAATAAAAAGCATTTGAATAACAAATGAAGCTGCGAAGGAAGTAAAGTCTACAACCCTTTTCACAGCTCTTTTTTATTGGCTACTTTCAAACAAATATAAAAGATATGTTGATGGCGGATAATGGCGTTAAAAGAATTGTTAATAAAATGAAATTATTTTATTAAGATGTTTGACGATATTTGATAGTTATCAAAAAAAGTCTTTTGAAGATACTTGGATGAAAAAACGTGGTTTTCATATTTGACAACAAGATATATATTTTATGACAATTCAGTATTGTATTTATTTTACTTGTTACCTATAATAATAGGTGAAAGGAGAGATAAAATAATGAAGTATAAAATCTCTAATACAAAATTTGAAAATGTTGTAAAAAATAAATTTGGTAACGAACGCAAGTTATTTATTGAAATGATTTCTAGGTTATATCCTAATGAAAATCCGGAAGAATATTATAGAAAAAATAAGGGAAATTTTAGTGCTGCTAAGAATAATAATAGATCTTTTAAGGCAGAAGAAATCATATGTTTAGAAGAAATATTGAGAGTTCCTTTTGTATCTTTGATAGAAGGCTACACAAATGATAAGTTGGAGTTTATTCCAGATGGGATAAAATATGTTGCTTACATTGATAAGATAGAAGAATATGAAAGATTGTTTAGGCAAAATACAGAAGGTATAAGCATATTATTCAAGTATGATGAATTTGACAAAAATATAATTGATTATATTATGGAATATGATTCAATCAATGGACTATGTTTCTTGATAAGAGAAGGTTTGATTCAATTAGATTTAATGACTCAACAAATAGTATTTAATCAAGGTTTACTGATTCGTTCAGATTTTAAGTTAGAACTTTCTAAAAAAATTATTAGATTATTGGTTGATAATACAAAATGTGAAGAGTTTAATATATTGTTCCCTACAGAAGCCTTAATTAGAAAACTAACTAGATATACTTTTGATGTTTTCAATAAAGATGATATTATCAAAATTTTATTGAGTAATATTGGATTCTTAAATGGTTTATTTGAAAAGATTGAAAAAATAGATTTAAATAAAATAAATTTAGGCTTATTATCAAAAGAAAAGTCTTATTTTATTAATCCACTTTTAACAGTATTGCTTAATTATTCGTTAAAATATTATAGTGAATATGAAGAAGTGGCGAAATATTTACTAGACAAAGCTATTTTCTTAAATCAAAAAGTAATAAAATATTTTAAAATGGATAAGCGAGATAAATTAACGCATGTGAAATTAGAAAGCAATGGATTATTAAAAGATGGTATAACTACTATAGTATCAATAGCTAATTATAAAATAGAAGAAGAAATTGATTTTCCAAAAGAAATGAAAGAATTATTATATAAATTAGATCAACAATTAGATGAAGTTATTCTTACGTATAAAAAAGAACAAGATATTAATCTTTATCGTGTTGAAAATGGTAAGATTAAAAGAAAACATTTCGGTAATAAAGTTGAATATGAGTTCTTATCTTATATGTCAAATTTAAATTATAATAAAGTTCCTCAAATAATTAAAATTAATGATAATGGAATAGATATTTTCTCTTTAATTTCGGGTGTAATAGAAAAATCGATTTATAACATCTCTTTTAAAAGAGTGAAAAATATTATATTAGAGCTAAAAAACATTAATACTTTAGCAAAAAAAATATTGACTAATAAAGTATATGTTCATGGTAATTTGATTCCATCAAGTGTTATTTTTAATGGCGATAATGTCGTAGGTATTGTTAATTGGAATAATTGTTTTATAGGGGAGGAATATTATGATTTTATAGATGTATTCTTAACTTGCTGTCAAGTAGGAGATCGTTTTAGGAAGAATGAAGTATTATTAAAAGAACTAATGGAATTAATTGAAATATATGATCCGGATGAAGGCTTTAAAAAAGATTTTGCCAGTAAGATAAGAATGGTAATAAAAGATAAACTTAATAAACTTAATAAGAGTGATGAAAGTTACGAAAAGGAGTATGAATGGTTTAAATTTTGTGAAATTTGGGTAGATTTAAAAGAGGATAAGATTAGGGAGTTAATGGAAGATGGAAGTGATCAAGAATAAATTTAAGGATTTAAAATTATTTAATTGGTCTATATTTATAGCTTTATGTTTGACTGCTTTAATACCAGCAGTATATCAAACGATTAGAACTTATTTAGTATCAGTGACCACATCAACAGATGGGATAGATGTAATAGGTCAAATGGAATGGTTTGATTTAATAAATGAAACTTTATTGGCATTTTTGGTTGTTCCTTTATACTCCGTTTTTAATAAGATAAATAAGGATGATGGCATTTTTTCTAAGTTAGTCTTTAAATTATCTTTAATAATAGTGATAATATATTTGATATTTCAACTAGTTGTATTTATTTATGCTAGTAATTTAGTAAGCTCTATGAATAGCAATGATATAGATATAAATCTAGTATCAAATTATTTAAAATTAGAAACTATAGCTTTTATAGTTAGTATAATATACTCTATATCAAATGTTATATTTATAATATTAGGTAAACAAAGTAACGTTTATATATTACTTATTACTAATGCTATACTATTAATAATATCTGATTATATCTTGATACCTATGTATGGAGTTATAGGCGTAGCGTATTCTAATATATTAATTAATTCGATTATAAGTATTATGTCATTAGCGTTACTAATTGTTAATAAAGCAATAAAACCTAGTTTAATTAATAGAACAGACATTAAAGGCTTTTTGGAATATTTAAAAACGGGTTTATTTTCGGGGATGCAAATATTTCTAGATAATATAATATATGCTGTTATGGTGGTCAAAATGGTAAATATGGTTGCTGAACAAGGAAACTATTGGACGGCTAATAACTTTATTTGGGGATATTTATTAATTCCTATCTCGGCTTTAGGAGAAATAATTAAAAAAGATAGTAGTGATTATAAAAAGATCAAACAAAGCAATTACTATTTAATAACCATATTCGTTATATTAATATGGATTGTTTCCATACCTTTATGGTCTTTGTTTTATCAGTATATAGAAAGATTAGATAATTATAAAACTATTTTTGATATTACTATCAAACTATTCCCATTTTATATAGCTTATAGTTTAACAAATATAGTCGATAATATATTTATAGGATTAGGTAAGACTTATTATAATGCGATTAATTCAATTATTATCAATATAATTTATTATGGAATATTCTTTATATTATATCTTGGTGGTAATATTGAATTTAGTATGAATGTAATCATATTAATGTTTGGGTTTGGTATGGTAGTACATTTAATAGTTTCTTATATCGAACAATATATAATGATTAAAAGAGGCAAGATTCTTAGTTGAGTCTTGCCTTATTGCTATTATTAAAATGTATAAAAATCATCTAAACTAAATAAATTATATTTAGTATTATCTATATTATTAGTAAATCCACTTTTAGATATAAAGCCTAGTTTATAAAAAGACAAATTAGATGCTATTTTTTGATATTCCTCTTCATTAATAACTGAGTTATCTATAGGATTATCACTATATTTACATTCATATGATATATAACCTATTTTATCTAATGTAACAACATCAAATTGACGATTAATTTTTTTTCTAGAATCATCAAAAGAATAAGTACCTATTTCGTATATTAAAGGATTAATTTTATGAGTCTTATTTAATCTTATTAAGAATTCTTTACTAATGTTTTCAAATTTTTTAGGTATATATTTAGTTTTTAAATCATCTTCAATTATTTCTTTATAAAAATCGTCTGCTGATAATATAGTATTCATATTTTTATTGCGATAGATATAGCGATAATAAAATTCCATTAAATTATCATGAAAACGATAAAATATTTTCTTTTTATTTTCTTTTTCATTTATTGGGACAACTTTTTCTATAATTTCTAAATCTAATAATTTTTTAATTAAATAATCGGGGTTAACTTTAGAGGTATTTTTACTAGATAAGTTATTAGCTATATCAGTGTATTTGATAATTCCTCTACTAATTAATTCAATAACACTGTTAACTGCGGGTATTTTATTAGTTTCGGCAGCTATAGTATATTCTATTTCTAATTGTAAAATTGAATTGGGTTCGATGATTAATTTTTTAATATTTTCTAAAGCTGATTTAGTATTATCTATTAAAGAATTGAAGAAAGCTATTCCACCGAAAATAGAATACATTAATATTTTATCTTCGTTACTATAATTAGGATAAAATAAAGAAGAATCGTAATAATCAAAAGCCTTTAAAGGAATAATACTTGTAAATCTACCATATGTTTCACTATGACCATCATTTAAATTTTTCATGACATCAACATAAGAACCAGATAATATAAATTTCATATTAGTTTGAGATTTATATTCATCTATTAAATCACGTATATCAGACACTATTATAGGTAATGTTTCCCATAAATATGGGAACTCATCAATAACTAGTAAGATTTTATTATTTTTTGAATATTCAAAAACATAATTAAGAGCGTCTTTAATATTTTGAAAAGAGAAGTTAATGTTGAATACTCTTTTCAAAGTAGTATTAAATCCTTCTATATTATCTCCTAAAAGACTACGTTTACATTCATAATAAATATAAGTGCCATTGAATGATTTAGCCGCCTCTTTAATAAGTTCAGTTTTACCTATTCGTCTACGACCATAAAGTAGTATAGATTCAAACCTATCGTTATTTAGTTTTTCGGTTAATTCATGTAATTCTTTTGTTCTACCTATAAACATAATATCGTTCCTTTCTAATCAAAGTATATCACTCAAATTCATTTTAGTCAAATAGATTTTAGTTAAATTAATTTAAGTAAAATGTTAATTAGCAAATTACAACTTTTCAAGTATAATTGTATAAAGTAATAATTATAATATACCCTAAATGATATAATTTGAATATTATATTTTTGACAAAATATCTTAAAGGGTATAATATATAGGTATGAATGTAATTGGTAAATATGTTAAAGAGAATAGAAAGAAATTGGGACTTACTCAAGAGGAGTTTGCGATGAGATCTGGTCTTGGATTAAGATTTGTTAGAGAATTAGAACAAGGTAAAAAGACTGTTAGACTTGATAAAGTAAATCAGGCTCTTGCTATGTTTGGAATGGAAGCTATACCAGGGAGGATAGAAAAAGATGAGTGATGTATTCCGAGTAGCTTATGTATATGTTAGAGAAGCATTTGCTGGCATATTAAAAGAAACTGATGAAGGTTATTCATTTAAATATGATGATAATTATTTAAATGAATCAAGTAATCCTGCTATTAGTCTAACTATGCCTAAACAAGAATCTCCATATGTGTCTAAAAATTTATTTCCATTCTTTGATGGTTTAATACCTGAGGGTTGGTTATTAGATATTGTTACTCATAATTTTAAGCTTAATCCTAGAGATAGATTTGGTATTTTACTTGTAGCATGTAAGGATCCTATAGGAGCAGTAAGTATTAGAGGTGAAAAAATATGAAATGTTTATACTGTAATAAACCTATAAGTGATACTGCAAGTGTAGAAGAAAAACAAAATTGTTGGCATAATAAATGTGTTAAAAAGTTTTTTGGTAAGACAACATTTCCTATTATTGATATTTCTAATATTAATCTTTTAGAAATAGCTAAAGAAAGTACGAGTAAAGGTTTTACAGTTCCTGGTGTACAAAAGAAGTTGTCTCTTCATTTTACAGATGATAATATACTACGTTTAACTTTATCTAATTATCCTATAGGTTATATATTAAAACCTCAAATAGAAGATTATGAAGCTATGCCAGAAGCTGAGTATTTAATTATGAATATGGCTAAAGAAACTGGTATTAAAACTGTACCATTTGGTCTTATAAAACTTGATGATGGTTATGCATATATTACTAAAAGAATAGATAGAGATAATGGTAATATTTATGCTATGGAAGATTTTTGTCAGTTAGAATTTAGACTTACCGAAGATAAATATAAAGGTTCTTATGAGCGTTGTGCTAAAGTAATTAATAAATATTCAAGTAGAATAAGTTTTGATATGTCTGAATTATTTTTAAGATTAGTATTTAGTTATGTTGTAGGTAATTCAGATATGCATCTTAAGAACTTTTCTTTAATAGAAGATAATCCTGGTAGTCAAAAATACATATTAGCTCCTGCCTATGATTTATTACCCGTAAATGCAATATTGCCTGAAGATAATGAAGAGTTTGCCTTAGCTATAAATGGTAAGAAAACTAATATTCGCAAAAAAGACTTTTTGGTGTTTGCTGATGAAGTGGGTATTAATATGTCAGCTGCTAATAAAATAATTCAAAAGATTATATCTTTAAAAGATATTTATATTAATATGTGTAATGATAGTTATTTACCTGATAATTTAAAGATAAGATTAATAGATATAATTGAGAAAAGAATAAATGTATTAATAGGACAATAAAGCTACAGGAGAGATATTATAGATGATTAATAAACCTATTACTCTTCTAGATTGGCTTATAGAAGAAAAGAGTTCTAAATTATCAGGTAGAATATATCATAAGATACAGATAGATTTTACATATAATTCTAATCACATAGAAGGAAATAAGTTAACACATGAACAAGTTTCTTATATCTATGATACAAATAGTATTTATTTTGATGGTGAAGTAATTAAAGTTGATGATATTGTCGAGACAGCTAACCATTTTAAATGTATAGATATGATTA
>CAZJPL010000015.1:17233-26642 GCA_964547945.1 uncultured Anaeroplasmataceae bacterium
AAAGTTGATGATATTGTCGAGACAGCTAACCATTTTAAATGTATAGATATGATTATTGATAATGCTAAAAAGGTAATTACTGAAACCTTTATTAAACAATTACACTATACATTAAAAAATGGAACTACAGATTCAAGAAAAGATTGGTTTATTGTTGGTGGTTATAAAAAGATAGCTAATACTATAGGCAGCATGGAGACTATAAGCCCAGAAGAAGTAGCTATAAAAATGAAAGAACTACTTTTAGAGTATAATTCGAAGGGAGAAAAAACTTTTGATGATCTTTTAGATTTTCATTATAAGTTTGAACGTATTCACCCATTTCAAGATGGTAATGGACGTATAGGTAGATTATTACTTTTTAAAGAATGTCTAAAATATGATATTGTTCCATTTGTTATTGATGAAGAACTTAAAATGTTTTATTATCGTGGTCTACAAGAGTGGAATAAAGAACGCGGGTATTTAAGAGATACTTGTTTAAGTGCTCAAGATAAGTTTAAAGTATATCTTGATTATTTTAATATAGAATATAAAAAATGAGCTAGGCGACTAGCTCATTAAGTTTTTTAGTTATATGGCATCCTCTGCTAGAATCGAACTAGCAATTAGACCTTAGGAGGGTCTCGTTATATCCATTTAACTAAGAGGACGGGCTAGACAAATTATAGTATATTAGAGATTTAAATTCAACTTATAATTATTAAAATTAAAATGATTAAAAATAATATGAAAACGTCATATAATAAAAAGGCTATTAATAAGCAAATACAATAGTTTTTAATTTACACGTTTACGGTGTTTCTTAATTTAATTTATTTTTTGATTTTTTTTGTCTTTTTTTAGTTGACAAGTAATTTTTACATAGTATAATACGCTTGTTGAAAAAAGAAACATTCTTATGTTTTATTTTTAGAAAGGAGAAAATATGCCAACTATTGAACAATTAGTACGTAAAGGAAGAAAAAATAAGGTAACAAAGTCTAAATCACCATCTCTTGGTATTAGCTACAATTCTTTAGATAAGAAATATAAGAATTTACCTTCTCCACAAAAACGTGGTGTTTGTACTCGTGTTACTACTATGACACCTAAAAAACCTAATTCAGCATTACGTAAATATGCCCGTGTTCGTTTAACTAATGGCGTTGAAGTAACAGCTTATATTCCAGGTATTGGTCACAGCTTACAAGAACATAGTACAGTACTTATCCGTGGTGGTCGTGTTAAAGACTTACCAGGTGTACGTTATCATATAATTCGTGGTGCCTTAGATACTACTGGTGTTGCTAATCGTAAGCAAGGCCGTTCTAAATATGGTGCTAAGAGACCAAAACAAAAGTAATAAATAATATATATTAGAAATAAGGAGGAAGAGAAGATGCCTCGTAAGGGTCATATTGCAAAAAGAGATGTGCTTCCTGATCCAATATATAATTCAAAAGTTGTTACTAGAGCAATTAACGCAATTATGTTAGAAGGAAAAAAAGGAACAGCACAAACTATATTCTATAACGCTTTAGAACGCGTTAGTAAACAAACTGGTTCTGATGCTTTAGAAGTATTCAATAAAGCAATTGAAAATCTTAAACCAGTATTAGAAGTAAAAAGCCGTCGTATAGGTGGTCAAAACTATCAAGTACCTATTGAAGTACGTCCTGAAAGAAGACAAACTTTAGCTTTAAGATGGTTAGTTAAATATGCTAGATTAAGAAATGACAAGACTATGGAAGAAAAATTAGCTAAAGAAATCATAGATGCAGCTAATGGTACTGGTCAAGCATTCAAGAAAAAAGAAGACACTCATAGAATGGCTGAAGCTAATAAGGCTTTTGCACATTATCGTTGGTAATTTTAATTAGGAGAGATCTAGATTATGCCAAGACAATTTTCTTTAGAAAAGACACGTAATATTGGTATCATGGCTCATATTGATGCTGGTAAAACTACTACTACAGAACGTATCTTATTTCACACTAAAAAAATCCATAAAATTGGTGAAACACATGATGGTGCTTCAACAATGGACTGGATGGCTCAAGAAATAGAACGTGGTATTACTATTACTTCAGCAGCAACTACAGCTATTTGGGGCGATTATCGTGTTAATATTATAGATACTCCAGGACACGTAGACTTCACTGTTGAAGTTCAACGTTCTCTAAGAGTTCTTGATGGTGCAGTTACTGTATTAGATGGTCAAGCTGGTGTTGAACCTCAAACTGAAACTGTATGGCGTCAAGCTACTGATTATGAAGTTCCTCGTATCGTTTTTGTTAATAAAATGGATAAAATAGGTGCTGATTTTGAATATTCAGTAAAAACTATTCATGAACGTTTAGGTGCTACTGCAGCTGCTATTCAATGGCCTATTGGTGCAGAAGATCAATTTAAAGGTCATGTTGATTTAGTAACTATGAAAGCTTATGTTTATGATGGTGAACAACATGAAAATTATAAAGAAGTAGAAATTCCTGCTGATTTAGTTGATGTTTGTCAATTAAAAAGAGAAGAATTAATTGATACTTTATCTCAATTTGATGATGAATTAGCTATGTTATATCTTGAAGGTGAAGAAATTTCAGTTGAAAAGATTAAAGAAGTAATTCGTAAAGCTACATTATCAGTTGAATTCTTCCCTGTATTATGTGGTTCAGCATTCAAAAACATGGGTGTTAAGAGAATGTTAGATGCAGTTATTGATTACTTACCTAGCCCACTTGATGTTAAAGATGTTGTAGCTCACAAAGAAGATGGCTCAACATTCACATTAAAATCAGATGATAATGGTGAGTTTGCTGCCTTAGCATTTAAAGTTGTTACTGATCCATTTGTTGGTAAATTAACTTACTTTAGAGTATATTCTGGTAAATGTCAATCAGGATCATATGTTAAAAATACAACTAAAAATATAAAAGAAAGATTAGGTCGTATCATGCAAATGCATGCTAATCACCGTGAAGAAATTAAAGAAGTTTATTCTGGTGATATAGCTGCAGCTGTTGGTTTCAAAAATACTACAACTGGTGATACTTTAACTGATGAAAAAGGTGAATTCATCCTTGAAAAGATGGTATTCCCAGAACCAGTTATTAGTGTTGCTGTTGAACCTAAAACTAAAGCTGATCAAGAAAAAATGACTGCTGCTTTATTAAAGTTAGCAGAAGAAGATCCAACATTTAAAACTTATACTGATTCTGAAACTGGTCAAACTATCATTGCTGGTATGGGTGAATTACACTTAGATATCATCGTTGATAGAATGAAGAGAGAATTTAACGTATTAGCTAATGTTGGTGCTCCTCAAGTATCATATCGTGAAACAATTACTCAAGCTGGTGATTGTGAAGGTAAATTCATCCGTCAATCTGGTGGTCGTGGTCAATATGGTCATGTTTGGATTAAATTTGAACCAAATCCAGAAAAAGGATATGAATTTGTTGATAATATCGTTGGTGGTGTTATTCCTCGTGAATACATCCCAGTTGTTGATAAAGGTGTGCAAGAAGCATTACCTAATGGTATTTTAGCTGGTTATCCATTAATAGATATCAAAGCTACTTTATTTGATGGTTCATACCATGAAGTAGACTCATCTGAAATGGCATTTAAAGTAGCTGCAAGTATCGCTTTAAAAGCAGCTAAAGAAAAATGTAAACCAGTATTATTAGAACCTATTATGGAAGTAGACGTAACAGTTCCTGAAGAATATATGGGTAATGTTATCGGTGACTTAACTAGTCGTCGTGGTCGTCTAGATTCACAAGAAAAACGTGGAAATGGTGTAAAAATTAGAGCATATGTACCTCTAGCAGAAATGTTTGGTTATGCTACTACTTTACGTTCAAATTCACAAGGTCGTGGTAATTTCACAATGCAGACACATCACTATGAAGCGTGTCCTAAAAATATTCAAGAAGAAATTATCAAGACTAGAGGATAAAATAAGGGTTTTACTTGATTTTACCTATCAATTAATGTAAAATATTTATTGGTTAAAAAATAAGGTAATTTTAATAACTAAAAGGAGAAAAAAATAAAATGGCAAAGGAAAAATTTGTACGTTCAAAACCACATGTTAATATCGGTACCATTGGTCACGTAGATCATGGTAAAACAACTTTAACTGCAGCTATCACTAGCGTTTTAGCAAAAAAAGGTTTAGCTAAATCTATGGCTTATGATGCAATCGATGCTGCACCAGAAGAAAAAGAACGTGGTATTACTATTAACTCAGCTCACGTTGAGTATGAAACTGAAAATCGTCACTATGCTCACGTTGACTGCCCAGGACATGCCGATTATGTAAAGAACATGATCACTGGTGCTGCTCAAATGGATGGTGCTATCTTAGTTATTGCAGCTACTGATGGTCCTATGGCTCAAACTCGTGAACATATCTTACTTGCTCGTCAAGTTGGTGTACCTCGTATCGTTGTATTCTTAAATAAATGCGATATGGTTGATGATGAAGAATTAATCGATTTAGTAGAAATGGATACTCGTGAATTATTATCTGAGTATGGTTTCCCTGGCGATGACACTCCAATCATCCGTGGTTCAGCTTTAGGTGCTTTAAATGGTGAACCTACTTGGGTTGCTAAAGTTGAAGAATTAATGGCTACAGTTGATGAATATATCTTAACTCCAGTTCGTGAAACTGAAAAACCATTCTTATTACCTATCGAAGAAGTATTCACTATCACAGGTCGTGGTACAGTTGTTACTGGACGTGTTGAACGTGGTACTGTTAAAGTAGGTGATGAAGTAGAAATCGTTGGTATCAGCGACACTCAAACTACTACAGTTACTGGTGTTGAAATGTTTAGAAAATTATTAGACCAAGCTGAAGCTGGTGATAATATCGGTGTATTATTACGTGGTATTTCTCGTGATCAAGTTCAACGTGGTCAAGTATTAGCTAAACCAAAATCAGTATCACCTCATAAAAAATTCAAGGCTCAAGTTTACGTATTAACTAAAGAAGAAGGTGGCCGTCATACAGCATTCTTCTCAGGTTATCGTCCTCAATTCTATTTCCGTACTACTGACGTTACAGGTATTATTAACCTTGAACCAGGTACAGAAATGGTAATGCCTGGTGACAACACAGTTATGACAGTTGAATTAATTCACCCAATCGCTATTGAAAATGGTACTAAATTCTCAATCCGTGAAGGTGGCCGTACTGTTGGTGCTGGTTCAGTTACTGAAATCATTGAATAATTTAAAGATATAAAAGGTCCTTAGGACCTTTTTCTTTTTCAATTACAATAACTTATAAGCTTAAAAAACAAAAAATTATCTATACAAAAGAATTTATATATGCTATAATAAACCTGCGTGGTTAATATTATATTTATATGATTAGGGTATATGGATTATGGTAAAAATTAAGATTATAAGAGGAGTGTTAATATATGAAAGAATATCATAAGATTGAAACATTATATAAGTTTGATAATGAAAGTAAGTTATTTAAGAGGGAATTTTATAATCCAATTGTTGATTATTTAAAAGATAATAAATGGTTAGCAAGTGAAAAAGTAGATGGAACTAATGTAAGAGTTTACTGGGATGGACATAAAGTTAGTTTTGCAGGTAGAACTGATAAAGCAGAGCTTCCAAAAGAATTAAAAGCTGTTTTAAATGAAACTTTTAAAGATATAGAAGTTTGGTTCGAACAAAAATTTGGTGAAAAAGAAGTTTTCTTATTTATGGAAGGCTATGGTGGTAAAATTCAAGCAGGTGCTTATAAAGGTCCTGAAAGATTAATTGGGTTTGATATATCGGTTGATGGTATTTATTTAGATAGATATGTTGCTAAAAGTATTTTTGAAGAATTAAATATCGATTTTGTACCAATGTGGGAGATAAATAATTTGCAAGAAGGCCTAGATTATGTTAAAAATAATAGATCATCAATTATAGAGCCTGAAAGTCAAATTGAAGGACTTGTCTGTGTACCTACTATAAGATTATATGATCACACAGGTAAAAGAATTATTGTTAAGATTAAGTATAGAGATATTATAAAGGTTAAGGATTAAGAAAGAATTATCTATAAAAATAAATATTATAATCGATTTGTGAGGTAAATATTTATGGAAATTAAAAAAAGAATTTTAGAAAATGATATTATTGAAGTAACTGTTATTGATAATGGAGAAGTAAATTTAAGTAAAGTTAAATCTAAGATACGTAACATTGATAAATATAAAGGAGTATATTTAATATTATCTGAAGGTATAACAAGTATTTATGCTAGTGGTTATAGGATAGAACACTATTATGGTGTTGAATTACCTAGTACTCTTAAAACAATAGGTGAAAATGCATTTTTCTATGCTAATTTTTATCACAAAACTTTATCTATACCTGAAGGTGTTGAAGAAATAGGTGAAGCTGCTTTTGCTTCTAGTAATATTATTACTCTCGAATTACCAAATACTATAAAGATTGTTGAAGAAAGTGCTTTTGATAGTTGTACTTCATTAATTAGTATAACAATTCCTGATAGTGTTATAAATCTAGATGACTATGCCTTTCATGAATGTTTTAAACTGATAGAAGTGAAGAATTTATCTAAATTTGAAATAACTATACCTACATTAGAACAAGGTATATTTTATCCAAAGCATGTATATGGATTATTAGAAGAAAGTTATATTAAAACTACAAATGATGGATTTATTATCTATGCAGATCACAATTCAAAGGAATATTATCTTTTGGGATATAATGGCACATCAAGTGACTTGATATTGCCTAATTCTATAGAAGGTAATAATTATGGCATTTGGAATAATGCATTTTCTAATTTTGAAATTTTGAGTAGCATAGTTATTCCAAATAGTGTAACAAGTATAGGAATTTATGCTTTTTTAGATTGCACATCTTTAAAGAGTGTAAGCATAGCTGAAGGTATAAAATATATAGGACCTTTTGCTTTTAATCGTTGTTCATCTCTTCAAAATATAATAATACCAAATACTGTAATTGAAATGGGAGAATATACTTTTACTGGATGCACTTCGTTAAAAGAAGTAACTTTATCAAATAATCTAACAAATATCCCAGCTCAAGCTTTTTGGCATTGTACTAAGTTAAAAAATATAAAAATTCCAAATAGTGTAACAAGTATAGGGCCTTTTGCATTTGCTTCATGTGAATCTTTAAAAAGAATTTCCATTCCTGATAGTGTAACATCTATAGAATTCTATGCTTTTGAAAGTTGTAGTTCTTTACAAACTGTAAAATTACCTAAAAATTTAGAGGTTATTAATGCATATACTTTTTCTGAATGTAGATCTTTAGAAAAGATTAATTTACCTAGAGGACTAAAAAGTATAAAAAGTTATGCTTTTATTAGTTGTCGTAATTTATCAGAAATTATAATTCCAGATAGCGTAACAAATATAGGAATATATGCGTTTAGTGATTGCCATTTAGAAGAAATAAGTTTGTCAAAAGGTTTAAAAAGAATCCCCGATTACTTATTTTATAATACATGTTTTAATAAAATATATATTCCTAAAAGTATAATAAGCATAGGCGAATCTGCGCTTGGAATTTACAATTCGACAGCTATTATATATTATGGTGGCAATGAGTCTAGTTGGAATAATATAGATATAGATGCTGATAATTACTTAGATGAGAAAGTAGTAATTTATTTAGCTAAATAAAATTCTAAGAAATAAATATAAAATGGTAGCAATTAGCTACCATCATTAATTTTATCAATTATTAAATTTAGAGCTTTAATATCATCTTCTAATGAAGAATTATCTAAGTTAGGTAGATGAATAAATAAGCTCTTTTTTGTGTAATTTAGGGCTGTAAAATATACTAAATTACAAATATAAGTGCCAGCAGTAGTAGATACATAACTATCAATATTATTATTTTTTAAAGTATCGACTAAGCTATTAATATCTAGTTCAGTAATTATACCATCTGATAAAGTATCATCTATCTTTTCACCTTTTATAAGGATACCATCATTATCAGGAATACTAGCTCCTTTATAATTAATACCTATTATTTCTAGACTTATTTTAGGTCTATTAGCTGCTAAACCTAAAGATATAATGATATCAGGTTTTTCCTTTAATATAGCCTTTTTTAGTAATGCAGGAGCTTTATCATAGCTTACAGGTAATAATAAAGTAGAATACTTATTACTTAATTCTTTTAATACTAATTCAGATGGATTAATTTCATTATTAGAGAATGGGACAAACCCAGTAATTAAAAACTTCATTTTAAACCTCCGCTTTTTTTAATTATATCATAATTCTTGATTTTTAGGGTATTTTATTATATAAAAGATGTGGAGGTAACACATGGAATATTTTGTTTTAAGCAATGGTATTAAAATACCAAAAATAGGTTTTGGTACCTGGCAAGTGGAAGAAGGAGAAGTTGCTTATAATAGTGTTAAATGGGCTCTTGAAGCTGGATATAGACACATAGATACTGCTTATATTTATTATAATGAAGAATCAGTAGGTAAGGCTATTAAAGATAGTAATATTAAAAGAGAAGAATTATTTATTACTACTAAACTACCTTCTGATATTAAAAACTATGATGATACAATTAAGTATTTTTATGAATCATTAAATAAATTAGACTTAGATTATATAGATCTATATTTAATACATGCTCCATGGCCTTGGTCAAATGTAGGAGAAAACTGCGATAAAGGGAATATAGAAGCTTGGAAAGCTATGATAGACTTATATAATAAGGGATTAATTAAGTCTATTGGTGTATCTAATTTTAGTATTGAAAATATAGAAAATATCTATAAGGCTACAAACTTTATGCCTCATGTTAATCAAATTAGATATTTTATTGGTAATACACAAGCTAAATTAACTAAATATTGTCAAGATAACAATATACTAGTAGAAGCATATAGTCCTTTCGCAACAGGTGAATTATTAGATAATCCTAAATTACAAGAAATGGCTAGTAAATATAACACTTCAATACCTAAGATATGCTTACAATTTTGTCTTCAAAATAATACTTTACCTTTACCTAAATCAGTTCATAAAGAAAGAATAGAAGACAATTTAAAATTAGAATTTGTTATAAGTGATGAAGATATGTCTTATCTAAATAGTTTAGATAAACTAGCTTCAACAAGATATTTAAGATATTAGTAATATGAATTAGTATATATTAGATATGATTTATAAGAGTTTTTGAATATTTTTAATGTTTTGACATAATTAATAACATAAATATACCTTATATGGAGGATAAACATACAAAGCAATTGAAGGTTATACCTTATCTACTAATGCATATTTAAGATACTTAGAACATAAAGTATTACCAGTAATTCAAACATATATGGAGGTAGACAATGACTACAGATGAGCTTATATTTTAT
>CAZJPL010000016.1:0-24826 GCA_964547945.1 uncultured Anaeroplasmataceae bacterium
AAATAAACATAATTTTTCCTTTAAATCTTTACCCATAAATAACACAACCTTTGATAATTTTATTATACAATATATATTGTAAATACTCTATATATGCTTTGCATTAAACAAAGTAAAAGGTATGACCCTATTTGAATCATACCTATTTATATTACTTATCTTTATCTAATGGTGTATATTTAACACGATGTTTATTATAAGTAGTATGTAATATCTTATGAGCTATAATAGAACCTGGTTCTTCTAAGAAATCAGCATATAATTTTTGAACATCTTTATTTAAATGACTACGTCTTATAGGTTTATTGACATCTTCATTATATAAAACACTTGCTCTTTTAGCTACATAAGTATCTCTTATATCATCATCTTCATTAGGTAAGAATAATTCTTTAACAAATGGTTGACCACCACCATTTATACAGCCACCTGGACAACCCATTATTTCAATAAAATCATATTTACATGTTTTATTTTTAATTTGTTCTAATAGGATTTTAGCATTTTTCATACCACTAGCTACGGCTAAATTATAGGTTGAACCATTTATTTCTAAACTTGCTTCTTTAATACCTACTAGACCTCTTACTGGTTTATAATCAACTGGTTCTAATTCTTTGCCTGTTAGGAAATGATGAGCTGTTCTAACTGCAGCTTCCATAACACCACCAGTTACACCAAAGATTACACCAGCTCCTGTGTATTCACCGATTAAATCTTGATCAAATTCTTCTTCTGGTAGTTTCTTCCAAGATATACCAGCTCTTCTAATTAATTTAGCAAGTTCTCTAGTTGTTAAAACAATATCTACATCTTTAATACCATCTACTGAATTTTCTTTTCTTTCTTTTTCATATTTTTTAGCTGTACATGGCATTATAGATACTACGCATATTTTACTGCGATCTAAATTATGTTTTTCAGCATAATAAGTTTTAATTATAGCTCCTACCATTTCATGAGGAGATTTACAACTAGATAAATGACTTATTAATTCAGGATAATAATATTCCATGTAACTTACCCAACCAGGTGAACATGATGTAATCATCGGAGTTACTGATTTGGTAGTTAAACGGTGAATCCATTCGTTTGCTTCTTCCATGATTGTTAAATCGGCACCGAAATTAGTATCAAAGACTCTATAAAAACCAAGTCTATGTAAAGCAGCTACCATCTTACCTGTTGAGGCAGTACCTATTTTTTCACCAAACTCTTCACCTATCGCAGCTCTTACTGCAGGAGCTGTTTGAACTATTACAATTTTACCATCTTGGAAAGCTTTATCTAATTTATCTATTTCTGAATGTTCCATTAAAGCTCCTGTAGGACAAACTAATGTACATTGACCACATTCAATACAAGGGGCATCTTTAAATGACCTATTTTCAGCTGGACCTACTATAGTATTAAAGCCTCTTTTTTCAAAACCTAAAATACCAAGTCCTTGTAAGTCTTTACAAGTTTCTATACAACGACCACATAAAATACATTTAGATGTATCTCTTACTATACCATGAGCTAAATTATCATAGGTTGTTTCTGTTTTAGCACCTTTATAAACATCAGGTCTAGCACCTACTATTCTAGATACTTCTAGCAATTCACATTGACCATTTTTTGAACATGATTGACAATCAAATGAGTGATTAGATAATAGTAATTCTACACTAGTTCTTCTAGCTACTACCGCATTAGGATCATTTATAGATACTTCTAGACCATCTCTTAAAGGATATGCACAAGAAGGTACTAATCTTCTTTCACCATTAACTTTAACTAAACATACTCTACAACTAGCTAAGCTACATTTACCATTTTTCCATGAACATAAACTAGGAACATTAAAACCACAAGATCTTAAAGCCTCTAGTAAAGTTTGATTTTCTTCAACCTCGTATTTTCTACCTTCTACTATAATATTTATCTTACTCATAAAACACCTCTAATTTTTAGAAATAGCATGGAACATACAAGATTGGAAACAAACTCCACACTTAACACACTTAGTTTGGTCAATAACAAATGGAACCTTTCCAACAACACCAGTAATTGCCTTAGTAGGACAATTTTTAGCACAAACAGAACATTTTTTACAACGTTCACTATCTATAACATAGCTCATCAAGCTCTTACAAACACCTGCGTCACATTTCTTTTCTACTATATGTCTTACGTATACATCTCTAAATTTATTTAGAGTAGATAATACTGGGTTTGCTGCTGTTTGACCTAGACCACATAAACTACCTACTTTAAGAGATTCAGATAATTCTTCTAATCTAGTTATATCTTCCATTTCGCCCTGACCACTAGTTATCTTATCTAATATTTCAAGTAAACGTTTAGTACCTATACGGCATTGACTACATTTACCACAAGATTCATCGCAAATAAATTCTAGATAAAACTTAGCTACGTCAACCATACAGTTATCTTCATCCATAACTATAGCTCCACCTGAACCCATCATTGAACCTTTTTCAATTAGATTATCAAAATCAATAGGTGTATCTAGCTCTTGTAAAGTTAGACACCCACCACTAGGTCCACCAGTTTGAATAGCTTGGAATCTCTTATTATTAGGAATACCTTCACCTATATCATATATTAATTCACGTAAGGTTGTTCCCATAGGTACTTCTACTAAACCAACATTTTTAACCTTACCACCTAAAGCAAATACTTTAGTACCTTTAGATTTAGCAGTACCTATCTTATTAAATTCACTAGCTCCTTTTCTTAAGATATAAGGAATATTAGCTAGAGTTTCAACATTATTTATAATAGTTGGTTTTCCCCATAAGCCACTAACAGCTGGGAATGGTGGACGTGGTCTTGGCATACCTCTTTTACCTTCGATAGAATTAATTAAGGCTGTTTCTTCCCCGCACACAAAGGCACCAGCTCCTAGTCTTATATGAGCTCTAAATGAAAAACCAGTACCTAAAATATTATCGCCTAGTAAACCTACTTTTTCTAATTCTTTGATAGCTTTTCTCAATCTATCAACAGCTACAGGATATTCAGCTCTTACATAAAAATAACCATTTTGAGCTCCTATAGCATAACCAGCTATCATCATACCTTCAATAACATTAATAGGATTACCTTCTAATATAGAACGGTCCATGAAAGCACCTGGGTCTCCTTCATCACCATTACAAATGACATATTTAGTTTCATTATCTTGGTCATAGGCAAATTGCCATTTTCTACCAGTAGGGAAACCACCGCCTCCTCTACCTCTTAGACCACTATTTGAAACTTCTCGAATTACTTCTTGTCTATCCATACTCAAAGCTTTAATTAAACCTTTAAAAGCATCATTACCTAAAGCTTCATGAATATCTTCAGGATTTATTTCCCCACAACCATGTAAGGCAATACGCATTTGTTTATGATAGAAAGGAATATCATCTTGTTTAGGATGTTTAATTTTAGTATTAGGATCTTGATATACTAAATCTTCAACAATTTGACCACCTATTATATCTATTTCAATAATTCTTTTAACATCTTGAAGTTTAACCATACGATAAAGTGTATCTTCAGGATAAATCTTAACAAATGGTCCTTGAGAACAAAACCCAAAACAACCAACTAAATTAATTGTTACTTTATAAGATAAATTTCTTTCATCTATTTCTTTTTGAAACTCTTGTAAGATAGTTTTAGAATTAGAGGATAAACAACCAGTTCCTCCACAAATAACGATATGTCTAATATGATTTTCTCCACTTATCTTATCAGCAAACTTATGGGTATCTTCAATTATAACTTTTTTTAATTGATCTATAGTCTTATATTTAGGCATATAACTTACTCCATCTTCATATTCTTATATTCATTAATAATACGTTGTACATCAGATAATTTAACTCTTGGATATACCTTACCATTTATAGTTAAAGCAGGGGCTATACCACAAGCTCCAATACAACGCAAACCATCAAGGGTAAATAAACCGTCTTCAGTAGTTTGTCCTACTTTAATTCCTAATAATTCTGAGAACTTATCAAGAACATTTTGACCACCTTTTACATAACAAGCAGTTCCGATACAAACTCCTACTACATAACGTCCTTTAGGTTCTAATGAAAATAATGAATAAAAAGTTACAACTCCATAAATCTCACTAACAGGTATATTTAATTTAGCACTTATAATTTCTTGGACTTCTAAAGGAATATAACCATATTCTCTTTGAACATCAGCAAGCACTAACATTAATGGAGATGGCTCGTCTTTATAACGATCACATATCTCTTCAATTTGTATAATAGTTTCTCTTCTTAACGGCATTTTATCTTTTCTCCTTCGAAAAAGTATTATAACACTTTTAAAGAGAAATTAAAACCGATTTTATTATCTTAATTCTTTAAAATTAAATATTGAAATATAAATAGAAAATAAGCTGATTAAATAGACAATTATATATTTAATATCTATAGTATAATAATAAGTTTCATAATAAATATTTATAAAATAGATGTTATCAGTAATAAATAAACTTAAAAATAGAAATATTAAATTAATAAAGAAGGATAAGATTATACCTATAAAACTATTAAATAATAAGTTAATTATCATATTTATTAACGCTAAAATAATAAAATAAATTAATATATTAAATAATAAATTGATATCAAAAACATAATATTCTATCTTATAAAAACCTACTATATTAATTATGAAATACATGAATAGTGAACTTACTATACTATATTTAATATTTATTTTTATATTAGTTAACATTAAATCTTTTCTTTTATAAGTATAAAATAAAGAAAATTCATATAGTTTAACAGTTTTTAAAAACAAGAAATTAAATATTATTAATATAAAAATCATTATCTTATGATAATATAAACTTTCAATATAAAATACATCTGCTTCTATATTATTTAATAGTAAAAAATATAAGAAAAATAAAGCTAAATATAATATAGTATAAACCTTATTTTTTAAGTAATATCTTATTTGTTTATCTATACTCGTCATTTATAATACTTCCATCTTTTAATCTTATAAGTCTATATTTTAAGTATCTAAATAAACTTATAAAATGAGTTACTATTACTATAGTCTTATCGATATCTTTTATATATTTTATAACTTTCTTAACAGTTTCTGTATCTAAACCATCTAATATTTCATCATATATAATTAAATCAGCCCCACTTAAAAAACTGTATAACAAAGCTGTTTTTTTATAATTGCCTTTAGATAAGTGCTTTATTTTTTTATTTTCTAATTCAAATAAATTCATCATATAATCTATATTTAGACTTACCTTAAAATGATAAGATGCTTCGTATAAAAAATTCTTTACTTCTTTATTTGCGGGTAAATTAAATTTATCACTTAAATAAAATACATTTTTAAAATTACTATTAATATTAGCTTTAATACCACCACTCATTATCTTTAATAAGGTAGTTTTACCACAACCATTCTCACCTACTATAATAACTTTTTCTTTATCTTCTATTTTTAAACTTAAATTATTTAGAATCTTTTTAAAATGTTTAGAGTAATATAGATTTTTTATTTCAAGCATAACTAGCCTCTTCTAAGTATTTTAAATTATCAGCTAGATAAATGTTATTAGTTTTAAATCTTGGACAATCAAGAACATATATTTTATCTTCTATATAAATTAATACATGAATTTTATATATAATAAATTTATCATATATTAAATTAATCTTATAAGATTCATAATTCTTTTCTATACTAATATCTATATCTTCTTGTATATATAGATTATCTATTTTATTAGTTGTACCAAAACTTAAACCAGTTAATTTATCATCTTCAAATATTCCCTCTAGATAATTATAGGAAAAATAATTAATATTTTTCTGATAATATGTATAAAAATACCCTATATTTAATCTATACTCTCCATTATCACTTAATATTATTAAATAAGTTTCTAAATAATCATCTAGAGGTTCTGATAAATAAAATAATATACTTATATTTAGATATTTAATATTAAGTATTTCTTCTTGACCTATTATTTCACTATTAACTAAGGTAATAGATATTCTTTTATCACCATGTAAAATATAATAATTAAAATCAGTGTAATCTAGGTGACTATCAATATAATAATTGATTGTATATTCTTTATCTGCTTCATAAACATAACTATATAGTGTTTTTAAAGCATATATCTTATATTCATATTCTTCTTCTACATTACAATATAGAAAAATATTAATAATAAATAAAAGTCCTAAAATTGGGGCTATTATTTTATATATCATATAGCTATTTTTTCTACTGTTTGATATTCACTAGTTATAGTGAAATATTCAAATCCACCTTTTTCTACATTAACCCAAAACATGTAGTAACTAGCTACACCATTTGTCAAATACCCCGAACCAGTAATAGTCACAAGTAGTTTAGTTTTACCTTCTACTGGTATCTTTATCTTTTCAGTTTTTGTTTGACCTTCTGTTATTTGATATTTGTATTCTAAACTCACTTTAGCATCTAAGTCATGTTTAAACTTTTTAGTCCCTGTACCTGTAAGACCATAAGATATTGAACCTGAAGCATTAATAACTGTTTTAACCTCTGTTTCAGTAGTAACAGTTATTTCATATGTAATTGAATCATCACCCTCATTAGTAGTTTCATATACAGTTCTAGCAATATAGGTAAATGGTACTTTATTATTAACTACATGAACATTCCAACCCCAGAATTTAGTTTTTTCAATCTCTTTATAATACTCTTTATATTCAGCATCAGTGAAATTAGCTAATAATTTACCACTATCTAGAAGTATTTCATCAAAACCATTATAATCATCAGCTGCCTTAATATTTACATTTTGAACTGATAATATAACCAAAATAAATAAAAATAGAATAATAATTTTTTGTTTCATCTTTTCACCTCTCATTATATTAATAGTAAGTTTTTCTTATTTTTTATGCTGAAGAATTAAAAAAAATTATTTTTTTTGATATAATACGAAAGGTGATAAAAATGTCTTGTGATCATAATTGTAATAAATGTGGGTCAAAATGTGATGGAGCCCCTAGTTATTTTACTTTAAACGAAAATTCTAAAATTAAACATATAGTTGGAGTTGTCTCAGGTAAAGGTGGGGTTGGTAAATCAGCTACTACTTCTTTACTTGCCTTAACCATGGCTAAACTAGGTTATAGTATTGGTATTTTAGATGCTGATATTACTGGTCCTTCTATACCTAAAGGATTTGGAGTAAAGGAACATTTATCTGGCTCTAATCAATTAATCTATCCTAGATTAACTAAAAATCAAATTAAGATAGTATCTATTAATTTGCTTCTTCAACAAGAAGATGATCCAGTATTATGGCGTGGACCAGTGGTTGGGGGAGCTATAAAACAATTTTATGAAGATGTTTTATGGGAAGATTTAGATTACTTATTTATCGATATGCCTCCAGGTACTGGTGATGTTGCCTTAACTATCTTCCAATCTATACCACTTGATGGCCTAATCATTATTTCTACTCCTCAAGACTTAGTTAAAACTATAGTTGGAAAGGCTGTTAAAATGGCTAATATGATGAAGATAAATATCTTAGGTTTAGTTGAAAATATGAGTTATTTAACCTGTCCTTGTTGTAATAAAAAGATTGAACCATTTGGTCCTTCTAAGCTTGAAGAAGTAGCTAATCATTTTGATATTAAACCACTTATTAAAATGCCTATAGATCCTAGTTTGACTAGTTTAATAGATCAAGGTAAAATTGAAGATTATGATACTTCCTTCTTAGAAGATTTGGCTAAAGATATTAATTATATTCTAAATCATAAGATTAAGCTTAAAAGAATTTAATAATGTTTTATAGCTTAATAAAGCGATAATTTGAAATATAAATAATTTTGTGATTAACTTATTGACATTCTTAACTATTTATATCATAATCACGTGTCCTACATCATATTTATATAGTATAAAAAGACCTTGAGTCCGTAATAGATTCAAGGTCTTTTTATTATTTATTTTCGTTATTAATATTTTTAATAAGATTATCTATATGATTACCATAATCAAGTGAAGTATCATATTTAAAGATTAATTCAGGCATTTTTCTTGCCTTAATTTTTGAAGCTAGATAAGTTCTTATTTCGCCTTTTCTATCTTCTAATACTTTAGCAAAATGTTCTTCTTTAGCTTTAGTATAGATTGTATAATAAATAGTCATGAAAGATAAATCATTAGTTATCTTTACTGCTGTAATAGATATTTCTTTTAATTCTTCATCTTTAGATTTATTTAAAATCCATAAAGACATTTCTTTTAAAGTTGTAGATTCTAAACGTTTTAATTTAATTCCGTCCATAATTATTTAACCTCCTGAGAAACTGAAGCTTCAATGACATCACCAATGTGAATATCGTTGTAACCTTCTATTCTAAGACCACATTCAAAACCATTTCTTACTTCTTTTACATCATCTTTGAAACGTCTTAATGTAGCTAGTTTTCCTTCATAAATAACTATTCCATTCCTTAATAAGCGCACAGAAGCTGTGTTAGTAATTTTACCATCAGTTACATAACAACCAGCTATAGTACCAACTTTAGAAATCTTAAACAATTCTCTAACTTCTAAGAAACCAGTTACTACATCTTCATATACTGGGTCAAGTAGGCCTTTTAAAGCTGATTCAATTTCATTAATTACTTCATATATTACACTATATAAACGTATTTGAACTTTTAAGGTATCAGCTGTATTTCTTACATTTTGAGTAGGACGAACATTAAAACCAATAATTAAGGCTTTAGAACCATTAGCTAAATTAATATCATCATCAGTGATACCACCAACATTACATCTTATAATATTAAGAGTAACATCTTCTACTTGAATCTTTAATAAAGATGCCTTTAAAGCTTCAGCACTACCTTGAGCATCTGCCTTAATAATTAAATTAAGTTCTTTATTTTTACTATCAATTTTCTTAAATAAATCTTTGATATTTCTAGGTCTAGATTCTTCTAATTCTTTAGCTTTAGCTCTAACATGTCTTTCTTCAGCTATACTTCTAGCTTCTTGTTCAGAGTTAAATACCATGAATTTATCTCCTGCTTGACATACATTATCTAGACCAGTAATCATAACAGCTTGACTTGGAGTAGCTTCTCCATAGCGATTATGTAGGTCATCTTCCATAGTTCTAACTCTACCAAAAGTTTCACCACATACTAAGGCATCTCCTACTTTAAGAGTACCATTTTGAATTAATAAAGTTGCGTAAGGCCCTCTATTTTTATCTAGACCAGCTTCTATTACTGTACCTATAGCTAAACGATTAGGGTTAGCTCTTAAGTTTTTCATTTCAGCAACTAACTCAATATTTTCAAGTAAATCTTCAACACCTATTTTCTTTAAAGCTGAGATATTTACAAATATTGTATCTCCACCCCAAGATTCAGGTATTAGATCGTAATGAGCTAATTCTTGAATAACCTTTTCAGGATTTGCCTGAGGTTTATCAATCTTATTGACAGCTACTATTATCGGACATTTAGCCGCTTTAGCATGTTCAATAGCTTCTTCAGTTTGAGGCATAACACCATCATCAGCAGCTACTACTAATATTACTATATCAGTGATTGAAGCTCCTCTAGCTCTCATTTGAGTGAATGCTGCATGTCCTGGAGTATCAATAAAGGTAATAGGATTCCCCTTATGAACAATTTGGTAAGCACCGATATGTTGAGTTATACCACCAGCTTCACCTTGAACAATTCTTGAATTTCTTATTGTGTCTAATAAAGTAGTTTTCCCATGGTCAACATGTCCCATTATAGTAACAACAGGAGGTCTTTTAACTAAGTTTTCTTCATCATCAACAATAGTAAATTCATCAAATCTACTAGCGTCTGTAATAACTTCATCTTTTAATTCAAAATCATATTCTAAAGCTAGTAATTCTACAGTATCACGATCTAAGGCTGTATTTTGACTAGCCATAATACCATTTTGAATTAATTTCATCATTACTTGATTAAGTGGTTTTCCTAAAGCTTGAGCTACATCGGCTACAGTCATATTAACTTTATAAACTATGACTTTATCTTCTTTTTGTTTGTTGTTTTGAGGCACATTAGATACACGTTTTTCTTGTTTTTTATTTTTTGGCATCAATAACACCTACTTTCTTAATATTTTTAAAAAGGATTCTCCACTTTTCTTAATACCTAATACTTTTTTATTTTCTTTACCTATAGCTTTAGAAAGTGTTTCAGTATCAAACTCTACACTCACTTCAACCTTATAATATTTAGCCTTATTTAATATCTTTTTAGTAGTATTACTACCAGCATCGCTTGCTAAAAAGATATAAATAATATCTCCTCTTCTTAAACTTTCAACTACTAAAGTTTCTCCACTGATAACATAACCAGCTCTATAACATAGACCTATATTATTCGCTATCTTGTTCATCAACTATACCCAACAATTCATCATATATTTCACTAGGTATTTCAACTTCTAATTTCTTAGCTAAAATACCATTTTTTTTAGCAGTTAATATAACTTGCTTATCCTTTTTTAGATAAGCTCCTCTACCATTAGCCTTACCCTTAGGATCAATTATGACATTGCCTTCAGGTGTTCTAACTACTCTAATTAAATCTTTTTTTTCACAAACTTCTTTGCTAACAACACAAGTTCTTAATATTAATCTTCGTTCTCTCATAAAGTAATCAAACCTTCATCAAAAGCCTGTTTTAAAGATTTAATATCTATCTTCCAACCTGAAGATTGAACGGCAAGACGAACATTTTGACCTGATTTACCTATAGCTAAAGATAGCTCATCATCAGGAACAATAGCTACTGAAGTTTTAGTTTTAGGATCTACATTTAAAACCTTAGTGACTGTTGCAGGTTGTAAACTATTAGCTATAGTTTCTTCAATATTAGGGCTCCATTTATATAAATCAATCTTTTCACCGTTTAAAGCATCAATAATTTCTCTAATACGAGAACCACCTTCACCTACACAAGCACCTATAGCTTCTACATTTTCATCATTTGAATAAACAGCTATCTTAGTTCTATCACCAGGATCTCTTGCGATACCTTTAACTTCAATAATACCATTAGCTATTTCAGGTATATAAGTTTCTAATAATCTATTAATTAAGTTACGATCATTTCTACTTACATAAACCTTAGGTTCTTTATTAGTGTGTTCAACCTTTTTAATAAATACTCTTAAATATTCACCTTCGCGAGGATTATCATTAGGAAGTAATTCTTTTTTAGGTAGGTAAGTAGTAACTGATCTACCTATATCTAAAACTAAGAAATCATCTTTAACATCGATAACCTTAGCTTTAATCATTTCACCTTCTAAATCTTTAAAATAAGCTTCAGCTTTTTCTCTTATTAATTGTTTTAAACCTTGACTAAAAGTAACTTTCATCATATTAGCACCTTGTCTACTTATTTCATCAAGTGGAACTGGTGTTTCAATAACTTGACCTACTTTAACAGTTGATTTACCTTTTAACTTTCTAGCATCTTCAACTAAAATTTCACTAATGCCATCTTCAGGTTGACCTTTACTTAATTCTTCAACTACCCTTTCAACCTTATAAATGTGAATTTCTTGTTTATCTGGATTTAAAACTATACGACATGATTCATGACCAAAACAACGCTTAAAAGCATATACTAAGCTTTTTCTAATTATTTCATATAAATCTTCTGTACTTAATTCATATTCTTTAGAAATTAAATTTAAATTTTTATAAAACTCTTTACTAATCATTTTGTCCCTTTCTAAACCTTTACTGCTAATCTAATAAATTTAATATCAGAGTATAATATATTAATCTTTTTAATACGACCTTTTAAATTAATCTTTAAGATTATATTATTATCATCTACATCAACAATATAGCCATAATAATTAATATTTTCTAGCTCAACATAAACATAACTATCTACTTGTTCTTTTATTTCATCAATACTTCTCAATTCTTTTTCAGCACCTGGTGAAGATACTTCTAGATAATATGCTGGCCAAGAGCTATCAATTTCATCTAATTTTAAAGATATCTCTTCATTTAAGCTAGCTAATTCAGCTATATCTATATGAGGTTTTTTATCGATAAAAATCTGTAATATTATATCATTACCTACTTTATCTTCTTTAACATCATATAAACTATACTCAGTATCTTTAATTATGTTTAGTACAATATCTTTTATTTTATCTAAATCCATGTTGCCTCCTAAACATTAAAACAAGAGAGGCTTGTTACCTCTCTTGGTTTTGCAAAATTATACCATATAAAATTAGACTTTGCAAGGTTTAATTATTGTGGGTATAATCCTTAATCATATTGTTAAAATGAGTATATCCTAATGACTTAATTAATTCTTTAACATCCCTATTAAAATAATCTTTATTGTTCAAATTGTAATCACTTAAGTTTTCTTTAAACATTTGTTTATTATTAGTGATAATAGCATAATGTAAAGGATAATTAATTCTTTCCTTATCACTATAATCTAGTGAGGTAAGAGTTGAGAATGTATCTTTTAAAAGTTTTTTTAACAATAGTCCTTCACGATTCTTAAAATCAGTAATCGCACCTCTTTGAAGTAACATTTTAACTGCTTGATAGTTTATATTTTTAATAGCATTAAATAAAGGAGTTTCTCTATATTTATTAAGCTTATTAATTTCTACTCCCGCTTCAATTAAATACTTAATTAAATCTATATCATTATAATTACAAGCTAAATGCAGAATATTGTTTTCAAAGTCGTCACATTCTTGTAATAAATCTTTAGATACATAAGTTTGTAGTAAAGATAAATTATCACTTCTAACTAAGGCAAATAATATATTTTCTCCATTTTGGTTCTTTTGGGTGAAATCAGCTTTGCGATATTCAATAAATAACTTAATTATCTCTTCCCTGCCATATAAGAATGCATAATAAAACGGAGTTTCTCCTCTATCATTTCTAATAGTGACATCACAATTATTATTTAATAAAGAATCACATATACTAACCATATTCTTATGAATAGCTAAGAATATAGGTGTCATACCTAAAAAATTTTGTTGATTTAAAAAAATATGAGACTTTATTAAAAAATGACAGATTTCAATTCTATTATACATTATTGCATAATGTAATAGACTATTACCTTTTTCGTCTACTTTATTTATTGAATTGTAATTTAGGTAATCTTTAAGAGAATTTAGGTTATTCTCTAAAATATATAAAACAGCTTCATTCATATATATAAAAACAAAAATAGGACATTAAGCCCTATTTTACTGCGTCTTTCATTCCTTTACCAGCTTTAAAAGCAGGGCTCTTTTGACCAGGAATATTTATATCTTCCCCAGTACGAGGATTTCTACCTACTCTAGCAACGCGATCTCTTACTTCAAATGTACCAAAGCCAGAGATAACAACTTTTTCACCTTCACCTAGTGTTTCACAAATAACATCTAGAAAACCATCAAATGTTCTTTCAGCATCAACTTTAGTTATATTTAATTTTTCTGCAACAACAGCAACTAATTCTGCTTTATTCATAATTTTACCTCCGTTTGAAATTATTATAACATTTTTTTTATATATTGCAATTTATTTATTCTTTTTTTAACTTTCTAGTTAATAATAAATTTTGACCTTCTTCTAATGAGATTTTACCTGTTAACAGTAAATAACTAGCATTTATAATAGGCAATTCTAAATTGTATTTTATTCCTATTTCATGAGCAGCCATAATAGTTCTAATACCTTCTACTGTTTGAGTTGAAGTACTAAGAGCATCTTCTACTTTTAGACCTTGACCTATTTTAAAACCAACTTTAAAATTGCGGCTATTAAAAGATGAAGCTGTAACTATTAAATCTCCTAAACCAGAAAGGCCATAAGCTGTTTCTATTTTACCACCTAAAGATGTAACTATCTTAACAATTTCTCTCATACCACGACAAATAAGAGCCGCTCTAGCATTTTCACCTAAACCTAGACCTTCAACTATCCCAGATACTACAGCTATAGCATTTTTGATAGCTCCACCTGTTTCAACACCTCTTACATCATCAGAAGTATAAACACGCAAATAGTCATTAGCAAACATATTTTGAACTTCTATTGCATATTTATTATTAGTTGAAGCACTAACAAGAGTAGTTAGTTTTCTTTTAATTAATTCTTCAGCATGACTAGGACCAGATAAGACAACATAAGCTTCTAATTTATTGTCATCGATAGAATCATTTATAACTTCAGATACTAAATAACCTGTTTCAGGTTCTATACCTTTAGATACATTGATAAATACTTTTTTAGTTGTAATTATCTTATTTATTTCTTCTAAAACTGATCTAATAACTTTAGTAGGAACACAAAGTACTACATAATCAGTATAGACTAAAGCTTCTTCTAGGCTTTTCGTAGCTTTAATAGTTGAAGGAATAGATACATCAAAAGATGGATGAACATGATGTTTATTAATCTTATTCACAAAATCTTGATTAATATCTCTAATTAAGACTTCACAACCATTATCAGCTAAGACTTGAGCTAAGGTAGTACCCCAAGCTCCACCACCGATTACCGAAACCTTCATTAATCACGCCTCCTAAATTCTAATTTTATTGGAGTAGCTGAAAAATCAAAATTCTTTCTTATTTGATTTTCTAAATATCTCTTATAAGAGAAATGTAGATATTCTTCATTATTGACAAATATAGCCATAGTAGGAGGACATACTCCTACTTGTGTAGCATAATATATCTTTAATTTACCGCCATTAAAGAAATGTGGTAGATTCATTTGATATGCATCCATAACTACATCATTTAAAATAGCTGTCTTAATTCTTCTACGATAAGCTTCATATGTTCTTTTTAACATTGGGAATAAGGTAGTTATTCTTGATTTAGTTAAAGCTGATAAAAATACTATAGGTGCATAATCTAAATATTTAAAATGTTCTCTAACTTCTTCTTCAAATTCATGCATAGTATTAGTTTCTTTTTTAACTAAATCCCATTTATTAACTACAATAATACAAGGTTTATTATACATCTCAATATATTGACCTATATGAGTATCTTGTTCAATAATACCTGTAGAAGCATCTAATACTAAAACTACTATATCAGATCTTAAAATAGCATCTACTGTCCTTATTTGAGCATATTTATCTAGATTTTCGTATATTTTACCTCTTTTTTTTAGACCGGCTGTATCAATTATAACATATTTATCATCTTCATAAGTAAAAGATTCATCTATTGAATCTCTAGTAGTACCAGCTATATTAGATACTATTACTCTATTTTCATTTAATATAGCATTAACTAAACTAGATTTACCAACATTTGGTCTACCGATTAAAGAAAATTTAATATTATTATCTTCAACATTATCATCTATATCTTTAAATTTATTAACAACTTCATCTAGTAAGTCACCTAGACCTATACCATGTAGGCTTGATACACCTATTACATTAGAGAAGCCTAAGCTATAAAAATCATAGATATTATCTTTAAATTTATCATCATCGACCTTATTTACCGCAACAATAACTTCTTTTTCTACCTTATATAACATTCTTGCGATATATAGATCATCATCAGTTAACTGACTTCTACAATCTACTAAAAAGATTATAACATCAGCTTCTTCTATAGCTATTTCAACTTGAGCTTTAATTTCTTCTTGAAATGGAGCATCTTGTAATTCTATACCACCAGTATCGATAACAAAAAACTTATTATTTAGCCAAGAAGCTTCAGCATATATTCTATCTCTAGTAACACCAGGCGTGTCATCAGTTATAGATAATCTAGTACCTATAATGCGGTTAAATAAACTAGATTTACCAACATTTGGTCTACCTACTATAGCCACTTTAGGTAACATATTATCACTTTCCTTTCATAAAGAAAAATAGTTCTAACCTAAAGATTTAGTGAATCTTAAAGGGTAAAACTATTGTTTTTAATTATTTCAATATATCTTGAAATTTATCACCTAAAGTAACACCAGTATCTTCATCTTCTTGTGTTAGATATTTTTCTAATTCTTGATGTTCTTCTAATTCTTTATAACGTCTAATACTTAATCTTAAAACCCATTCTTTTGGTTTAATATCAAAAATAACAGCCTTAACTTCATCACCAACTGCATAATAATCACTAACTTTGCCTTTAATATCTTTATCTAATATAGCATTATTAGGGATGAATCCATCAACTCCTAAAGTACTTACTTTAAGACCATATTCATTAATTTCTTCAATCTTGCAGTCACAAACATCGCCAACCTTAGCTTTAACTCTAGACCATGGATTATCTAACATTGCCTTTCTAGATAGAGATATCTTTTGTTTTTCAATATCAATATTAGATATTACAACTTCTATCTCATCTTCAAGTTTAACATAAGATTGATAATTATCATTTGGATTCCAACTATATTCACTTTGATGTAATAAACCACGTACATTAGGTGCTAATTCTAATAAAATACCATAAGGTAATTTATTAACAACTTTAGCCTTAACAACTTCTCCAACTTTATGACCTTTAACATATTCTTCATAAGGTGTAGGTAATAATACTTTTCTTGATAATACAAGTTTATTATTTTTAATAGCTAATACTTTAACTTGTACCTTATCTCCAACCTTTAATTCATCTTCTATTTTATCAATATATAAATGACTAACTTCAGATAAACGTAACATGCCTTGAATATAATTAAATTTAATGAAACAGGCAAAAGGTAAGATTTTTACTACTTCACCTTCAAGTACGTCACCTTCTTTAATACTAGCAAGTTCAGCTTGTTTATTTTCTTCTTCTACACTTTCTTGATAAGTTTTATAAGAGAATACAGCTCTACGACGACTTGGATTAACTTCAATTAAAATACCTTCTACACTGTCTTTAACATTAACGTTTCTAGGGCTTTGACTTCTTGGCATTAAGATTTCTAGACCATCATAGTCAACCATATAACCTTTATTATCTTTTAAAACCTTAGTAACTGTTACAGTTATAGGAGTTTTATTTTCAAATAAAGTAACAAGATCTTGAAATTTTTGATTTCTTAAAAGACGAAGACGTGAACATAATATTCTACCACTTAAATCTCCTTCTTCTATTCCTGTTATTTCAACTTCAATTTCATCGCCTACAGAAACTAAATTCTTAAGAGATGTTTGAGTTTTATCTAAAGTGAAGTATTCTAAATAAATTTGACCTTCTGTAAACTCATGTAAGTCTAAATAACATACATCATCTTCTACAGAAACAACTTCTCCTTTAACAATTTGACCCTTACGTAATTTTTTACCAAATTCTACGTCATCCATACTATTAATTTCTTTTACGTCTTGG
Organism: uncultured Anaeroplasmataceae bacterium; assembly: GCA_964547945.1. Classification (GTDB taxonomy): domain Bacteria; phylum Bacillota_I; class Bacilli_A; order Acholeplasmatales; family Anaeroplasmataceae; genus CALUXS01. The sequence continues at coordinate 17,431 of CAZJPL010000016.1, forward strand.
CTCATCTTAAAACCTACCTTATCCTGTATTATTTCTATTATCCTATTACATACTTCTTCTATACTCATGTTAGTTGAATCAACTAATATTGAATCTTTTGTTTGTGTTAGTGGAGCAATTTCACGTGTTGAATCTTTTTTATCTCTTAAGATAATATCTTGTTCAACACTCTCTAAAGATACATCAGTTTTACCTTTACTAATTAACTCATCATAGCGTCTTTTAGCTCTAGTTTCTACTGAAGCTGTAAGAAAGATTTTTATATCTGCATCAGGTAATACAACAGAGGCAATATCTCTACCATCCATAATTACATTACCAGTTTTAGCTAATTCTCTTTCAAAAACAAGCATTTTGTCCCTTACTCTTTTAATTTTACTAACCTGTGATACATTTTCAGTAACATCAGCTTCTCTTATTCTTTCAGAAACATTTTTACCATTTAAATAAATCTTATTATTTTCATAACTTATTTGTATTGAATCTAAAAAATCATAAGCTTGTTCATCAGCTAAATCAATTTGTCTTTCTAAAGCATATAGAGTAACTGCTCTAAACATGGCACCTGTGTCAATATGTATTAAATCTAGCTTCTTCGCAACTAATTTACAAATTGATGATTTACCTGAACCCGCTGGTCCATCTATAGCTATTTGTATGGCCATACTAACACTCCTTATACCCGTCAATTATAACATAAAAGACATTTTAAAGTAAACTATAGGAATGAAGTTTTTTAATTTCATGAGGCTTCAATACCCTAATTTGTCCCTTACTTAAACCATCAATACTAATTCCGGCATAACTAAGACGAATAATCCATTTTTCAGTTAATCCTAATTCTTCGATTATACTTCTAACTAATCTATTTTTACCCTCTAATAAAGTGATAGTAAACTCAGATTGATTAGTCTTTTTTTCAATCTTAATATCAGATATATTAGCTATCTTAATTAAACTATTATCAATAATTAAACCTTTTTTAAGTTTATCAAACATAGCTTGAGTTAAAATACCTTCTACTCTTATTCTATATACCTTTTCGATTTTATTTATATTTTTAATTAAAGCATTAGCTAAATCACCATCATTAGTTAAGATTAAAGCTCCACTAGATTTATAATCTAATCTACCTATAGGATAAACTTTTTCTTTCTTTAAATTATCATCATATAAATCTAAGATAGTCCTTCTATCTAAAGCATCAGAAAAGCTAGTTAAATAACCACTAGGTTTATACATTAAATAGTATTTCTTTTCTCTATTTTCTATAACCTTGCCATCTACTTCTATTAGGTCTTTTGTACTAGCCTTAAACCCTAGCTCAGTTATTACAACCCCGTTAACCTTTACTCTGCCTTCTAAGATTAACTCTTCTGATTTTCTTCTTGAAGCTACTCCTCTATCAGCTAATATTTTTTGTAATCTTACCATAATTACCTCACTTTACAACTATAACACTACTATCTATACCTTCTAAAGCATTAGACCTTAAAGTAGTACTAGAATAATAACTAAAATAAGTCAAATTAGTGTTATAAAAACAATAACTTCCTATCTCATCTAGTGTACTAGGTAAAGATACACTCTCTAAACTTGTACAATCAAAAAATACACTTCCACCTAAAATAGTTAAATTAGTATCTTCTAAATCAATACTAGTTAAACTAGTACATCCTAAAAAAGCATTATTATTAATATAATAAATATCAGTATTAAATATAATTTCTTCTAAAGATACACAACCACTAAAGGCAGCTATACCAATATTAGTTATTTTAGTATTAGATAGATCAATAGAGACTAAACTTGTTCTATTTTTAAAAGCTTCTCTTTTAATACCTACTACATCTTCGCCCTTATAAGTCTCTAATATCTCATATGTTTTAGCATATCCATAACTCTTACTTACAACATACCCACCTAAATCTTCATCATATTCATAACTTAATCTAGGAATTTCATTATATAAAATTATACCTATTAAAGCTAAGAATATTACTCCTATACTTATTAATACAATTATCTTTTTTTTCATAATTGCCTCTTATATTTCATCATTATCTACTAATTTAGTATCTATTAAACCAATATAACCTTGTTTTTTAATAATTGAAAAAGGTTTAGCTTTTACTATTAAAGAATATTTATCACCCTTTTTAAGTGGCATGAAATAATTAGTAGCGTCATAACAGAAAAAAGAATCTTCCTTTTCTACTACATTAGTATAATAAGCATAACATTTAACATTATTCTCATTATAACAAATATAAAAATCTCCTAATCTTTCACCCTTATAAGTAACTTTTTCTAAATAAGAATTAGTATGACTTGGTATAATATCATCTAATATTATATCATTCTTACATATTTGTTTAGGATATTTATCTACATATAGATAACTAAAATTATCATCTTTTAATATTAAAATATTTAATTGACCAGTTAATTTAACCGCATTGCCACCATCTATAGATATAACTTTCTTATTATCATCTATTATGGGATTATTACAAGGTATATCTCTAGAATAATTAACTACTGGAAAATGTCCTACTATCCTATAATAAGTGGTACTTTTAGCTTTTAAATAAAATGAATCATATTTTAATAAACTATCATTATAATAAGCTATATTATCTATGTCATCTAAGCCACCATGTACTAAGACATATTTTTCATTTAAGATAATAACATCATAAAATGAATCAACAAAATCATAATATTTAGAAAAATTATGATAAAACTTATTACATAATTCATCTACATTATCTATTTTAGTTAAATCTATATTTAAAATAGATGACATTTCATTAATAACTGAATGTTTTTTAACTAAAGCGTAATATAAGAAACTATCTTTATCTACAGGTGGGGTAATATAACGAAATACTTCATCACAATTACCAGCTAAAAAATAGATTTTATATTCTTTTCTTAATTCCATTAAGAAATCTAGTAGAGCTAAATTTTGATCTCCTTTTTCGATTAAATCACCTATTAAAAATAAGACATCATCATGATTAAACTTAACTTTTTTTAAAGCTTCTTTAAATAAATCTAAATCACCATGAATATCAGATATAAATAAAAAGCGACCATTAATCTTCAAATTCAAAGGTAAAACCAAAGTTTTTTTCCTCTTCAACATCTATATCACTCCAAGTCATAGCTAATACTAAATAAATAACTAAATTAGGATTAACAGCATAAAGATTTAAAACAAAACTCTTATCTAAAAATTTGCCATGAGTAATTATATTATAAGATAAACCTAATATGTCTTTTTTATTAGATTTATTCAAATATTCTCTTTTCTTAATCTGAGTTTTTTGATTCTCATATAAACTAAATAAATTAGGTTCTTTTATCTTAAAGCCATTTATTTTCTTAAGTATTAAAGATTTAACTTCTTCAAAACGATAAACCTTTAAATTATCAAAACCTAAATATTCCATTAATTCTTCTAAAGCTCTAATATAATATTCTAGGGCTGTTAGATTCTTATTATAAGTATATTTTTCTAAGATTTTAAATAAAGATGTATCTTCTTTATATAAAGGTCTTATTTTACTCCATTTAAAATCTTTCATTATATTACTTAATAATAATAAAAACTTATTAGGTGATTTTTTAATATTAGGATTAGCATAAAAAGTATATCTAAATCCTGTATATATACCATAAGCTTTTAAGCAGTCATTATAACCTAAAGTTAAATTTACACTAGTAGTATCATTAGAAAAATTAAAGAAACCACCTAAATCCCAAGAAGGATGAATATATTTAACAAAAGGTTTATTTAAATACTCCTTATGAGTAATATTATAATTTAAGTCAACAGCTATTACTTCAGTAGCACCTAAATCAAGACAAAAGTCTATAGGTAGGTTATCATAATAACCACCATCAATATAGGTTTCTTTTCCTATTTTACAAAGAGGAAATAAAGGAAAACATGAAGCTGAAGCTAGAATATAGCTTTTGATTTCTTCTTTTTTAACTTGTTTTAAATTAACAAATTTAGGTTTTAAACTAGGAAAGTGGGCACAAACTACTCCTATTTCTAATTTAGAATTAATAACTTTATCTATATCAACATATTTATCTAAAGTTTCTTTAAAGGGAGTTATATCTGCCCCTTTATCTCTAATAAAACCTCTAACAAAAGGGATTAAATCATTCATATTCTTAAATGATTCTTTTAAAGGAGAGTTATCAATACTAATAGGTGTCGTTAAAATAGAATTATTAGTTGTTGTTTGCCATAATTCTAGACAATCATCATATTTATCTTGAGCATACATTACCGCATTTAAAGCACCAATAGATGAGCCGCATACTATATCTATAGATATACCTAGCTCTTTTAAAGCCTTCCATACACCCATTTCATAGCTACCTTTAGAACCACCACCACAAAGGGCTAAACCTCTTTTCATGACTTACTCCTTTCCTTAAAAGAATAAATACAACCACAATATTCTTGACGATAAATACCTAATTCTCTTGATAAAGCTACACTTTTTTTATAGCCTTCTTCTTTCTTAAAATTAGAATATAGATATTTAATATTATATTTTTCTTCTAAAATATATCCAATTTCATTTATCCAATCACTATTTTTATAAGGAGATATTGATAAAGTAGTAGTAAAATAATCAAAATTATTCTCTTTTGCATATAATGCTGTCTTATTAAGCCTTAAAGCCATGCAAGAATAACATCTAGGGCTATGTTCTCCTAGATTTTCTTTACCTAGTATAGCTTTATTAAAGTCTTCTTCTTGATAAGTAGGAGCTATAATAGGAATATTGAGATTCATTTTAGCTATTACTTTTTTTTGTTCAAATAATCTAAGATTATATTCTTCTTTTGGATAAATATTATCATTTGTATAATAGATGGTTATATCAAAATAATTATTTAAGAAACTTAAGGTATAAGTAGAACAAGGCCCGCAACAACTATGTAGTAATAATTTAGGCTTGTAATCTAATTTATTTAAGAAATCTTTAAATTCTTTATAATTATTTATCATGTTTTCACCACCTTTTTAAATTATATCAAATTATGACCTGATTATAAATAAAATAGCTGTAAATTAATAAAATCTCCAAAGTAAAACACCTTGGAGATAAGAAAAATTATTTTATACAATAGATTGATTTTTTACCTGCGAAAACTGATACTGAAGCTTCACCACGTTTATTTAATTCATCTTCAATACGAATTAATTGGTTATATTTAGCGATACGATCAGTTCTAGAAGCTGAACCAGTTTTGATTTGACCAGCATTTAAACCAACTACGATATCAGAAATTGTAGTATCTTCTGTTTCACCAGAACGATGTGATACAACAGCTGTATAACCAGCGCGTTTTGCCATTTCAATAGCATCAAAAGTTTCAGTTAAAGTACCGATTTGGTTAACCTTAATTAAAATAGCATTAGCTACACCAAGTTCAATACCTTTAGCTAAACGTTTAGTATTAGTAACGAATAAGTCATCACCAACTAATTGAATCTTATTACCTAATTTTTCAGTTAGATATTTCCAACCATCCCAGTCATCTTCAGCTAAACCATCTTCGATAGTTATGATAGGGAATTTTTCAGTTAATGGAATATAGTAATCATCTACCATTTGTTTAGAAGTGAATTCACCTTTATCAGCTTTTAAGCTGTATTTACCAGTTTTCTTGTCATAGAATTCACTAGCAGCAACGTCAATACCTAAACAAATATCTTCACCTGGTTTATAACCAGCAGCTTTAATAGCTTCTACTACTCTTTCAAAAGCTTCAGTGTTTGAACCAAGTTTAGGTGCATAACCACCTTCATCACCTACAGCTGTGTTGTAACCATTTTTCTTTAAAATAGTTTTTAAAGCATGGAATACTTCAGCACCCATTCTAACTGCTTCTTTAATTGATGGAGCACTTACAGGTAAAATCATAATTTCTTGGAAATCAATACAAAAATCAGCATGAGCACCACCATTTAAGATGTTCATCATAGGTAATGGTAATTGTTTAGCGTTAGAACCACCAAAATATTTATAAAGTGGCATACCATAAAAATCAGCAGCTGCCTTAGCACAAGCCATTGATACACCTAAGATAGCATTAGCACCTAATTTACCTTTATTTTCAGTACCATCTAATTCAATCATAGTTTTATCAATTAAAACTTGATCACGACAATCAAAACCTAATAATCTAGGACTAATAACAGTATTAACATTTTCTACTGCTTTTAAAGTACCTTTACCATTAAAACGGCTCTTATCTCCATCTCTTAATTCTACTGCTTCATGTTCACCAGTAGATGCACCACTAGGTACTAAAGCTCTACCGAAAAAGCCTGATGTAGTAGTTACTTCAACTTCAACAGTTGGATTTCCTCTTGAGTCTATAACCTCACGAGCATAAATATCTTTAATATATGGCATAAATCATATCTCCTATTCTTTTTTATTTGTTATAATGCACATACGCAATTATTATATCATATTTTTAAAAATTATTAACATATTTTTATCTAAGTAATTTTAAACAAAGATGAAAACGTTTTTATATTCTGTCATATAAACTTTTTAATCTTTTATCTATCGGAGCTGTTATTAATACTACTATTAGTGATAATAATAGATTAAATGGTATAACAGCTAAAACTACATAATAAAACATGAAATTATCAATAGTTATATTAGTAATCCTTCCAAAACTAATTAAACTAAATACATCACTACACATTTCAATTAATGGTTCATAATCTCCATTAAAATACATCTTTAGATAAAATGGTATATTAATATAAACATTAGTAAGTATTCCAGATACTACCCACATAACACACACAGATATTAAAGCTAATACCTTCTTATGTTTTAGGTTAGTCTTATTAATTAAAGCACAAGGTATACATGTAGCTAAACCCATAATTAAATCAGCTAATTCACCGACATAAGCAGTACTTGAAAAAGGTAATTTAACTAAACACCTAATTAAAACACATACACTAGCATCTATCGGCCCTAAAATAAAACTAATTAAAATAACAGGTATCATAGATATATTAATATCTAGAAAAGATGGAAATATTGGTAGTGGAAACTTTACAAAAATATAAAGTAAAGTACTAATAGCACTAAAGACAGCTATCATAACTATTCTTTTTGTTTTCATATCATACTCCTAAATAAAAACGCCCAAATAGGGCGTTAAAATAGGAAAAACTTCTTCCATCCGGACTATACCGTTGGTTAGGGATTTTAACCCTATCTGCATAACGCTCGCGGACTATACCGCCAGTTAGGAATTTCACCTTGCCCTGAAGTTTAAAATTATGAAGTTTTTCTAGCTAAATAATACAACTTAATAATTTAAATGT
>CAZJPL010000017.1:0-24356 GCA_964547945.1 uncultured Anaeroplasmataceae bacterium
TGAATAAGAAAAATGATTGATTGACAATTATTTGTCTTAAAGGTATAATTTTTTGTATATCGATTAAGAAAGGAAGAAAAATTGATGAAGAGATTATTAACAACTACATTAGCAATTTTGTCTATGTTTGGGGTTATTTTATTTGCAAGCTCATGTTCAAGTACTGAAGAGGAAGAAGAACATACACATAACTTAACACATGTAGAGGCAGTAGATGCTACATGTACTACTGATGGTAATTTAGAATATTGGTATTGCTCTGAATGTAATACATATTTCTTAGATGAAGATGGAACTGAAACAACTAGAAAAGTTGGTATAACTATATCAGCTACTGGTCATACTGAAGAAGAAGTGACAACAATTACAAAAGAAGCCACTTCTACAGAACATGGTACTTATGATACAGTAACAATATGTAGTGTATGTAATGAAGAATTATCTAGTCATGTAACAGGTGATATTCATTATTATAATTATGAAAATCCTGTAGATGTTTCTGAAAACACACATACATTTGCTTGTGAGATTTCAGGTTGTGATAATGAATTAGTAGAATCTCATAATTATAGTGATATAGATGATGAGGGTAAGAGAACTTGTGAACAATGTAGTAAAAGTATAAATTACACACCATTTTTAGAATATGATTTTGATGATGACAGTAATACTGCTACAGTAATTAGTATTGGGGAAGCTAGTGATACTGAAATTGTTATTCCTTCACAAATTACAAATGGTAGTACAACATATACAGTTACAGAAATCGCTGATAAAGCATTTTATTATGCAACTACTATAACAAGTGTAAGTATACCTGATACTATAACAATAATAGGTTCACAATCATTCAGAGGATGTACATCATTAACTGAAATTACTATTTCTGATAATGTAGTAACTTTAGGTGATTATGCATTCTATTATTGTACATCACTTGAGAGTGTAACATTAGGTAGTGGTATTACATCTATAGGCAATTATACATTCTATAATTGTTCATCATTAACTGAGATTACTATCCCTACTAATGTAGCAACCATTGGTGATTATGCATTTGCAAATTGTACAGCTTTAGAAAGTATAGATTTAAGTAGTGTTACATCTATAGGTAATTATGCATTCTGGTGGTGTACATCATTAACTGAAATTACTATCCCAAGTAGTGTAACAACTTTAGGTTCAAATGCTTTCAATTCTTGTAGAGCATTAGAAACAGTAATTATTGGAACAGGTATAGAAGAAATAGGATCATCTGCATTCTATAACTGTACATCATTAAGTGTTGTATCTTATAGTGGTAGTGAAACTGACTGGGCAGAGGTTAGTGTAGGTGCTAATAATACACGTTTAACTAATGTACTTAGCTATAGCGAATAATAAAATTTTATCTCCAAGGTGAAAACTTTGGGGATTTTTTAATCCATATAAAAAAAGAAAGACTTTCATCTTTCTTCAGTGTTAGGAAATATAATATAAAATTTGACCCCGTCATTGACATTTACTAAACCATAATCTAGTTCATGTTTTTCTAATATCTCTTTAACAATATATAAACCAAGACCATTACCATGGTCTTCTTTTTTTGTTCTGGAAACATCTATTCTATAGAACGGTTCAAATATTTTTTGAATTGAATCTTTATCTATAGTAATACCATAGTTTATTATTTCTAAGGCTTTATAATTGTTTTTAGTAGTTAGATTAATAGTTATTTTTTCATTTAATGGAGAATATATAATAGCATTTAATAAGATATTTTCTAAAGCTTTTTTAAATTGTAGATAATTAACATTATATTCAATATCTAGATTATTTAATATTATTATATCTTTTTTATATTTAATTATTAGATTATGATATTCTTCTAATATTTCTTCAATTATAGTATTAATATTAGTTAATTTAGCTTCTAGTTTATAGTTTGTAGTATCTAGTTTATAAATGTTTATTATTTCTTGTAGCATTTGACTAGTTTTATCACATTCTATCATTATATTATTTAATTCTTGTTTTTCTGTTTCTTTAGGGAAGATATCATCATATAAAGCTGAAGCAGTAGCTTCTATTACGGCTAAAGGAGTTTTTATTTCATGAGATATACTTGTTACTAATTGTTTTTTGTTTTCTAAATCCATTTGGTATTGTTCGTAATAGTTTTGGTTTTCAGCACTTATTTCTTGATTTTTTTGAGTTAGAATTTTAAGCTTATCTCCTAATTCTTTTAAATCATCATTTAACATCTTCATATCTATACTAGTTATACCATAATTAGTATAGGCGAAATTATTATCATTATAATATTTAATTATATTATTAGTTTTCTTGATTGGGGAGATATAAATATAATAAATTATAGTATAAGTTAGTATTAAAAAGAATGTTATTAATATTATATTTATTAAGAATAACATTTCATTTGTTTTAAGAAAGATATTTATCAAAACAAATATGATAATTACCAGTATAAAGTAGATAGAGAAGAAGTATTTATTTTTAATTTTAATCATCTTCATCCTCACTAAACATATAGCCTAAGCCAAAGACTGTTTTAATATAGTTATATGGTTTTAAAGCTTTACGTAAATTCTTGATATAGGTATCTACTATTCTACTATCTACATAGACTTCCATACCCCATATTTCATCTAGTAATAATGTTCTTGAACAAGCTCTATTTTTATTATTTATTAAATAGGTTAAAAGTTTAAATTCTGTCTTAGATAAAGATAAATCCTTGTTATCTAGATAAGCCTTAAAATTGCCGAAATCCAGGGAAATATTTTTGATTTGATATGTTTGTTTCATCTCTTGTGGGGTGTTTAATCTAGCTAATAAGTTATTTACTTTCATTACTAGAATTTTAGGTCTTAATGGTTTAACTACATAATCATCAAATTTTAGATTGTAAGCTTTAATCATATCTTGTTCTTCTTGTAGGGCAGTCATTGCGACAATGGGAATATTAGAACTAGATCTAATACGTCTAGCTACTTCAAAGCCATCTATTTTAGGAATCATAATATCTAAAATAACTAAATCTAAATTGGTATTATAAAATATATTTAGGGCTGTTTCACCATCGCTTGCCTCATATACTTCATAGTCGGCTTTTTTAAAATAATTACTTACAATTCTTAGGATATTAGTTTCATCTTCAACTATTAATATAGCTCTTTTTTTCAAAAATATCACCTCTAGACACTTTATTTCATTTTATCATTTTTTACTTTAAAGTTAAACTAATATTTGGTATAATGTCAAGAGTAGAGAAAGGAATGGTACTTTTATGCGTGTAAATCCTAAAGTTTACCAATTGGCGGAAGGGTATGAACCTGTTGATCGTCAAGAATTCGATGGGCGCATTGTAGAAGTTTTTTATTTAAATGATTTTGAATTAATTTATGAACAAAACGCTCAAAGAGGGAAGCTTGTAGTATGGAGCAGTTCGAATGGGACAGATTATCGTTTATTTATAGAAAAAGGGTTATACGAAGAAGTTAAAGAATTATATCAAGCACCAATAAATAAAATCTGGTTAGATTTTTGGGATAAATGTGATGATACTACGCGTAAATATAATTTTGTGATTTTGTTACCATTAGCTGTTGTTTTGATAGTGTTATATTTTGTATTTAGTATGTTTGATGCGACATGGTCGTTATATGCTCAACTAGCTTGTTTTGCAGGATTTATAATAGCGATGTTTGGAGTAACCAAATTTACTAAGAATAAGATGAATCAATTTAACCAAGAGAGTGTTAATTTAATCAAAGAAGCTTTAACTCCAGAAGGCTTTGATGAAATTATAGCTAAACAAAGGGAATATATGGATGTTTATTATGAAAACAAACAAAGGGAAATAGATGAAGAAATAGCTAGACAGGAAGCAGAGGAACAAGCTAATGTTCCTTATGTTGATGAAGAAGCAACAAATGTTGAAGAAATTAGTGAAGAAATAAAAGAAAGTACTGAAGAAGTAAGTGATGAAAACTAATGATGTAGCTATTAATGCCTTAAGAGTTATCAGTAATGAAATGATAACTAAGGCTAAAAGTGGACATCCCGGCATTTGTTTAGGTAGTGCACCTATATTACATACTTTGTTTACTAATTATATCCATGTGCCACTTGAAGATAAGAAGTGGTTTAATCGTGATCGTTTTATTTTAAGTGCTGGTCACGGCTCAGCTATCTTATATACTTTACTACATGTATGTGGTTTTGATATAAGTATAGAAGATTTAAAAGAATTTAGACAAAAGGGTAGTAAAACCCCAGGCCATCCAGAATATGGACATACAGATGGTGTTGAAATGACAACCGGTCCTTTAGGACAAGGGGTAGCGACTTCAGTTGGTTTAGCTATAGCAGAAAAATATCTAGCAGCTAGATACAACAAAAAAGATATTACTTTATTTGATTATAAAACCTTCGTTTTATGTGGGGATGGAGATCTTCAAGAAGGTTTAACTCAAGAAGCAGTATCTTTAGCCGGAAATTTAAAGTTGAATAATTTAATATTATTGTATGATTCTAATGATATTCAATTAGATGGGCCTACTAATAAGGCTACTAATGAAAATGTTAAACTTAAATTTGAAGCTATGAATTGGTCTTATTATAGGGTAGAAGATGGTAATGATATATTTGATTTAAAGGATAAGATAGATTTAGCTTTAAAAGATGATAAGCCTGTGATTATTGAAGTTAAGACTATAATAGGTTATGGTGCTTACAATGCTGGTACTAATGCTATTCATGGTAAACCATTAAATGAAGAACAGGTTATTAATTTAAAAGAAAATTTAGGTTATAGATATAATTCTTTTGAAATACCTAAAGAAGTATATGAATTATATGATAATACTTTTAAAAAGAATGGAACTACTAAATACAATAAATATTTAGTAGATATTAAAAAATATGAGGATAAATATAAGGAAGATTACTTAGATTTAATTAAGACAATTAATCAAGATGTATTTTTTGATATAAATAATTGTCCGAGTTATGATAAGGCAATATCTACTCGTAAAGCATCTGGTAATTTAGTTACTTATTTATCTAGTCTTAATAATAATATTATAGCTGGTTCTGCTGATTTAGTTAGTTCAACTATGATTAGTGGTAATGATGGAGATTTCTCTAGTTCCAATTATTTAGGGCGTAATGTTTGTTATGGAGTAAGAGAACATGCTATGGGAAGTATTTGTAATGGATTGGTACTTGCTGGATTAAAGAGCGTAGTTGCAGGATTTTTTGTATTTTCTGATTATTTAAAAGATTCAATTAGAGAAGCTGCAATTATGCATATACCTTCATTGTTTGTGTTTTCTCATGATAGCGTGTGCGTAGGTGAAGATGGACCTACACATCAACCTATTGAACAGTTGGCAGGTCTTAGAGCTATGCCTAATTTAAATGTTGTTAGACCAGCTGATGCTAAAGAAGTAACTTATTTACTTTCTGATGCTTTGGCTAATAAGTATACTTATCCTACAGTTATAACTACATCTAGACAAGATGTACCTGTATTAGTTGAAACATCTTGTGATTGTTTAAGGGGAGCTTATATAGTGTATGAACCTCAAGAAGTAAAATATATTTTACTGACGTGTGGAACTGAATTAGATTTATGCTTAAATGTTGCTAAAAATAATGATGGTATTAGAGTTGTTAGTATGCCTTCGATGTTTATGTTTGAAAAACAAGATGAAGAGTATAAAAAATCCATCTTACCTAATAAGGCTAAAACTTTAGCAGTTGAACTTGGTGCTACTATGCCTTGGTATAAGTATGCTGATAAAGTTTTAGGTATTGATGAATTTGGACAATCTATGCCACTTAAAGAAATTTATAATTATTTTGGATTTACAAAAGAAAATATATTAAATCTCTTAGATACATTGTAAGAAGAAGGCTTGATTATGAAGTTTCATAAATTATCGAAAAATGATTTTCATGAATTTAAATATCAGTTTACGTTATGCTTATGTTATTCGATTATTTTAGCTATCGTTTATGCTTATTGGGTGATGGTTTCTATTAACATTTTTTACTTAGCCTGTATAGTTTTTGTTGGCTTTGTACTTTGTGGTGCCTTAGTATTTTACTTTTGGATAAACCACTTAAAAAATAAGAAAGAAAAGGCGGAAGAATAACAATTATGTTTACCAAAAATATTAGAAGTTGGATTGATATTTTAAAAGAGGGCGAATTATTTTTTGCTAAACAAACATATGAAGATTACTTTGAAGATATGCAGGAAAATACCTTCTATCAATTATTAGCTCGCTTATGTAAAGAAAAGCTTATTAAGAACATATCTAAAGGCCTTTACTACAAGCCTTATTCTAATGACTTTGACAAAGAACCTTCTACTGAAAATATAATAGATTTCTTAACTAATCGTGGACGCAATGGTTGTGTTGTTGGTGGCGATGATTATAAGAAATTAGGTATAGTAGATGAAGATGTTAATTATACTTATGTATTTACTAATTTATTGAGAATAAAAAGTATTAGAAAAATACTTGATTTATCTATTTTCTATTTAGATGTTGAATATCGTAATGATGCATATTATAGAACTATTCAATGTCTAGAATTATTAGAACATTTAGATGAACTTGATAATGTTAATCCTGTTAATTTATATAATTATTTAAGAGATTTTGCTGATAAATATAATGAAGCTGCTTTTGTTAAAGTTATTAATTTAAGAGGATATAAGAAAAGAGTAATTGCTGCATTACAAATTATATTAGATCATTTTGGTATTGAAAATAGAATAAGTAAATTCTTAAATAAAGCAAGCAAGTATAAAATACCAGAAGTTTTATATAGTGCATTGGAAGTGAAATAAGATATATGTTAGATATTAAATTTTTAAGGGACAATCCAGAGATAGTTAAACAAAATATTAAAAATAAATTTCAAGATAGTAAACTACCTTTGGTTGATGAAGTGATTGAATTAGATAATAAAATTAGAAAAATTAAAGCCAGTGTTGAAGAAAAAAGGGCTAATAGAAATAAATATAGTCAAGAAATTGGCATATTGATGCGTAATAAGGAAGTAGAAAAAGCTAATTCTTTAAGAGAAGAAGTTTCTAATATTAATAAGGAAATAACTAAATATGATGAAGAATTAGTTGTTTTAGAAACCGAATTAAAGAAAAAGATGATGGTTATTCCGAATATTATTGATTCAACCGTGCCAATTGGTAAAGATGATAGTGAAAATGTTGAAAGAATAAAATATTTAGAACCTAAAGAGTATAATTTTGAGGTTCCATATCATTTAGATATACTTGAAAAATTAGGTGGTATAGACCTAGATTCAGCTAGAAGAGTAGCTGGTAATGGCTTTTACTATTTAATTGGTAATATTGCTAGACTTCATAGTGCTGTTTTAGCCTATGCTAGAGATTTCATGATTAATAAAGGTTTCACTTATGTTATTCCACCTTACATGATTCGTTCTAGTGTAGTAGACGGAGTAATGTCTTTTAGTGAAATGGATCAAATGATGTATAAGATTGAAGGCGAAGACCTATTCTTAATAGGTACTAGTGAACATTCTATGATAGGTAAGTTTGTAGGTCAAATCTTAGATAAGACTAAACTGCCTTATACCTATACTTCTTTTAGTCCTTGTTTTAGAAAAGAAAAAGGAGCTCATGGTATAGAAGAAAGAGGAATATATCGTATTCATCAATTTGAAAAACAAGAAATGATCGTTGTATGTGAGCCTGAAGATTCTATGGCTTGGTTTGAAAAAATGTATAATTATACAGTTGAACTTTTTGTTTCAATGCAAATACCTTGCCGTGTTTTAGAATGTTGTAGTGGGGATCTTGCCGATTTAAAAGTTAAATCTGTAGATGTTGAAGCTTGGTCACCAAGACAAAAGAAATACTTTGAAGTTGGTTCATGTTCTAATTTAGGTGATGCGCAAGCTAGA
Source organism: uncultured Anaeroplasmataceae bacterium (assembly GCA_964547945.1). Lineage (GTDB taxonomy): Bacteria > Bacillota_I > Bacilli_A > Acholeplasmatales > Anaeroplasmataceae > CALUXS01. Next base: position 7,969 of record CAZJPL010000017.1, read on the forward strand.
AGATTAGGAATAAGAATAAAAGGAGAAAAAAGTAATTATTTTGCTCATACTCTTAATAATACTGTCGTTGCTCCACCTAGAATGCTAATTGCCTTATTAGAAAATCACCTACATGAAGACGGAAGTGTTGATGTACCTGAAGTTTTATGGCCATATATGGGTGGAATAAAAAAATTAGAACCTATTAAATAAGACAGTTTTGCTGTCTTATTTATTATTTTAGGAGGATATATGAAATTAGTAAGTTGGAATGTTAATGGAATAAGAGCTTGTTTAAATAAAGGATTTTTAGATTATTTTAATAATCAAGATGCTGATATTTTTGCTATTCAAGAAACTAAGATGCAAGAAGGTCAAATTGATCTAAATTTACCTGGTTATACATACTATATTAATAGTGCTGATAAAAAGGGATATAGTGGAACATTAATATATACTAAAATTGAACCATTGAGTGTTCATTATGGATTAATAGATGGTAAATATAATGATGAAGGTAGAGTAATAACTTTAGAATTTGATAAGTTTTATTTTATTACTATATATACTCCTAATGCCCAACCTGAATTAAAAAGATTAGATTATAGAATGATCTTTGAAGATGATTTAAGAAAGTATTTAAAAACCTTAGATAAAGATGTTATACTATGTGGAGATCTAAATGTAGCTCATGAAGAGATAGATCTTAAAAATCCTAAAGCTAATGTTAAAAATCCTGGATTTTCTATTGAAGAGAGAACTTGTTTTACTAAATTATTAGCTGATGGTTATATTGATACCTTTAGATATTTACATAAGGATTTAGTAAAATATTCATGGTGGAGTTATAGAATGAATGCTAGAGAAAAGGGAATAGGGTGGAGAATAGATTATTTTGTTGTTTCTGATAATTTAAAAGATAAAATTATTAGTTCTGATATAGATGATAATATATTAGGTAGTGATCATGCTCCTGTTGTATTAGAAATAGATTTATAAAAGGTGATAATATGAAATACCAAATAGTTGTAGATAGTGCTTCTGATATCAAATCAGGAGAATTTGAAAATGTTGAAATAGCTCCTTTAGTAATTAAAATAGGAGAAGAAGAATTTGTTGATGATAACAATTTAGATGTAGATTTCTTATTAGATAAGATGGCAAATTCTAATGATAAACAAACTACATCTTGTCCTAATCCTTCAACTTTTTTAGATTTATTTAAAAAGGCTGATTATACTTTTTGTATAACTATATCTTCTAAATTATCTGGTACTTATAATGCGGCTTTAGTAGCTAAAGATTTAGCTTTAAAAGAAGGCTATACTGTAGAAGTCCTAGATTCTAAAGCTGTTGCCGGAGTAGAAAGATTAATGGTCTTAGATATTTTATCTGCCTTAAAAGAAGAAAAAGAGTTTGAAGAAATAGTTAAAGAAATAAGAGAAACAAAGTACGAATTATTATTTGTTTTATCTTCATTTGATAATTTAATTAAAAATGGTAGAATGGGTAAAATTACAGGTTTTGTGGCATCACTTCTTTCTATTAGACCTTTATTTTGTGCAGGTGATGGGGAGATTAAATTAGTTAAGAAGATAAGAACTTTAACTAAGGCTATAGATTCTTTAGTTGATGAAATGCCTAATTTTAAACCTTTGTTTAAAGATGTAGTTATTACTTATTGTGGTAATTTAGAAGTAGCCCAAAAGTTAGCTGAACAAATAAAGAATAAATACGCTAGTACTAATGTTTTGTTAGTACCTACTAGAGGTTTAACTTCTTTTTATGCTAATTTAAATGGAATAATTGTATCTTTTAGGTAATATATGTTTGAAGTATATTTAAGTAATAAGGCTAAATTTAGTAAAGATAATTTTGTTCCTTTTATTTATAATAACGAAATATCATCATTTGCTGGTTCAATAGTAAGTGGTGAGGTATGTAAGATTTATAGTTATAATAAAGAATTCTTAGGTTTAGGATTTTTTAATTCTCAAAGTAAGATAATGATTAGAGTATTAAGTTTAGTTGATGAAGATATAGATTATAATTTCTTTAAAAGAAGAATTAGTCTAGCTTTAAAACATAGAGAAAACTTAAACTTTAACTGTATGAGACTAGTATTTGGGGAAGCTGACTATTTACCTGGTTTAGTTGTTGATAAATATAATGATATCTTGGTTTGTCAATTTAGTTCTTTAGGAATGTATAAAATAAAAGATACTATAAGAGATATCTTAGTAGAATTACTTAAACCTAGAGGAATATATTATAGAAATGATACTAGTATAAATGAAAAAGAAGGTATACCTTTAGAAAAAGGATATTTATACGGGGAATTTGATACTTTAGTATTAGTAGAAGAAAATGATTTAAAGTTCTATGTTGATGTTAAAAATGGGCAAAAGACAGGATATTTTTTAGATCAAAAATTAAATAGAGATTATTTAAAACACTATGTTAAAGATAAGGTAGTACTAGATTGTTTTTCTCATACTGGTGGTTTTGCTTTAAATGCTTTAAAGAATGGGGCAAAAGAGGTTACGGCTTTAGATATATCAAGTTTTGCCTGTGAAACAATTATGAATAACGCTAAATTAAATGGATTTAGTAATATTAATACTATATGTTTAGATGTCTTTAAATATTTACATCAAGATAATATTAAAGATAAATATGATATAATTATTTTAGATCCACCAGCCTTTACTAAATCTAGAGATAAGGTTAAAAATGCTTATAGAGGTTATAAGGATATTAATTTAGCGGCTTTAAAAGCTATTAAAAAAGGTGGTTATTTATTTACTTTTAGTTGTTCTGGGCATATGACTATTGATTTATTCTTAGAAATGTTACAAGAAGCTATTAAAGATAGTAAGAGAATGTGTCAAATGGTTGATTTTAGAATTCAAAGTCCTGATCATTTAACCTTATTTCAAGGTTTAGAATTATATTTAAAGTGTGTAGTTATTAGAGTTATTTAACGGAGTTGATTTTATGATTGAAATAAAAGACTTATGGTATTCATATACTGATAAAGATAAGGCTTTAAACGGAATAAATTTAACAATACATGATAATGAATGGCTTGCGATACTTGGTCATAATGGTAGTGGTAAGTCTACTTTATCTAAGCTTTTAGTTGGGCTTTTAGAAGCTCAAAAAGGAACTATTAGTTATGATGGTATTATTTTAGGAGAAAAGACTCTTCAAGATATAAGACAAAAAGTAGGTATTTTATTTCAAAATCCTGATAATCAATTCGTTGGTGTTAATGTTAAATATGATGTAGCATTTGGGTTAGAAAATAGAAATATGGAAAGACCTTTAATGCATGAATTAGTTGAAAAATGGACTAAAGAAGTAGGAATGTATCCTTATTTAGATAGAGAACCTAATACCTTATCAGGTGGTCAAAAACAAAGAGTAGCTATAGCTGGAATCTTAGCTTTAAATTGTGATGTCATAATACTTGATGAGGCTACATCTATGTTAGATCCTGAAGGTGTAGAAGATATAACTAAATTGATTGTAGATTTAAAGAATAATTATAATAAAACTATTATAACTATTACTCATGACTTAGATATAGCTAAATTAGCTGATAGGATTGTTGTCTTAAAGGATGGAGAAATAATCGGGGATAATATTCCTGAAGAAATATTTAAAAATAGGGAAATGTTACAAAGTTCAAATTTAGATATGCCTTTTAGAATGCGTATTTATAATGAATTCATGAAAGATGAAACTTTAAGTAAAAATAAGAAATTAGAGGAAGTATTATGGGAATATCATTTAGAGAAGTAGAACATGATTATCCTGGCTTAAGAAAAAGAGATTTAGTTCAAGCCTTATATAATATTAATCTAGATATAAAATCGGAAGATGAATTCATAGCTGTAGTTGGTAAAACAGGAAGTGGTAAATCCACTTTAGTAAGTCATATGAATGCCTTAATCTTACCAACTAAAGGTAATATTGAAATATTTGATTATGTAATAACTCCTAAAAAAAGAAAGAATCCTAAATTAAAAGAGATAAGAAAGAGAATTGGTTTTGTTTTCCAATTCCCTGAATATCAGCTTTTTGAAGAAACAGTTTTAAAAGATATAATGTTTGGACCTAGAAATTTTGGCTTTAGTGAAGAAGAAGCTAAAACAAAGGCTTTACAAGCTGCTAAGATGTTAGGTTTAACTGACACAATACTAGAAAAATCACCATTTTCTTTGTCAGGTGGACAAATGAGAAAGGTGGCAATAGCGGGAATTTTAGCTTATAACCCAGATATTATATTGCTAGATGAACCAACTAGAGGACTAGATCCTAAAACTGCCCTAGAGGTCATGGCTATATTTAAAGATATTAATCAAAAGTATCATAAAACTATTGTGATGATTACTCATGACATGAATTTAGTATATCAATATACTAATAGAGTAATAGCTATGCAAGAAGGTAGAATTAAATATGATGGAAAACCTATAGATTTATTTAAATCTGATGTTTATAAAGAATGTAATTTAGTTAAACCAGATTTATTAAATTTAATAGATTATTTAAATAATAAATTAAATTTATCCTTAGATTATAATATCTATAGTGAAGAAGAATTATTAAATAAATTAAAGGGAGTGAAACTATGAATGGTATAACAATAGGTCAATATATACCAGGAGATAGTTGGCTTCATAAATTAGATCCTAGAGTTAAAATTATATTAACTATCTTGTGGTTAGTTATTACTTTTATTATTCCTAATATATATGTTATGACTGTCTTTTTAGTTTTGTTTGTAATCTTATTTTTTACAACTAAACTACCTTTTTCAAGAATTATAAAAGGTATAAGGCCAGTCTTATTCTTATTACTTTTTACCTTTGTTTTACAAGTTATTTATACTAATACAGGTACACTTCTTTACACTTTTAATTTTCATTTTGGTCTTTGGAGTTTGCTAATAATAATAGCTATATTAGTTATATATTTTTTAACTAGTAAATATATACCTTATAAATTTAGTTATTTAATATTAGTGTTGGTTGCTTGTTTTGGGGTACAGTTAATTGAGTTTAAAACTTATAACTTCGCTGATTATAATTTAGATATTTATGAAGGTGGCTTGTTATCAGGCGGCTTTATTTTCTTACGTATTACACTAACTATAGGTATTACTAGTTTACTTACTTTTTCTACTATGTCTATAGATATAAATAATGGTCTTCAATCTATCTTATCTCCTTTAGCTAAAATAAAAATACCTGTAGGGGTATTTTCTATGATTTTTTCTTTAACTTTAAGATTTATTCCTTTATTATATGATGAAACAAATAAGATAATGAGAGCTCAAGCTTCTCGTGGTGTTGATTTTAATGAAGGTAGGTTAAAAGATAAGGTTACTCAGATAGTATCTTTATTAATACCGATGTTTGTTATATCAATAAATAAGGCTGAAGATTTAGCTAATGCGATGGAGACTCGTGGCTATATTGTTGGTGGTAAAAGAAGTAGATATGATGAATTAAAGTTAATGAGTAGAGATTTTATAGCTATTATCTTTTCTTTATTATTACTTATTGGAGCTATAACTTGTAATGTGTTATTATAGATATAAAGCCACTATAGCCTATGATGGCTATAATTATTATGGTTTTGAAAGACAAGGAGATTTACCTACTATCGAATTAAGTTTAATTAATGCCTTTAAAGCTTGGTTAAATAAAGATATAAAGATAGTAGGCTCAGGTAGAACGGATAAACATGTTCATGCCCTAGGTCAAGTGATACATTTTGATTTGGATAATAAAATGGATGTTAATATTATAAAAAAAGCTTTAAATAGTTTTTTGCCTATTGATATTAAAATAGTAGAAGTTAAAGAAGTAGATAAAGATTTTCATGCTAGATTTAGTGCTACAAAAAAAGAATATATTTATCTAGTTAATAAAAAAGAAAATGATGTTTTTAAGGCTAGATATAGTTATTATGTATATAATTTAGATATATCTGTTATTAAAGAAGCTATTTCATATTTAATAGGCAAACATAATTTTAGATCTTTTTCTAGTATTCATACTAATCAATTAAAAGATTTTAATAGAGAAATATATGATATTAGTATTATAGAAGAAGATGATTTAATTAAGTTTAGTTTTCTTGGTTCAGGATTTTTAAAGTATCAAGTAAGAAGAATGATGGGGTTACTCATTGAAATAGGTAAATATAGATATGACCCTTCATATATAAAAGAAGTATTAGATAAAGAAGATCCTAGAGTATGTCAGTATATAGTTCCTGGTGAAGGCTTATATTTGAATAAAGTGTATTATTGAGCTAGTTAATCTAGCTTTTTTGTTGTAAATAAATGCGTTTTCACCTATAATTTAATTAGAAGGTAGGTGTGTCGATGTTCACTTATAATCCTTGGTTAGGATGTCACAAAGTTAGTTTGGCTTGTCAAAATTGTTATGTTTTTTCATATAATAATCCAAATTATGATCAAAATAATATTATTAAAAATAAGAATTTTGATATTTTAACAAAAAAGACAAGGGGGCACTATGTGATTAGAGGTGGACAAGATGTTATTGTTTGTCAAAAAAGTGATTTTTTCTTGGCCGAGGCTGATGATTGGCGAGCCGATGTCTATAAGATGATTAAGGAAAGAAAGGATCTACATTTTATTCTTCAAACTAAATTAATAGATAGAGCAAGTCTATCATTACCTGATGATTGGGAAGATGGATATAATAATGTAACTTTTTTAGTTAGTTGTGAGGATCAAATGACGTTTGATTTTAGAATTCCTTATTTATTAAATTTAAAGGCTAAGAAGAAAGCTATAGCTCTAACACCTTTGTTAGATGAAATAGATATAACTAAGTTAATTAAATCAAATAAGGATATTGAATATATAAATTGCGGAGGGGAAAACGGATCGGGAGCTAGAATATTAAATTATTTACATGTTAAGAAGCTTAGTGAAGATACTTTAAGTTTAGGGATACCATTTTATTTTTTTGATACAGGAGCTTATTTCTTAAAAGATGGTAAGAAATATTTTATTCCTTATGAAAAGAGATATACCCAAGCTTATCTATCCAATTTATCGCATAATTAAGAGGTTATTTATATGAATGTATTGTTTTTTCTTACGCCTAAAAAAGATGTAGATTTTGTTTATAATGATGATAGTGTTAGACAAATAATTGAAAAGATGCAGGTCCATCGTTTTAGTGTGATACCAGTGTTAAAAAAAGATGGTACTTTTTACGGAACCATCTCTGAAGGTGATGTTTTAAGATTCATCTATGAATGTGATTTTGATAAAGAAGTGGCTGAAAATAAAAGGTTTGAAGATATTAAATTACATAGACCTTATAAAGCTTTATCTATAGATGCTGATATAAAAGAAATATTAAAAGAGGCTACTAATCAAAATTTTATTCCGATAGTAGATGATAGAAATGTTTTTATTGGTATAGTTAAGAGAAAAGAAATTATAAATTATTATATTGAACATTATGAAAAATAAATTAGGCCTTGTTTATAGAGATTATCCCTATATTCAAGGCCTTTTAATATAGAAAGAAAGTAATAGAAAGAGGTTTTATAACTTATCAACTAATATCTTTTTTAATCTAGCGAAGCGAGGAAGACCATCTTCTAAAGGTGCTTTACAATCACCTTGGATTAAAGGTAGAGCATAATTGATATAATCTTCTGTCATACCAGTATGATCAGGTTTAATCCATTCTAATGGTACTTTTTTCTCACCATTGGCTACTTGTTCAAGTGGTATTAAAACGTAGTTACATTTATATTTACCATGGTCATCATATTCTCTTTTGAAACCAACCATGTAATCTGTTTTACCTTTTAAAGCATGTTGAACAGCTTTTTTACCTGCAGTGAAAGCTTCAGTAACATCTACTTTACTAGCTAAATGTTGAGCTGAACGTTGCATTAAGCTAAATTCTATGCCTCTAACTTTGGTGTGGAATTTATTTTTAAGTTCATTAGCTAATACGCTAGCTGAACCACCTAGTTGAGAATGACCAAATGAATCTTTTTCTAATTCTTGGAATATTTCAGGTATATATTTACCTTCGGCGTTTTTAACACCTTCAGATACACAGATTAAACATTTACCATTTCTTTTTGCTAGTACTTGTTCAACTTCTTTAAAGAATAAGTCCATATCAAAGACTTCTTCAGGTAAGTATAATAGATCAGGTCCAGCATTTTTATAAGATGCTAGAGCGGCTGCGGCTGTTAACCAACCTGCATTTCTACCCATTATTTCAACAACTGTAATCATTGGTGTATCATATACATTTGCATCTTTAGATAATTCCATTAAAGTAGTAGCTACATATTTAGCTGCACTAGCGTAACCAGGACAGTGATCTGTTACACATAAATCATTATCTATAGTTTTAGGTACACCTATACATCTACATTCATATCCTGAATCTTTAAAGAATTTAGATATTTTATTACAAGTATCCATAGAGTCATTTCCACCATTATAGAAGAAATAACGAATATTATATTTTTTAAATACTTCTAATAATCTTTCATATTCAGATGAATCAACAGCTAGGTTTTTCATTTTATATCTAACTGAACCTATTTCTGATGATGGTGTAGTTTTTAAAAATTCTAATTCTTTTTTATCTTCTAGGGTAATATCATAGAATTCTTCGTTTAAGATACCTCTAATACCATGACGAGCACCATAAACTTTTGTGATATATTCAGGATGATCAAGGGCTTCTAAAAATACTCCAGCAGCTGAAGCATTAATAACAGAAGTAGGTCCTCCTGATTGACCTAGGATTGCAGCCCCAATTAATTTTTTCATTTTTTTCTCCTCGTTTCTTTTAGATTTGGATTTTATTTTAACTAGTAAAAATACTAACCAAATTCTTGTTTTCCTTAAGATAATTTTAATAATTAGGAGCTATTTTGTCAACAAGTTTTAAAAGCGTTCTCAAATAAAATAATTTGAAATATAATTTATAAAATTAATCATTTTAACATAGGAAAAATTGAGTATAAATTGTTATTTTACTTGAATGACATCTTAAATATTGGTATAATTTTAAACGGAGTGATTTTAAATGAGAATTGGTGTTTTAACATCAGGCGGTGATGCTCCAGGAATGAATGCGGCAATAAGAGCTGTCGTTAGAACAGCCTTGTCGTATAATGATCAAATCTTTGGAATATATGATGGCTATAAAGGTCTTATTGAAGGAAAAATAGTGGAATTTTCTAGGAAAGATGTTAGTGAAATCTTAAATTTAGGTGGAACTATCTTAGGTACTGCTAGATTACCTGAATTTGTTTATCCTCAAGTAAGAGATTTAGCCGTTAAACAACTAAAGAAACATGACATTGATTGTTTAATTTGTATAGGCGGAGATGGCACTTATACAGGAGCTTTGAGATTGACAGAAATGGGTATTAAATGTATAGGGATACCTGGAACTATTGATAATGATATAGCTTCTAGTGATTTCACAATTGGTTTTTCTACAGCATTAAATACTGCTTGTGAAGCTATTGATAAATTACGTGATACTTCATCTAGTCATCAAAGGTGTTCAATAATTGAAGTCATGGGTCATCATTGTCCGGATTTAGCTTTGTATTCAGGTATATGTTGTGGGGCTGAGTATATTATTACTAGTCAAACCGGCCTAGATAAAGAACAATTACTACAAGATTTAAAGAAAAATAGATTACAAGGTAGAAGACATGCCATAGTAGTAATTTCTGAAAATTTAACAGATGTATATCAATTAGCTAAAGAAGTTGAGGAATATTCAGGATATGAATGTAGGGCAACGATATTAGGTTATATTCAGCGCGGTGGAACTCCTAGCCCAGAAGATAGATTATTAGCTTCTAGATTGGGCTCTTACGCAGTTGATTTATTACATAAAGATATATTTGGAGTAGCAGTTGGATTAAGACAAAATGATCTAGCTTATACTGCATTAGAAGATGCGCTTAATATGACAATAGATAGAGAAATTAGTTTAGAAAATTTATTAAATAAAATACAATAAGGAGATATTATGAAAAAAACTAAAATTGTTTGTACAATTGGACCAGCAAGTGAACAAAAAGAAAGTTTAAGAAAATTAATTGGCGAAGCTGGTATGAATGTAATGAGAATGAACTTTTCTCATGGTGATTACGATGAGCAAGGCTTCCGTATTAAAAACATTAAAGAATTAAATGCTGAAAACAACTGGCATGTAGGTATGATGCTTGATACTAAGGGACCTGAAATTAGAACTGGTTATTTAGAAAATGATGAACCTGTAATGTTACATAAAGGTGACATTATAAGAGTAACTATGGATTATTCTTATTTAGGTAATAAAGATAAAGTAGCTATTTCATATGCTGGTTTATATGATGATATTCATGTTGGTGGTCAAATCTTAATTGAAGATGGTAACTTAACTCTTACTGTTATCGATAAAGATGAAAAGAATCGCGAATTAGTATGTAAAGTTGAAAACGATCGTAAATTAAAGAATAAACGTAATTGTAATGTTCCTGGTGTAATTTTAAATATGGATTATATTTCACCTAAGGATAAAGCTGATATTGAATTCGCTTGTGATCAAGATTTAGATTTCATTGCAGCTTCATTTGTACGTCGTCCTCAAGATATAGCTGATGTTAGAGCTATTTTAGCTGCTAAAGGTAACGATCATATTAAGATTATTTCTAAAATTGAAAACCAAGAAGGTATTGACAACATGGAAGATATCGTTGCTTTATCTGATGGTGTTATGGTTGCTCGTGGTGACTTAGGTGTTGGTGTTGATGCTTGGGATGTTCCAGGTTATCAAAAAGATATGATTTTCCTTGCTCAATCTCAAGGTAAAATTGTTATAACAGCTACTCAAATGTTAGATTCAATGCAACAAAACCCAAGACCTACAAGAGCTGAAGTAAGTGATGTTTACAATGCAGTATTAGATGGTACAGGTTGTACAATGTTATCAGGTGAATCAGCTCAAGGTGATTATCCTTTTGAATCAGTATCATATATGGCTAAAATTGATGAAAAAGCTGAAGAAGCTATTGATCATCAAACTATGATTGATAATGTATTATCTATGAGCGAAGAAGTATCAGATGAGTTTGTAGTTGGTTTACAAGTTGCTACAGTTTGTGCTAACTTTGATATTAAAGCTATCCTTGCTACTGGCGATGTAGAATTAGCTAGTGCTTTATCAACTTATCGTCCTGCATCAGACATCTTCTTTGGTGTAAGTGATGATAGAGAATGCCGTACTTTATCTATCCTTTGGGGTGTTCAAGGCGTAGTTGGTGCTTATAAAGATGTATTATCTACAGCTAAGAAAGCTTTAGGTTTAAAATCAGGCGACAAAGTATTAAAAGTAACAGCAACTTCAGTTGAAATTGTTACATTATAATTGAAATTTAAATTAAAATTATCCGAAGTTTTAATACTTCGGGTATTTTTAATATATTAATATAGAGAGTTTTATTAAAAAATAGTATAATGAAAAATGGTGATTAGTTATGGAATTAAATAATTTTATTAAAACAATAATGGAAAATGACCTTAAAGAAGGTAAAGTAAATGAAATAATCACTAGATTCCCACCAGAACCTAATGCTTATTTACATATCGGACATGCTAGGGCGATTATTACTAATTTTGAATTAGCAGCTTCATTTGGAGGTTATACTAATTTAAGATTTGATGATACAAATCCAGCAAAAGAAGGACAAGAGTTTGTCGATGGAATAATTGCTGATTTAAAATGGTTAGGTTATGTTCCTAAAAATGTATATTATGGTTCTGATTATTTTGAAAAGACCTATGAAAAAGCTATTTTATTAATAAAAAAAGGTTTAGCTTATGTAGATGACTTATCTCAAGAAGAAATGTCTAAAATGAGAGGTACATTAACTACTCCGGGTACTAATTCTCCTTGGCGTGATAGAAGTGTAGAAGAAAACTTAAAACTATTTGAAGAAATGCGTCAAGGTAAATATAAAGATGGAGAAAAGACACTTAGAGCTAAAATAGACATGTCTCATCCAAATATGAATATGAGAGATCCTGCAATGTATAGAATTATGCATATATCTCATCATAGACAAGGTAATAAATGGTGTATCTTCCCAATGTATGATTTTGCCCATCCATTACAAGATAGTTTTGAGGGTATCACTCATTCATTGTGTTCATTAGAATATGATAATCACCGCATTTTATATGATTGGTTTATCGAAAATTGTGAAATGGAACATGTTCCTCACCAATATGAATTTGGTAGATTAAATATAACTAATACTATTATGTCAAAAAGATATATTAAACAATTAGTTGATTCTAAGAAGGTATCTGGTTATGATGATCCTCGTATGCCTACTTTAGTTGGTTTAAGAAGAAGAGGTTTTACTCCTGAAGCAATTAAGAATTTTATCGTAGGTACGGGATTATCTAGAATTAATAGTACTGTGGATAGTTCTCAATTAGATGAAACTTTAAGAGAAGATTTAAAATTAAAAGCAGTAAGAAAAAATGCCATAATTAATCCTTTGAAGGTTGTTATTGATAATTATCCTGAAGGACAAATTGAATACTTAGATTGTCCTAATAATACAGAAAATGAAGAATTAGGTTCTAGAAAAATAGCATTCTCTAAATATTGTTATATAGAACAAGATGATTTTATTGAAGAAAAACCTAATAAGCATTGGAAGAGACTAGCTAAAGGTGTAGAAGTTAGATTTATGCATGCTTATTTTGTTAAATGTAATGAAGTTATTAAAGATGAATCAGGTAATATTGTAGAAATACATTGTACTTATGATCCTGAAACTAAATCCGGTAATGGTTTTAACGAACGTAAACCTAATGGTAATATTCATTTTGTTGAAGCTACAACAGCAATCAAAGCTAAATTTAATTTATTAGAACCTTTAATGTTAGATGAAACAGAAGAAAATAAAGATTTAGATTTTATGCAAAAACTAAATCCTAATTCTTTAAAAGTTTCTTATGGTTATGTAGAAGAATCATTTAAAGATGATAAAATAGAAACACATTATCAATTTATTAGAAATGGTTATTATATTTTAGATAAAGATAGCACAAGTGACCTGTTAGTATTTAATAGAACTTGTGAACTTAAATCATCATTTAAAGTAAGTGGATAAGTCCACTTATTTTATTCTTTAGAATATAGGTGATAAAATGTATGATGTTATAGTCGTTGGCGGAGGTCATGCTGGATGCGAGGCCGCTATAGCTAGTTCTAGAATGGGACTAAAGACTATTTTAATAACAGGAAATTTAGATATGGTAGGTTCTATGCCTTGTAATCCTTCTATAGGAGGACCAGCTAAAGGTGTCGTTGTAAGAGAAATAGATGCCTTAGGTGGATATATGGGCAAGAATGCGGATTTATGTCAAATTCAAACTAAATTATTAAATAGCTCTAAAGGACCTGCGGTATGGGCTTTACGTTTTCAAATAGATAAACTGTTATATGTTAAAGAAATGCGTAAGTATTTAGAAAGCTTAGCTAATTTAACTTTAAAAGAAGCTTATGTTGATAAACTTATTATTAATAATAATGAAGCTAGTGGTGTTATTTTAGAAGATAATACTAATATCTTAAGTAAAAAAGTTATTTTAACGACAGGTACTTATCTTAATAGTCGTACTTTAAGAGGAAAAGTTGTTAAAACAGAAGGCCCAGATAATCAAAAAACTAGTTACGGAATATCTAATCAGTTAAAAGAATTAGGTTTTGATATAAGAAGATTAAAGACTGGTACTCCTGCTAGAATATATACTGATTCTATAGATTTTACTAAGACTAAATTAGAACCAGGAGATGCTATAACTAGACATTTTAGTTTTGATAAAGGGTATGAAGCTATACTAGGTGTAAATGTGCCATGTTACTTAACTTATACTGATGAAGTCTTACATGAATATATCTTAGAACATCTAGATGATAGTGCGATGTATGGTGGTATAGTTGAAGGAGTAGGACCTAGATATTGCCCTTCTATAGAAGATAAAATAGTTAGATTTAGAGATAAAGAGCGTCATCAAGTATTTTTAGAACCCGAAAGCTTGTCTTTAGAAGAAACTTATATTCAAGGTTTTTCAACATCTATGTCAGTAGAAGTTCAAGATAAGATGATTCATATGTTAAAAGGTTTAGAAAATGCTAGAGTTAAAAGATATGCTTACGCTATTGAGTATGATGCAGTAGATCCTTTAGATATTTATCCAACATTAGAAACTAAAATAATTAAAAATTTATATACAGCAGGACAAATAAACGGAACTTCAGGTTATGAAGAGGCTGCAGGGCAAGGGCTAGTTGCTGGTATTAATGCTTCTAGTGCTATACTAGGTAAGAAACCATTAATATTAAGACGTGATGAAGCTTATATCGGAGTTATGATAGATGATTTAGTAACTAAGGGAACTAATGAACCTTATAGATTGCTTACATCTAGAGCTGAATATAGATTATTATTAAGACATGATAATGCTGATTTAAGATTAAGAGAATATGGCTATTATTATGGTTTAATAGATGAAAAACAGTATAATCTATTTTTAGATAAGAAGAAAAATATTAATCATTATTATAAGGAAATAGAAAATTATAAGATTAAAAAAGACTATTTAAATACTTATTTTAAAGATAAGGTAGATAGTTTTAAAGAATCTATTAGTATCTTCAATTTGTTAAAAAGGCCAGATATATCTTCTGGTGATATTGTTAATATATGTAAGGAATATAATATATATAAAGAATTAATAGATTTAGATAAAGATGTCTTAGAACAAATAGAAATAAGTATTAAATATGAAGGATATATTAAAAAGACAGAAGCTTTAGTAAGTAAGATGTATACTTATGAAGAGATGAAGATAGATTCAAATATTGATTATGATAAGATAGGTAATTTAGCTTTAGAAGCTAGAGAGAAGTTAAAGAAGATTAAACCTCAAACTGTTGGGCAAGCTATGAGAATAAGTGGAGTTAACCCGGCAGATATAAGTGTTTTAATTATTTATTTAGAGGCTCACAATGGAAAATTTGCTTAAAGATTTAAATATAGATATTAGTATAGATAAAATAAATAAATTAGATTTATTCTATAATCTATTAATAGATAAAAATAAAGTGATGAATCTAACATCTATAACTGATTATGAAGAAGTTTATATTAAACATTTTTATGATTCTTTACTTTTAACTAAAGTAATAGATTTAGATAACAAAAGTGTTTGTGATGTAGGATCGGGTGCGGGTTTTCCAGGTATACCTTTAGCTATATTTACAAAAGCTAATATAACTATTATAGATGCCCTAAATAAAAGAATTAATTTTTTAAATGATGTTATAAGTAAATTAAAACTTGATAATATTAAAGCAATACATGCTAGAGCTGAAGAATACGTAAAAGATGCTAGATCTAGTTTTGATATAGTGACAGCTAGGGCAGTAGCTAAATTAAATATATTAGCTGAATTATGCCTACCTTTAGTTAAAGTGGGTGGATATTTTCTAGCTATGAAAGGTTCTAATGATGAAGAACTAGATGAAGGAAAAAATGCTATTAGTATATTAGGCGGGGAAGTAGTAGATACTTATACATTTAATTTACCTAAAGATATGGGCAAAAGAAATATATATATTATAAAGAAAGTAAAAGAATGTAAGAGTATCTATCCTAGAGTTTTTTCTAAGATTAAAAATAATCCGTTATAAAGGTGCAATATGTATAAATTGAATCAAATTATATTTACTAAAAAAGAACATGTTTGTGGTTCTAATAAATGGAAGATTATCAGAGTAGGTGTAGATATTAAGATAGAATGTATGGGATGTGGTAGAGTAGTCATGGTTCCTTCATTTGAACTTAATAAGTGGATTAAACCTATATTGAGTAAAAAAGAATTACAATTTTTAGAAGAATATGAAGCAAATAATAATATAGATAAGGATGTAGAAGATAAGTAATTCTACTCCTTATTTTTTCTAAATTAACTTTATGAAAAAATATTAAAAATATGCTTGATTTTATGTTTTCTTTGTAGTAGAATTAAAAAGCGCTTGAGTAGCACCGATAAAATAATGTCAAGGAATATGGTTGGGTAGCGAAGAGGCTAAACGCGGCAGACTGTAAATCTGCTCCCTAAGGGTTCGGCGGTTCGAAACCGTCCCCAACCACCACTTATAATTTTGTAAAAATTTTAATTGACATTAAGATTGAATTTTGCTACAATAGCAAAGGCTGATTTTTCGGCTGTAAGTAATCTTTGAAAACTATATATGACAAAAGCGTGTTGAAATTAGACAAACAATTTC
>CAZJPL010000018.1:0-5280 GCA_964547945.1 uncultured Anaeroplasmataceae bacterium
CTAGTTTTTGGGATGCAAATACAATACTTGAAATTCCTTTAGATAAAGGTTTAGAAGAAGCAAGTTTATCAGAAAAGAGAAGAAATGTTTTCCCTAAGATGATTAAAAAATATAATTTAAGTTATATCTTTGGTACTGATAGAGTAGTATATACAGCTACTGATAATAGTTTAGCTGGTTATTACTTTGCTTTAAAAGGTGATGAACTTTCTTGGGAATTAACTCCACCTATTAGATTTAATATATATGATCGTATTGGTGGTGGAGATGCATTCGCTAGTGGTGTGATTCATGGTTTATTAAAGAATTTTGATGATCCAGCTTATGCAGTTAGATTTGGCTTAAGTACTAGTGTTTTAAAACATACAATTTCTGGTGATGCTTCTATATTTAGTAAAGAAGATATTGAAGCTTTCATGAGTGCAAATAGTAGTGCAGAAGTAGAAAGGTAATATTATGATCGTTGGTAAATTAAAAGATTTAGCTCATTATAAAGGTTTAAGTAAAAATATTGATACAGCTATAGATTTTGTATTAAACACTGACTTACTAGCTTTACCACAAGGTAAAACAGTAGTAGATGGTGATAATGTCTATGTAAATAGAGATACTTATGTAGCTAGACCATTAGAAGAGTGTTATTTTGAAGGTCATCAAAACTATTTAGATATGCAAATAGTATTAAAGGGTAAAGAAGGTTTTGGTTATACTGATATAAGTGATCCAGGTCTTGTAGTAACATCAGCTTATGATGATAAAAAAGATGTTACTAAATATGCTAATAAAGCTTTAAATGAAATATTTATTACTTTAGAAGAAGGTTATGCTTTAGTATTCCCTGAAGATATTCATTTAGCTAAATTAGATGTTGATGGCAAAACTATTGAAAAAGTAGTAGTAAAAATTAAATTAGATAAATAAGGAGAAAATTAAAAATGGCAAAAATTGTAACTCTAGGTGAAATAATGTTAAGATTATCTACACCTGGTAATACTCGTTTCGTTCAATCAGATTCATTTGATGTAGTTTATGGTGGTGGAGAAGCTAACGTAGCAGTAAGCTGTGCTAATTATGGTCATGATGCTTATTTTGTTACTAAAGTTCCTACTCATGAAATCGGTCAATCTGCAGTTAATGCATTACGTAAATATGGTGTAAATACTAGCTTCATTGCTCGCGGTGGAGATAGATTAGGTATCTATTATTTAGAAACAGGCGCATCTATGCGTGCTTCTAAAGTTATTTACGATAGAGCTAATAGTGCAATCGCTGAAGCAGATCCTTCTGATTTTGACTTCGATAAAATTATGGAAGGTGCAACTTGGTTCCACTGGTCAGGAATTACTCCAGCTATATCAGATAAAGCTGCTGAATTAACTAGATTAGCTTGTGAAGCTGCTAAACGTCATGGTGTAACTGTATCAGTAGACTTAAACTTCCGTAAAAAATTATGGACTAGTGAAAAAGCTATTTCAGTTATGAAACCTTTAATGAAATATGTAGATGTATGTATCGGTAACGAAGAAGATGCTGAATTATGTTTAGGTTTCAAACCAGATGCTGATGTTACTGGTGGTAAAACTGATGCTGAAGGTTATAAAGCAATCTTCAAACAAATGGCTAAAGAATTTGGTTTCAAATATGTAGTATCTACATTAAGAGAATCTTTCTCAGCTACTCACAATGGTTGGAAAGCATTAATTTATGATGGTAAAGAATTCTATCAATCTAAACGTTATGATATTAACCCAATCATCGACCGCGTTGGTGGTGGTGATTCATTCAGTGGTGGTTTAATTCATGGTTTAATAACATATCCAACTGATCAAGGTAAAGCATTAGAATTCGCTGTAGCTGCATCTGCTTTAAAACATACTATTAATGGTGACTTTAACCTAGTATCTACAGCTGAAGTAGAAGCATTAGCTGGTGGCGATGCTTCTGGACGTGTTCAACGTTAATAATGGATAAATACATTACCTTATCAAATGGCTTAAAGATGCCTAAACTTGGTTTAGGCACTTTTCAAGCCGAAGAAGGGAATTCTTGTTATAATGCTGTTTTAACTGCTTTAAAAACTGGTTATAGACATATAGATACAGCTATGGGTTATAATAATGAAACTTCAGTTGGTAAAGCAATTAAAGATAGTGGTATAAAAAGAGAAGATATATTTATTACTACTAAACTATATCCTTCTAAAATTGGTTATAAGAGTGCTATATATAATTTAAAGGAATCTTTAAAAAGATTAGATACTAGTTATGTAGATTTATATTTAATTCATTGGCCTAGTGCAAATGATTTAGTTAATATACACACTTGGCAAGCTTTTGAAGAATTATATGAAGCAGGTTTAACTAAGGCTATAGGTGTATCTAATTTTAATATAAATCATTTAGAACATTTACTAGCTAGTGTTAAGATTAAACCTATGGTAGATCAGGTTGAATTACATCCTTATCTAAACCAAGCTCCTTTAATTAAATATTTAAAAGAAGAAAATATAGCAGTTACATCTTATGGCCCTTTTGCGAGAGGATTAGTATTTGAAGATGAAACACTTAAAGCTTTAGCTAATAAATATAATACAGGACCTGCAAATATAGTAATTAAATGGGGATTACAAAAAGATATAATTATGATACCTAAATCAGTAACTGAAAGTAGAGTTATATCTAACTTTAAGTTAGATTTTACTTTAAGTGATGAAGATATTTTAGTTATTGATAAACTTAATAAAGGTAAAAGATTATATACTGATCCTAATAATTGCCCATTTTGTCCTTTAGAGGAGTTTGAAATATGAAAATAGGCGTTAGAGTTCATGATTTAGGTCGAAACACCCCTGAAGAATTAGTACGCTTAACAAAGAGTATTGGTTTTGATTCAGTTCAACTTGTTATAAATAAGGCTTTTATTGGTGAAGGTGAAATGCCAGTTTACCTAGATGAACAAAAAGCTACTAATATTAGAAATCTATTTGAAAGTAATGGAATAGAAATAGCTATGTTAGGTGCTTATTTTAATCCTGTTCATGAAAATAAAGATAAAGTTAATACTGGTGTTATTAATTTTACTAATATGCTTAAATATGCTAATATATTTAATGCTGGTTATGTTGGTAGTGAAACAGGATCATTTAATAATGAACCTTGGATTTATCATCCTAAAAATAGAACTGAAGAAGGTTTCTTAGAATCAGTTGGTGTTTTTAAAACTTTAGCGGATGAAGCTGAAAAATATAATGCTAATATAGCTTTAGAAGGTGCTTTTGGTCATGTTTGTTTTGAACCTAAAGTATTAAGAAGACTATATGATATCATTAAATCTGATAAAATATATTTTACAATAGACCTATATAATTATTTAGATATAACTAATTATACTAATTATTTAGAAATATTAGATGAAGCTATTAAAGTTTTAGGAGATAGAACAGTTATTTTCCATCTTAAAGATTTTATTGTAGAAAATAATAAATTAGTTAAGGTAGATATAGGTAAAGGAATGATAGATTACAAAACAGTCTTAAAGAAGATGTTAGATTGTAATCCTAATGCTTATTTTATCTTTGAAGGTAATTCTAAAGATGGAATGGTAGATAGTTTTAATTTTATAAGAAAGATTGAAAAAGAGGTCATTTAATGAAATTAGAAGTAAGATATGCTAATCATCCTAGTGATTCTAAGAATTATGATACTAAACAATTAAGAGAACATTATTTAGTTGAAGAAGTATTTAAGGCTGATGATATTTTATTAGTTTATTCTCATCAAGATAGAATAATAGCTGGTGGTATTATGCCAGTATCTAAAGTATTAAAATTAGAAACTAGTGATGCTTTAAGAGCTAAATATTTCTTAGAACGTAGAGAATTAGGTATTATTAATATTGGTGGTAATGGTATAGTTACTTTAGATGGTATTAAATATGAAGTAAAATCTAAAGATGGTCTTTATGTAGGTATGGGAACTAAAGATGTAACATTTGCTTCAGTTGATCCTAAAAATCCAGCTAAGTTTTATATTGCATCTAGTCCTGCTCATAAGACTTACCCAACTTATTATATTGATTTTGATAAAGCTAATCATCGCCCTTGTGGAGAAGAGGCTACTTTAAATAAAAGAGTTATCAATCAATATATTCACCCAGATGTATGCAAATCTTGTCAATTAGCTATGGGTATGACAGATTTAGCTGTTGGTAGTGGTTGGAATACTATGCCTTCTCATACACATGAAAGAAGAATGGAAGTATATTTCTATTTTAATATAAAACCTGGTCAAGTTGTATTTCATATGATGGGTGAACCACAAGAAACTAGACATATCGTTATGCAAAACGAACAACTTGTTATTTCTCCAAGTTGGTCTATACATTCAGGTATAGGAACTTCAAATTACTCATTTATTTGGGCAATGTGTGGAGAAAATCAAGATTTTGATGATATGGATAATATTGATACTATAGATTTAAGATAAGGAGAAATTAAATTATTATGAATATGCAAGATTTTAGATTAGATGGTAAAGTAGCTTTAGTTACTGGTGCTACTTATGGTATCGGTTTTGCTATTGCTGAAGCTTTATCAGCTGCTGGTGCTACTATTGTATTTAATGATATTAATCAAGAATTAGTAGATAAAGGTTTAGCAGCTTATAAAGAAAAAAATATTAAAGCTCATGGTTATGTATGTGACGTAACTGATGAAGAAGCTGTTACTAAGCTTGTAGCTACTATTGAAAAAGAAGTAGGCGTAATTGATATTTTAGTAAATAATGCAGGTATTATTAGACGTATTCCTATGCATGAAATGACTTCTGCTGATTGGCGTAAAGTTATCGATATCGATTTAACAGGACCATTTATCGTGTCAAAAGCTTGTATTCCTAGCATGATTAAAAAAGGACATGGTAAAATCATTAATATTTGTTCAATGATGTCTGAATTAGGTAGAGAAACTGTATCAGCTTATGCAGCTGCTAAAGGTGGCTTAAAAATGTTAACAAGAAATATTTGTTCAGAATATGGTGAAGCAAATATTCAATGTAATGGTATTGGGCCAGGTTATATCGCAACTCCTCAAACTGCTCCATTAAGAGAAAGACAAGCAGATGGAAGTCGTCATCCTTTTGATCAATTCATTGTATCAAAAACACCTGCAGGTCGTTGGGGAACAGCTGAAGATTTACAAGGTCCAGCAGTATTCTTAGCTAGTGATGCATCTAATTTCGTAAATGGGCATATCTTATACGTTGATGGTGGTATCTTAGCTTA
>CAZJPL010000018.1:5290-24350 GCA_964547945.1 uncultured Anaeroplasmataceae bacterium
AACAACCTCAATAATATATCTAAAAAGGGGAGTAATTACAGGTATTTCCCTTTTTTTGTTTATAAAATATGCTATAATAAAATTAATCTTATTAAGGAAAGGGGGTATTTAAATGCTCAATGAAATGTATTATATTAAATCATATTATTATAAAAAGAATAAAACTTTTAAGGTAAAGGTATCTAATAATCTAATTTATGAAGATGCTCTAGAAGATTTTAATAGAATTAAAAAATACATGAGAAATGATTATTATTTAATTCAACATAATTATGATGGTTTTGTTATTAAAATAACTAAAGGTAATAAGTTAATTAAAAAATATAAATATAAAGCTCCTCAAGTATGTATAAAATTTGCCTTTGTTTATTCTAATTTTGATAATATAAATAGGGATATGCGTTATATTATTTGGAAAGAAGAAGACCTATATAATCCTAGTTATAAAATAATAGAAGAACGTAGTATGTTTAATGTAAATACTATTGATTGTGTTAGTGAAGAAATTAAAAAACATCTATTAAGTGAAAATAAATTACGTAAAAATCTAGATGTTAAACTTATTTCTATGGTCTTTTTTAAATACCCTAATGGTAAAAGGGTTTTTGTTGAAGAATCAGTAGTTGTAATTAAAGAAATATTACAACATTCAAATTGATGGAGTGAAATTATGAATATTTATGATATCGCTAAAGAAGCAGGAGTATCAATATCCACAGTTTCTAAATATTTAAATAATAAAAACATAAAACCCGAATTAAAAATAAGAATAGAAGAAGTAATAAAAAAATATAATTATGTACCTAGTGCTATAGCTAGAGGTTTAGTTTATAAATCAATGAAACTAGTAGCTGTAATGGTAGTAGATATAAGAGTATCTTATTATTCAGCTGCGGCTTATGCTATAGATAATGAATTATCTAATTTAGGATATAAGGTTATAATATGTAATACCTTAGGTGATGAAAAAAATACTATTGAATCTATAGAATCTTTAATAGAATTACAAATAGATGGTATTATATTTATTGGTTCAATCTTTGAGTTTTTAAATAAATATGAAAATACCTTAACTAAATTAAATAATATACCTGTTATTTGTAATAACGGACATATAAATACTAGAATATCTTATTCTGTATATGTAGATGATAAAGCTGGTATATATAATGCTGTTGAATATTTAATAAATAAAGGACGCAAAAAAATAGCTTACTTTAGATATTTAACAACTAGATCAGCTAATTTAAAATATGAAGGTTATCTAGAAGCTTTAGAAAAATATAATCTTAAATCACAGGTATATTATACTGATACCCTACTTGATAATGGTAGACCTGCGATAGAAGAGCTACTTAAAAATTTAGATAATATAGATGCGATAGTATGCGGGGAAGATATACTAGCTTTAGCTTGTATCATGGCTATATCACCTACTAAATATAAAGTGGGTAGAGATATAGATATAATAGGATTTAATGCTAGTGAATATACAGACTTGTCTAATCCTAAAATAACATCAGTTAATAATAAAGTAAATGAAACATCTATTAAATGTGTAGACTTATTATTAGATGTTTTAAATAATAAAGAAGTAGAAGATATAACTTTAGCTTGTACTTTAGATATAAAAGAATCAGCATAGTTGGTGGTAAAACATCAACTATTTTTTTAATTTATATTAATTAATAAAAAATATTTCAATTTTTGATAGAAAACGCTTGCAATTATAAATTAATTACTTTATAATATGAGCTAGAAGAGAAAAAGCGCTTTTTGCTAGTTTGCTATTTTATTATATTTTAAAATAAAAAGCGCTTTTAGGAATTAATAAGGAGGAATAAAAGTATGGAAATGACCTTACGTTGGTTTGGTACAGGTTATGATAGTGTAACTTTAGAACAGATTAGACAAATACCTGGAGTTACTGGTGTTATAACTACATTGTATTATACTAAACCAGGTGAAGTTTGGTCTCAAGAAGAGATTCATAAGTTGAAGACTGAAGTAGAAGCAGCTGGACTTAAGATTTCGGGAATTGAGAGTGTAAATGTTTGTGATGATATAAAAATCGGTACTAAAGATCGTGATTTTTATATAGATAACTATATTAAAACACTTGAAAATTTAGGTAAAGAAGGAATTAATCTAGTTGTTTATAATTTTATGCCAGTCTTTGATTGGACAAGATCTGAATTAGCTAGAGTTAGACCTGATGGTTCAACTGTTCTAGCTTATAATCAAGATGTTATTGATAGTATTGATCCTAATAAGATGTTTGATAGCATCAATGATAATTCTAATGGTTTTGTGATGCCTGGATGGGAACCTGATAGACTAGCTAAATTACAGGAATTATTTGATAAATATAAAGATGTTACTGAGGAAAAGTTATTTAATAATTTAATATATTTTTTAAAGAAAATAGGACCAGTATGTAAGAAATATAATATTAAAATGGCTATACATCCTGATGATCCTGCTTGGCCAGTATTTAACTTACCAAGAATAATAACAAATAAAGAAAATATTATGCGTTTATTAAAAGAAATAGATGAACCATATAATTGTTTGAATTTATGTACTGGATCTTTAGGAACTAATCCTAAAAATGATATAGTTGATATTATTCATGCGGCTAAAGGAAGAATACCTTTTGCTCATATAAGAAATTTAAAATATAACACAGCTAGAGATTTTGAAGAGGCCGCTCATTTATCTAGTGATGGTTCTATGGATATGTTTAAAATTGTTCAGGCTTTATATCAAAGTGGTTTTGATGGAGCTATAAGACCAGATCATGGTAGAATGATTTGGGGTGAAGTAGCAATGCCTGGATATGGATTATATGATAGAGCCTTAGGCGCATGTTATATTAACGGGCTTTGGGAAGCTATTTCGAAAGAGGAAAAAAGATAGTAAATTAAAGGTAATATGAGATGTTAAATTATCTTTTGCCACAGATAATTGATATATAAGTGCTACACATCTTTTTTATTACTTGTCTTTTTGACATTTGTTTACGTCACAAAAAAGAATTTATAATTAAAAGGAGAAAATTTATGTTTTTAGTAACTGGAATTGGAGTATTTTCAATTATTGCTTCAATATTATTATTACTAGCCTTAGTAGCCTTCGTATATTATTGTATGAAGGGTGGAAACCTAATTATTGGTTTATTTATTACTACAGTATTCTGGGTATTAGTTGGTACAGTTTATACAATATGGAATGCTAGTAATTCTGGAGAAATTACTGGTGGTGCATCAGTATGGAATTTAATTGTTGATAATTTAAATAATGTATTTAGTGATGGCCCTATCAATTATGGTACTACAACAACTATCATTATTTTTGCAAGTTGGTTTGGCCGTGTAATTGTTGATACTGGTATTGCTAAAGCTTTAATTAGAAAAGTAGTAGAATTATCTGGTAATAAACAATTAGTAACTGTATTATTAGTTTCTATTGTTTCATCATTAATATTTACATCAGTATTCGGTCCTGGTAGCGTTATGGCTATTGGTGCTATTATACTTCCTATTTTATTATCAATTGGTGTTGATAAGAAAATTGCAGTAGGTTCATTCTTAATAAGTGTTGCTGCTGGTATGTATGTAAATAGTGGTTATTACACTCAATTCTCTGGACATTCATTATTTAGTACATTATGGACAGATAGTGAATTCACAAGTAATTTCTTAGTATTTAGCTGGGTAGCTTATTTAGTACATGTTGTAATAATGATTGGCTTTATCTTATTTAACTACTGGTTTGCTAAAGGTAAAGTTAAAGCTTGGGCTATGGAAGATGAAGAAGAACAAAAAGAATTATCAAATTGGACATTTATAGTTCCTTTCATTCCTATCGTTGGTGCTTTAGTAGTTGCTTTAATTAATCTATTTACAGATTTAGAGTTATCTACATTTGCTCCTATCTTCTTATTCGTTGTTGCTATATTCTTCGGTTTATTATTAACAGGAAACTTAAAAACTTATAAGAAAGCAGTAGAAACTACTCAAAAGACTTTATTTAATGGTATATCAGATGTTGCATTATTAATTGGTATGTTATTAGTAATGAACATGTTCTCAACAGCTGCTCAAAATCTAGCTGCTCCAATATTTAATACAGCCTTAAATGGTGCCTTAGACTGGGTAAATGATTATGCGTTCTTAATTACAATAATCGTAGCTATTTTAGCTCCACTTGCCTTATTTAGAGGACCATTTATGATTTGGGGTTCTGGTATTGCTTTAGCTAGTGTATTAAGCGTTGTAATTCCTGAAACAAGTCCATTATTATTAGTACTATTCTATGTACAACCTGTTGCTATTACAGCAGAAGCATGTCCTACTCAATCTTGGGGTATGTGGGCATTATCATATTCAAAATATGAACCTAACACCTATATCAAGACTAATATCTTGTGGGGCTGGGCTATTGCTATAATTAACATATTATTAGCATATGCAATTTTAATGTGATAATTTAAATATATCAAAAAGACTAATATAAGAAAGAAGTTGATTTCATGAGAAATATAAGAATTGGTATTGATGTTGGTGGTACTCATACTAAAGCTGTAGCCATTGACAATGCTACTAATCAAATAGTTGGTAAAGGTTCGGTTAAAACTACACACAGCCACAAACAAGGTGTTGCGGCTGGTGTAGTCCAGGCCTTCCAAAAATGTGTGGCAGATAATAATATAAAACCTGAAGAAGTTGTTTTCGTAGCACATTCAACAACTCAAGCAACCAATGCCTTAATTGAAGGGGATGTTGCAAAAGTAGGGGTAATAGGTCTAGGCGGCGGCGGTCTAGGTGGTTGGTTAGTTAAAAGACAAACCTCTATTGAAAATATTGATTTAGGTAATAGTAAACACATAGAAGTTGTTAATGATTATGTTAAATTAAAAGAATTTAATGAAAAGAAAGCTGAAGAAGTAATTAATAAATTATTAGGTGAAGGTGCTCAAGTAATAGTAGCTAGTAAAGCCTTTGGTGTAGATAACATGACTGAAGAAAAAATCATAGCTGATATTGCTAGTAATAAAGGTTTATTAAGTACTGCAGCTTCTGAAATAACTAAACTATATGGTTTAGCTACTAGAACTCAAACAGCTGTTATAAATGCTAGTATTTTACCTAAAATGTTAGAAACAGCTAATAGTACTGAACAAAGTGTTAGATCTGCTGGCATTACTGTTCCACTTATGATAATGCGTGGTGATGGTGGTGTTATGGAAGTTACTGAAATGAAGAAACGTCCTATTTTAACTATGTTATCAGGTCCAGCTGCTTCAGTAATAGGCGCTTTAATGTATTTGCGTGCTTCAAATGGTATATACTTTGAAGTAGGTGGTACAACTACTAATATTGGTGTTATTAAAAATGGTAGACCAGCAGTTGATTATACAGTTTTAGGTGGACATCGTACTTACGTTAACTCACTTGATGTAAGAGTATTAGGTGTTGCTGGTGGTTCTATGGTTAGAGCTAATAAATCAGGTATAATAGATGTAGGTCCTCGTTCTGCTCATATTGCTAACATGGAATATGCAGCATTTACTGATCCTAAAGAACTAGACGGAGCTGAATTATATTTCATGCAACCTCGTGAAAATGATCCATCTGATTATGTAGCTATTAAATTAAAGAGTGGTAAGAGTATTACTATTACTAATACTTGTGCTGCTAATGCCTTAAAAATGTTATCTGATGATGATTTTGCTAAAGGTAATTATGAAGCAAGTTATAAAGCTATTAAATTATTAGCTGATTATATAGGTAAAACTGTTGAAGAAACAGCTGATCAAATTTTAAAAACTTCATGTAATAAAATAATTCCTATTATTGAAGAATTAATAACTAAATATAAGGTTGAACGTGAACAAATCATTTTAGTTGGTGCTGGTGGTGGTGCAGGTACCTTACTTGCTTACACTGGTAAAATGATGAATTTCAAATATCAAATACCAGAAAATGCGGAAGTTATTTCTTCAATTGGTGTAGCTTTAGCTATGGTTCGTGAAATGGTTGAAAGAACTATTCCAAACCCAACAGTAGAAGATATAGCTAAGATTAAACGTGAAGCTAAAGCTAGAGCTGTTCGTAGTGGTGCAGTAGAAGATTCAGTTGAAATATTCTTAGAAATAGATGATACAACTCAAAAAGTTACTGCGATAGCTATGGGTTCAACAGAAGTTAAAACAACTGATTTGTCTAAGAAAATTGATAATGCTGAAGCTTTAGAAATAGCTAAAGAAACTTATACTGAAGTAAGTGATTTAAAAGTTGCTTATTCTAATAATGTTACTTTTGTTATTACTGGTAATGTTAAAAATCATAAGAGCTTTAGAATTATTGATAGTAAAGGCTTTGTTAAAGTCCAAAGAACTGATGGTACTGTAGCTAAAACAGTATTTAGCGATATAGAAGATACTATCAAAAAGTTATGGCATGAAAACAGTAATTATTCTAGTGAAGTAAGAATAAATCCTGATATTTATGTTATAATAGGTGGACGTGTAATAGACTATTCTGGTTTAAGTACAGTTGAACAAGTTATAGGTCTAGCTAAAACTGAATTAATAGATTTAGAACCAGATGCAGAATTAGGTATAGTAGCTGCAAGAAATGGTTTATATTAGGAGTTAAAAATGGAAAATGTTCGTGTTATGATAACAGACTTATCTAAAAAATCTGATTTTGATATTTATATGGATGTCTTAAATCGCGATATAACAGCTTATAAATTGGATAAAGATAAAAAAGCTGAGATAATAACAAAAGCTATGAATACAGCTTGTGATTGTTATAACGATTTAATAAATAAATATGGTGAATTAAACTTACTTAGATATGCTATTAAACTAGATGTACCTATTGAGTATGTCAATGAAAAACCTTCTAAATATTACGCTTATTTAGGTTTATTCACTGAAAAAACTAAGACTATAACAGTAAATCTGGATACAATTAAAATGATTAAAGATTTAATTTTAGAGTATGGTTTAGATGACATAGTAGATATAAATAGAGTTAAAGATGCTGTTATTGCTCACGAACTTTTCCATTATTTTGAATTAGTAGACCCTAATTTATATACAAATCAAAAAATATTAGATGCTAAAATATTTGGTATATTTAAAACCAAATCAAAACTCATGGCATCAGGTGAAATTGCAGCTATGCATTTTGCTAAATTATTAACTAAATTAAAACACTCTCCTCTTATTTATAATAAAATATTTTCATTAGGTAAAAAGAGATTAATGTAATGGAAATAGTTAAATTAAAAGCTGCTTTAATGGGCTTACCTTATTGGCCTTTAGGTGGAACTAAATTAAAAGATGAATTTAATAAAAAATTAGATTCAAAAACTATAGCTCAAAGCTGGGAATTATCAGCTCATAAGTTTGGTGAATGTCTAATAGATAGTGGTAAATATAAAGGCTTAAAACTTAGTGAATATATTAATAAAGTAGGAAATAATATATTAGGTACTAATTCTTTAAAATATGAAAGAATAAAAAAATTGATTAAATTCTTAGATTCAAAGAAAAATCTCTTTATTCAAGTTCATCCTGATGATAAATATGCTTATAAAGTAGAAAAAGAACCAGGTAAAACAGAAATGTGGTATTTCTTTGAAGCAAACGAAGATTCATATATTTACTACGGTTTTAATAAAGATGTTACAGAAGAAGAGTTTTTAAATAAACTTGTCGCAGGGGAAGTTCTAGATTTAATTAATAAAGTAAAAGTAAATCCTGGAGATGCAGTATTAGTACCATCAGGTACTATACACGCCTTATCTTCAAATACTTTCTGTGTAGAAATTCAACAAAATTCAAATACTACTTATAATATTTGGAATTTCGGTGAAAAACCAGGACATCGTGGTTTTCAAATTAAAAAAGCTTTAGATACTCTAAATTATCAAAAAACTGATAAATGTATCTTAGATAAAAATAAATTTATTCAACATGAGGGTTATAAAACACAACATATTGTCTCTTGTGAATATTTTGAAGTAGAAAGATTAGATGTAGATAGTATTGCTAATCTAAATGCAGTAGAAGAAAGTTTTACTCACCTTTTATGTTATGAAGGAAAAGGAATCATTAAATTTAATGATACAATATTAACTTATCAAAAAGGTGATAGTATATTTGTTCCTGCAAGAAATCTTAACTATCAAATTGAAGGTAATTTCATAGGATTAATAACAAAAGCTAAATAAACACGCTGTAAAGCGTGTTTATTGTTTTTTTAATATCTATTTATATAATACAAAAAAGAGAAATATATGTAGCCGGACGAGCGTTCGGATAAAATATCCACTTCCGGCGTCTCCATATAGGCGAAGATGCTCGACATAAATTCTCTTCCTTACATATAATTCTCTTTGGAAGTTAAGTATAAACTAAAAAGATTAATTTGTAAATATTTTAAAATTTAAAATAAAGCATTTTTTCTTTTAAACCCGCAAGGTATATATTGCTATAATTAACTTATTAGGTTATAATTGTTGTGACAGCTAAATTATAATTTTACAAAGGAGTTCATTAATTATGGCTAAAATAGAAGATGGTTTAAATTACATAACTAGGTATCAAAAGAAATTAAAAAAAGTTCAAATTATTTTAATACAGATTATGAACAATATATTATTGATTATTTAGATACTTTAGAAAATAAGAGTGAATATATTAAAAACTTAATTAAAGAAGATATGAAATCAAAAAATATAGAAGTTAAAGAAGGAGATTAATATGGCTAGAAATTATGTTAAAGAAAGTGAATGGAGAAAGAATAATTACGTTCGCATAGGTGTATATTTAGAAAAGAATGAATATGAAGAAGTAGTTGAAGAAATTAAAACAACTATCGGTTTATCAGATTTCTTGAAAAAGGCTATAAAGTTATATAAAGAAGATAAATCTATTTTTATAAATGATGATAATAAAGCTGCCTAAACTTTATATGTAAGAATAATAATGATAATGGTAGGTGAGAGAAATGAACGAAAACAAAGAAAAAACCCCAGCATATGAACGAATCTACAATGATCCTGATAGTTTCAAGAATTCGTCAGTGTGCAAATGTTGCAAGGACTGTCAGTACAGATACAATGACGATGGGCATAGTAATTCATACACATGTGCTGGTTGCATGATTTATCCGTACCCATTCGAAAAGCCAAATAATGTGGTAGTCAACAAAGAAGTTTGTAAATACTACGTCAAAGGAGACAGCATCCTAGGAAAAGGATACCTCCCTACCATTTGTCCTATGAAAGAGATAGAGGCACAAAACGCAAAAGGAACATACTACTGGTACAAAGAGTGGAAGACCATCGCCGAGATTGAAGCGGAAGCTGAGGCAAACGAAAAGAAGTACAACCTAAAGTACAAAAGACCACTCGAATGCATTACACCAAATAACAAGTAAAAAAACGAACACGCAGAACAAGCGTGTTTTTTGATTTTTGATACTACTTTATAACATAAAAAAGAGAATTGTATGCAGTCGGACAAGCGTTCGGATATTAAATATCCTCTTCCGACGTCTCCCTATAGGCGTAGACGCTCGACATAAATTCTCTACCTTACATACAATTCTCTTCGTGAGTTAAGTATAAACTAAAAACTATTAATTTGTAAATGTTTTAAAATGATAATTTATAATATACTAGAAAAAAGTTATTTAACGTAAAAAAAACTAGGCTAAATGAAAACCTAGTTTTTATTTTTTTTGTAATATCTTCCTAATATACGCTCGTGCGTATGTGGCAATATATTCGCAAGGTTGAATAAGAAAAACAACCTTCATTGACGGCTAATAAAAGGAGGATACCTTAAAATGCTTGATATGCTCAACAAGATTATAACAATCGTTAGTATTATATTTAAAGTAGCGTTCATTATAATTAAGATTGTCAAAATCAAGAGAGACAAATAATCCCCAACACTTAAGGGACATTGATATTATAGCATTTTGAAAATAAATGGTAAAGTTAAATGAATATTTTGCAAACTATTTTATTATATGTTTTATTGGCTCTAGAAATTACTGATCTTTTATTTTAACTAAAGCATTTAACAAAAAAAGATAAAGAAGAAAACTAGATAGATGCAACAAAATACGCAGTAAAAGCAATTTAGAAAGGATGTGAGACCTTGCAAGAAGATAAAGAGATGTTTAACTCATATGGGCTAAATGAAAAAAGTTTTTTGCCTTTAACAAGTAGGCAACTACTAAAACAAATACCGGAGGCAATAGGATATGAGGATGAAGACTACCTTTGTATGTTTGATACATACCAAAGAGTAGCAATATACAACAACCTACTAGCTAATAAGTGGGCGAGTGGTTTTGTACCAATGGTTCATTATCAAAGTTTAAATAGTAGAACTTGCCCTGTTATCTCAGATATATTAACAAGTAAAATTGTTGGTAATATAGACATTGAGGGTGAGGGAGACAACCTAGTTAAAGAGTTAAAAGACAGTTTAATAAACTTTCAAAATACAATAACACAAATGGAAAGCGATGTATTAAATCGTGGTGAGGCAGTAATAACAACAAACCTAGTAGAAGAACAAGGAAAAGTTAGCTTTGAAGTTTACCCTTTAGGTAGGTACATTTTAAAAATAGATCAGGATAAAACGATATACGATGCGTTATTGTTTAAAAGGATATTTGATACAAAAGACAAATTTACTAACTTTGTACTTGCAGAACATAGGTTTTACAAAGTAAGGAAAGGTGAAAAAATACCTTTTATTGAATACACAATAATCCGTAATGCTTGGTCAACTAGAGTAGGACTAACAAGGGAAGTAGAAAGACAAGCTATAAATGCCGAGCAAATACCAAAAGAAATATTAGCTCAATTAGGAGAAATTGAAATAAACAAGGCTAAAGAGTTAAAGACCTTAGGTGTTTATAGGTTTAAAAATACTGCTACAAATAAGCTAGCAAGATATAGCGATATAGGAGAAAGTCAGTTTATAAACGCTACTGGTTTTATGATGGCTTTAGAAAACTCAATGACTTATCAAGAAATAGATAAAAACATTGGTAGAGGTAGAGTATTAACGCCGACAATGTCTAGCGTAGGTAATGGGCTAGGTTTAAGTAGAATGCCTAGACAACGCAAGGAAACTATCCTTGATTACACGTTTATGACACCATACACTGCCGAAGTAGGTTCTTTAGACCAAAAAATGCCACTTCAAAGCGTTCAGTTTCAATTAAGGGCTGATGAATGGAAAATATCTTTAGAACAAGCTGAGGCAAAGGTGTGTATAAGATGTGGTATATCCGTATTAGACTTTGACCCGACACTTGCCGGAACTACTGAAAGAACTGCAACTGAAACTAATTACTTAAGTGATATAACTGCTAACACTGTTAAGGCAAAACGTGCTTTAATTCATGAAGAATTAGACAAGCTAGTAAATGACCTTGCTATAGAGTTAGGACTTAATGATTTAAAGGTGTTTGTTGTATTTGATAAATCTACAATACTAAACCAAATACAAAATCAAAGTTTAATATTACAGCAATATCAACAAGGGCTATGCAGTTTAAAAACAGCTATTAAAAGCTTACATCCTGAATGGAACGATGAAGAAGTAGAGGCAGAGATAGAGCGTATAGAATTAGAGCGTAATAGTGCAAGTGTAGCTAGTGGTTTTGATACTATGTTTGGAACTAGTAGCAACTAATGGCAAAGAATGAAAATAATAATTACGTTGTTATTATCGAGAACGCACAAACAAAACTACAGCTACTATTAAAAAGCACAGTTACAAATCTACTTGAAAGAACCATAATAGGAACTCAAGCAAACCAAATAATACAAGAGTGTAAAAGTGAGCTTAAAGATTTACAAGCCCCCGAAACCCTTATAAAACAAGTAGAAACAGGGCTTAAAGCAACGTTTATGCAGTGGTTTAATATAATTACGGCTAGACTGCTTAAGGAGCTTAAAAGGACTAAAAACCCATATTTTGGTATATCTTATAAAACTATTACTGGAGTAGAACCAAAAGAAAAAGGTAAAAGCCTTATAGTTAATTTAAACAACCTAAAGCAAATATTTAAAGATAGACCGGAATTTTTAAAAGGTGGCTTTGGTGGTGGTTCAAGTGGTGGTAATGGTGGGGATGACAACCTATTTGACAATTTAGAACAAGGTGGAATTAAAAACATAAGGGACTACTTCACTACTGGTGAGACCGGATATAGTCAAATGTTTATTGAAGACTACCAAAAGAGAGTAAATAACGAAATAATGCGTATAGCAAAAATGAATGTTGTTTTGCGTGATAGGTTAGGTCGTAGGATGTCAGTAAGAAACCTTGCCGAAATGCAAGTTAGGTTTGAAGAACAACAAAACGACTGCAAAAGGCTAAAAGATAAGGGCGTTGAGTATGTGGTAGCTACAAGCCACAATAACGCTAGTGAACGTTGCCAGCCATGGCAAGGCAAAATATTTAAATTGGATGCTGAAATTGGCAGTGTTGAAATAGGTAAACATATTTTTAAAGGTGAGCCTAAACCTATAGGCAAAACGCCCGATGGTAAGCCTTGCTACTCTTTAAGAGAAGCAATGAGCTATGGCTTTTTAGGTTATAACTGCAGACATAGGCTAATTGAATACACCAAAGGTATGATAATGCCTAAACCATATCCCGATAGGCAAGTTAAAAATGAAAGAGCAAAAGAAAAGCACATAAGGGAAATGGAGCGTAAGATACGCGAAAAGAAAAGGCAGTCAATGCTTACAACTGACAAAGAAGAAAGAAAAAAGCTCCAAGAAGAAACAAAGGAGCTAGAAAAAGATTATTGGAAGTATTGTAAGGAAAACGACTATCCAGTAGCCGAATGGAGAACAAGGGTATCACTTGAAGAAAGACAAGGCTTAAAAAGTGGTGAAATATCTTTTGAACCTAGCTCAACAAATGGTGGCAACACATATCAAAGAGGTTCACTAATGAATGGTGGAGCTAGTGGCAATGGTTCAAGTGGTGGAAATGGTAATAATAATGCATTAAAAGGTTTAAATTTAACCGATGATGATATAGCAGCTCAAGAAAAATTTGAGAGATTGTCTAATACTAGTGAAAATATATACAAGGTTCAAAAATTAACAAACATAGATCAGTTTGCAAAACACTTGCCTGATATAGTGAAATTAGATAGAACTATAGTTTTGACTGAAAAAAGTAGACAACACATTTTAGATGGTCATGAAGAAATAAGCGAACATATAGATAAATTATTAGACTATGTTAATGACCCTGATTTAATTGTTTCAAACTTGGGAGCGCATAGACCAAATGGCGGAAAAGATAGTTTAAACATAGTTAAATATTTTGATAAGAATCATAAAGAAGAAGGGTATTTATTTATAACTGTAAGTTTTAAAGATATTTATGATAAATACGCAAATTCTATAATTACAGCTAGGAAACAAACTAGACCATTTAAAGGTAAAATACTATAAAAAACGAAAAAAAAAGAACTACTGCAGGGGGTCATTCCTGCGTCTCCCCGTCGACACATTGATAAACAATGCTAGCGTAAGGCGTTAGTTGACCAGCAGTTACTCATACGAGCAACCCATCACTACCTAGTAGTTCTTTCTTGTGTCTATATTTTAACCTAAAAAAGCTAATTTGTAAAGGGGAGTTGTTAATATGGATAACAACGACAAGGAAAAAGACCTTGATAAAATCGGTCAATACTTTGGTATTGCTTTTGCCGGTTTTGTAATAGGTTTTATAGTGGGCTTTTTAATAAGCCTAATTTAAGGCATTTTAAGCAAGGTTTTAATCTAAACGATAAATTATACTAAAAAGATAAAAAAGTCGTTTAGAATTAAAATAAATAAGGTTTTATTACATTTTAAAGTAATATAGCCACTTGTTGAGTGTTGCTGAAACATTAAAACTGCAACGGGGCTGATGTAGCTAGTCTTACAGCGTAAAAGAAAGCCTAGCCATTTTAAAACTTTAGTGAGCTATCACGTATAAAGAGCGTAGGAGTAGAGAAATGAAAAGAGAAGAACTAAAAAGCTGGTTAGAAAGTGGCGAGCTATCTATCGACCAAAAAATCGATATGATTATGAGCCAAAACGGAGCCGAGCTTGAAAGCGCAAAAAACGATATCGCAAGCAAGGCTAGTGAGTATAACTCATTAAAAGCTCAATACGACAAAGTAACTAGCGACTTTGACACTTATAAGAAGTCTACTAAAGATTATGATGAACTAAAAGTTAAGTTAAATGACCTTTTAAAAGAAAAGGATTTAAATGACAAAACATCATTTTTAAAAGACTTAAAGTGTAAACATGCAGACTTACTAGTTGGAAAGTTTGACTGGGATAAAAAGGAAGATAAGGACTACTTAACAAACTTTAAAGAACAATATAAAGATTTGTTTGAAGAAGTAAAAGAAGAAGTTAAATATGAACCTAAAACAACAGTCAAACAACAATCATTCTTTGGTAAAAAAGCAAATGAAATGACTAGTGAGGATTTAAGAAAATTATAGTAAAAAGAGAAAGGAAAGTTAATTATTATGCCAAATGTAGAAAATAATGCTTTAGCTAATTCTATTGATTTAGTTAAAAACTATGTGTCTGACCCTGATAATTTATACGGCGTTTTAAGAGCCGGCTTATTAACAGCTGATTTAGACACACCATTCGTTGAATTTATAGGTGCGAGAACTGCAAGTTTTCCATCTTTCCCATTAAACAGTGCAGACCTACCTGATTATTCATCAAGCAATGGATATTCTAGAGTAGATGTAAACTACAAGAGAGTAGAAAAGACTGTTAGTCAAGATAAAGGCTACCAAATAGCAGTAGACCAACTAGACCTAGAAGATGGACACTTAACTGCTATAGCAATTGTTAATAATCAAGTAAGACAAATGGAAGTGCCAACAATCGATAAATATCGTTTAAAGGCTTTAGCTGATAATGCAGGTACAACTGCTACTATTAATTTATCAAGCTCAGACCCATTTACTTTATATGACACTGCAGTAGAAACATTAATTGAAAATGAAATACCAAAAGAGGGTACAATTTTATATTGCACACCTGACTTTTATAGTGCATTAAAACAATCAGATAGTGTACGTAGAACTGTTAATGTAAATACTAATAGTGGCGATGTTAATAGAGAAATTATAACTTTAGATGGAGTAACTAAAGTTGTAGAAGTACCTAGCACAAGAATGCCTAGCAACGTAAAATTCATTTTAGTACAACCTAAAGCAGTTGTAGCAGGTATTAAACGTTCATACTCAAATGTTATCGAACATCCTGAAGACTTCGATGGTATTTTAATTAATCGTAGATTAGTACATGATTTATTCGTATTAGACACAAGAACTTACGGCGTTTATGTCGGTTCAATAGCTACTAGTGAATAAATAATTTAATAAAGGCAAGGGGGCTATAATTGCTCCCTTTTCTTTTAATCGTAATTAAGGAGGTGTCCTATGGTAAAAAAGTTATTTACAAGGGTAATAACTAAAGAAGACATCAAAAGAGAATACGGCTATGATTTAACGCAAATGGCGACAATTGGTGGCTTTATGAATGCTACAAGCGCCGTTAATGCGTGGTTAGATGAAGCAGCCGAAAGTATTAATGATTTAATTTTAGACAAAAGAGGTTTTGAATATGCTAAAAGGTTAAATGAATATTTAACAAAGGCAGAAGAAACCGAAGACATATATTTAGTAATGTATTGGGCGCAAATGGAAGAGATGCGTTTTTTTATCGATAATGGCAGGTTTAGCTCAACAGGTAAAATAGACCCTACAAGGAAGAAACATAGCGAGGAGGCAATAAGACTGCTTTACTCAGTTGGTATTTTAAGAGATGGGGTATTTTAAGATGGTACTAAACACAATACATGATTATAGTGAAGATTACATAACTTGCGAAAACTTAACAAAGAAAAAGAAATTTAGGTGTAGCGTATTAGATAGCGTAGACTATTCTAAATTTGAAGCAATAACAGGCATACCAAAAACCAAAATAAAGCTAGCACTTCGAGTTAATGGTTGGTGTGAAATTAGTGAGAGAGATGTTATTAAAACACCTTTAGAAGATAGGAAATTTACAGTTATACAAGTTTTAGCACGCTATGATAACAATATACAATTTAGAAAGAGAAAAGATGTAGGCAATTTTACGGGAGATTGCGACATCTATTTAGAATAAATATGGTTCTACCTGCTGAATTAATGGATAGTTTAGTCCAAACATTAAAAGCTCATGCACCAGTTAGAACTGGAAACCTTAGGAGTAATGGTATACAAGGCGTGGTAAATATAAGACCTGGATTATATCTTGTCCAAATAGGTTATCCGGCAACCGGTGGCTATCCGGCTACTCAAGATTATGCTAAATATACGCATACGAGAAATAAAACAAGTAAGGGTTGGATAACAAGGGCTATTAATGAATGGGTAGAAAAGAATAGATCTAAACTTCAAGACTGGATAGAACGAGGAGGAGGGACAACATAATGGATAATAAAGCCTTAACTGAAATGATAGAACAAGTCCTAAATACTAGCGAAGAAGTAGTACATTTAGAGTTTTTAAATAATACTGATAGTTATAATGAAGATAACCTAGTAGTAGATAATATCGTTCAAGGTATAGTAAGGCTCCGTAGTTCTACTCCAAACACTATACAGCTTGATAATGATAGTAATAATAGGACTGATGTTTATGAAATATCTTTATTAATACCTTTAAGCTATG
Organism: uncultured Anaeroplasmataceae bacterium; assembly: GCA_964547945.1. Lineage (GTDB taxonomy): Bacteria > Bacillota_I > Bacilli_A > Acholeplasmatales > Anaeroplasmataceae > CALUXS01. The sequence continues at coordinate 22,105 of CAZJPL010000018.1, forward strand.
AAAAACTGACCATTATTGAAAATCAAGTTGAATTATTTATACCACGTTGGAATAATCAGACTTTAACTTGTGAAGATACAATTTTCTTTACTTCAGGAACTACTATTGAAGTATGGGAAAAATACAGCACTACGATAAATGGTGAAGAATATGAGATAATACAATTATCATTTACAGCTAGTGTATATAATAACTTTTTGTATGGTAATGATAGAGCTTTAACTATAAATAACGTTGATATGACTTGTGTAATTGATGTTAGCTTATCAAGTCAAATGCAGTTTAACCCTCAAGTAGCAAATGATGGTACTAAACTGATTAAAAATCAAGACGCAGGTTTAAGTTATAACATCGTAATAGATTTTGTTTACGATACTTCAAATACTATACATCAAACATTAATAACCGACTGGCAATTAGAAAATAGCTACGCTATAGTTTATAAAATAGGTGCCTTAACATTTAGTAAAACTTGTAAATTACAAAATTACAGTTTGATAGACATTACAGGTGATGTAATAAAATTACGATTAACTTTTGTAGAGTTAGGTGTGGTATAATGGCAACCGGCGATGGAAGAATTGATGTTTATATTCATGCAAACATCGACAATGGAAATGCTAATCAAAACTCTAGTGGAGAGCAAGAAGAAAGCAACAACACTGCGACTGCTACTGCAAAGGCTACACCAACTAATACACAAGGGCAAGTATCTATAACACAAATGAAAGGTATAAGCTCCATGACAATGGTGGCACAAGGTATGTTTAATTATGCTACTAGTAATGTAGGTAAATATACCGGTAATAGTCATTATCAAAACATAACTAATACAATACAGCAAGGTGTTAATACTGTAGCAATGGCAATCGTAAATCCTTATCTTGCTTTAGGTAATTTAGCTTTGCAAGGTGTAACCTATGCCCTTAACTATAGCTTTGAGCGAAAAATGGAAAGCATATCAGTTAACCAAGCTAGAGCAAGAGCCGGTTATTCTAGTACTGATACACAAGCTAGTAAGAGGTCGTCATAATGGAAGTTAAACTTAAATTAAATAATACGTGGGTAGATATAAGTAAATACATAGTTAATCAAATAACTTACGATTTTAGAGTAGATGAAGTCCTAGACAGTGGCAGTTTTACATTTGTTAGTAAAGATATAGACTACAACATACCACCTTTGACAATATGTCAAGTTGATGGCTTGTATTGGTTTGCAAGTAGCGAATGCGTGGAAGTAATAGCAACAGGTACTAATACAAGGAAATATAACCACAATGTATCATTAATAGAGTTAACTTATATATTGCAGTGTTTCATTGTAGGGACTAAATATTTAAGTAATACGGGTACACAATACCCGACAAATAAAGATAAATGTTTAGCGTTAGTTGACTTTATAAATGACAAATATGATAAGATATTTGGTAGCGACTTTGTAGGTTTTGAGATAGGAGACAGTGCGTTTAACACTGCAATGCAAAACCTAGAGCGTGAGTTTGCATTTGGAAGTGGGACAACCCTTTATCAAGCCTTACTAGATATTGGAAGTAGTTGTGATTGCATACCTAGAATAAATGATATACCAACTGATAGCTTGGAGCTTTTAGGTGGTAATTACAATGTTATAAATCAAGCTACAAGTGGGGTAACTGGTATTGATAGCTTTACTGATATAACAAGCCTGGATATAATAAATATTGTAGAAAATGCTACTGATGAGATAGAGATATCGGGCGATGAGGTAATATCAGTTGGTTTATATTTTAATACTAGTGCTTATAAAATTAGTCAAATTAAAATAACATTAAGGGGCTTTACTAGTGTAACAATAGGAGATAGCACTGGTGCAACTACTATAACAACAATAGAAGATTACACCAGAACAACAACTATTCAGTTGAATGATAATGATAATATAATAGGTGCTATTTATTTAACTGGGGTATTACAAAATATCCAAAACTATGGCAGTGTAAGTATAACGATACCAGAAAGCTTATACAAAATAGAATTTGACTACCTAGACCAAAATGACACATTTACATTAAATGAAAATATGGTATTAGGTAGGACATACAGCCAAAACGTTGATAAATATACTGCAGTATTAGAAAGTGAAATATCTAAAGTTGTTGATAGGACAAACGCTAGTGTAGCTTGTAATTTATCGGTTAGAAGTGAAGATTATTATATATCGGATGATAATCAAGTTTTAATCGTGCCACAAGCAATAGAAAGCGT
>CAZJPL010000019.1:0-24217 GCA_964547945.1 uncultured Anaeroplasmataceae bacterium
AATGTCTAACGGTTTATTTAAAACGCTATAATATCCAAAGTAAAGAAAGAACCGGTTTCTAAAGACTCTTTAGGGAGTCTTTTTATTTATCTTTAAAGAAGGTATATAAAATATATACTACTTAAGATATATTTAGTATTTTAACAATTGTTAGTATTGTTTTATTATGTTAGTTCAACTTTAAATGATATTAGAAAATAAATAGATTTAAGCATTTTAATTTATAAATTTGATAATAAAAAGATATTAATTGACTATAATAATATGAAAGCATAGTTTAGATAGTTTAATAATGTTGGAGGTTAATTATGTCATTATCGTATAAAAAATTATGGAAATTGTTAATTGATAGAGATTTGAAGAAAAAAGATTTACAAGAAATGACTGGATTAAGTCAATCTACTATTGCAAAATTAACTAAAGGTGAAAATATAAATACTGATATTTTAGATAGGATATGTAGAGCATTAAGATGTCAAATCTCAGATATTGTTGAGTATCAAGAGGAGAATAAAAACTAATGATTATATAGGCTCAAAATATTCATTGTTGATTTTCTTCACAAGATGAAAATAACTTTGTTTTTTTATAAGTTTTTTTTGATGTACTGTAATATCAATGATATTCAATATTTAAATTTAAATAATATGAAAGAAATATAACAAAATTAAAATGCAACTTAAGCTCATGACTTGTAATTTAACTTTCATCTTTTTTCATTTAAAAATAGCTTGTAAAAAGATTTCTTATGTGATAATATGAAATAGGTTTTAAAAGTCCCTCGAGACTAATAATAATTCTCTAATCTTATTAGTCTTAAACGACTAATTTTTTTTATAAACTGAAAGGGGATAAATATGCGCGGGTTATTAACTTTACAAACTTTATCTATCAGTCAAATTCAAGATATTATAAATTATGCATTAAAATTAAAGGGTGGTTTTTCTCTAAATTACAAAGGTAAGAAGATGGCCACTCTTTTTTTTGAGAACTCAACTAGAACACAATATAGTTTTCAAATGGCTATGCTTAATTTAGGTATTGAAGTAATAAGCTTTAATAAAGAAGCTTCTTCAGTATTAAAAGGTGAAACTTTATATGATACTGTAAGAACTTTTGAAGCTTTAGGAGTAGATGGGGTAGTAATAAGATCTAGTGTAGATAATTATTTTAATGAATTAGAAAATATTCAAATACCTATTTTTAATGGTGGAGATGGTAAGAGTAATCATCCTACTCAATGTTTACTTGATTTAATGACTATTTATGAAGAATTTGGTTATTTTAAAGGTTTAAAGGTAGCGATGGTTGGAGATATTTCTCATTCTAGAGTAGCTCATGGCAATTATGAGGTTATGACAAGACTTGGAATGGATGTTTATATATCAGGACCTGAAGAATTTAATGATGGAACTGCTAGATATATGCCATTTGATGAGGCAGTTAAGACTTGTGATGTCATAATGATGTTAAGAGTTCAATTTGAAAGACATGAAGAAAAGATGAAGATTACTAAAGAAGAATATTTTAATAGATATGGTTTAACTTTGGCTAGAGTAAAAGAAATGAAAGAAAATGCTATAATCATGCATCCAGCCCCAGTTAATAGAAATATTGAAATAGCTGATGAAGTAGTTGAATGTGAAAAGAGTAGAATATATAAACAAATGACTAATGGTGTATATTTAAGAATGGCTGTAATATCTAAAGCTTTAGATGGTGAACTGTAATGTATAAATTAAGTCAAGGTTATGTTATAGAAGATAATAAATTAGTTGTTAGAGATATTTATATTAAAGATGGTAAGATAAGTGAGCCTTTTGATGATGGTAAGGTTATTGATTGTAGGGGTTTACTTATAACACCAGGAATATGTGATATACATGTTCATTTAAGAGAACCAGGATATACTTCTAAAGAAACTATATTAAGTGGGACAAAATCAGCTGCCAAAGGCGGGGTTACAAGTATATTTGCGATGCCTAATTTAAATCCTTATCCTGATTCAATTAGTAATTTAAAAGTAGAAGAAGAGATTATTAAAAGGGATGCTGTAGTTAAGGTTTATCCTTATGCTTGTCTTACTAAAAGTGAGAAAAGTATTGAGTTAAGTGATATTAAAGACTTATCTAAATCTTGCCTAGCTTTTTCAGATGACGGAGTAGGGTTTAGAGATTATAAAGTATTAGAATCAGGCATGAAAGAAGTTAAAAAATATAATAGGATAATATGTTCTCATGCTGAAGATTATAATTACGCTCCTACTGATAATAAATCAGAAAGTGAAGCTGTAAGAAAAGAAATAGAATTAGTTAGAATTACAAAATCTAAATATCATTTCTGTCATATATCAACAAAAGAGAGTTTTGATTATATTAGAAAAGCTCAAAAAGAAGGATTAGATATCACTTGTGAAGTTACACCTCATCACTTATTTTTATCAGATAAAGATATAAATAATAATCCAAATTATAAGATGAATCCTCCTTTAAGAAGTGAATTAGATAGACTAGCTACTATAGAGGCATTACTTGACGGAACTGCGTCAATTATAGCAAGCGATCACGCTCCTCATACTGAAGAAGAAAAAAGTAGGTCATATAATGAGGCACCTAATGGTATTATAGGGCTTGAAACTATGGTGCCTTTAGTATATACAAATCTAATTAAAACAGGTAAGGCAAGTCTTAATAATTTCTTAGATTGGTTTATAAATAATCCTAGAAAGATAATGGGTTTAGCTGAAGCTAAATTAGATATTGGTTATACTGCTGATATAGCTTGTTTTGATATAGAAAATATAAAAGAATATACTAAAGAAGAAATATTATCTAAAGGTAAGAATTCACCTTTTATAGGATATAAATTACAAGGCTTTTGTAAGTATACTTTTGTAGATGGAAACTTAGTTTACGGAGAATAATATGAAAAGAAAATTAGTATTAGAAAATGGTATGGAATTTATTGGGTTGGGGTTTGGTTCAAAAGATGAAAAAGTTGCTGAAATAGTATTTAATACCTCAATGGTAGGATATCAAGAAATATTATCTGATCCTTCTTATTGTGATCAATTTGTAGTTATGAGTTATCCTTTAATTGGTAATTATGGCCTAACTGATGAAGATTATGAGTCTAAAAATATATTTATGTCTGGTTTTATTGTTAGAGAGTATAATGATATACCATCTAATTTTAGATATACAAGAACACTATCTGATGTAATGGAAGAAAATGGTGTTGTTGGTATTAGTGAAATTGACACAAGAATGCTTGTAAGAATAATTAGAGATTATGGCTCTATGAAGGCATTTATTTGTGATATAGATAAAACAAAAGAATACGCTTTATCTCGTATTAAAGATTATCAATACTCTACTAATCAAGTTGATAAAGTATCTACTAAAAGAGTATGGTATTCGAGAACTAGAAATCCATTATTTAATGTGGTATGTGTAGATTGTGGATGTAAGTTAAATATCATAAGAAAGCTAAATGAAATGGGCTGTAATGTAGTAGTTGTTCCTTATAATACGACTAAGGAAGAAATACTTAAATATCATCCAGATGGCTTATTTTTATCAAATGGTCCAGGAGATCCTGAAAATGTAGTACCAGTTATAAATTTAGTAAGAGAATTTAAAGGTAAAGTTCCTATTTTAGGTATATGTCTAGGTCATCAAATAATAGGTTTAGCTTATGGTGCTAAAACTTATAAGATGAAGTTTGGTCATCGCGGGGCAAATCATCCTGTTAGAGATTTAGAGACTGATAAGGTAGAAATTACTAGTCAAAATCATAGTTATGCCATAGTTAAAGAAAGCTTAGAAAAAACAGGTTTAACTTTAACACATGTAAATATATTAGACGGAGAAGCTGAAGGTATGAATGATGAGAAAAACTTCTTAATGTGTGTTCAATATCATCCAGAATCAGCTGCTGGTCCTGAAGATAGTACTTACTTATTTACTAGATTTAAACATATGATGAAGGAGTGGAAGACAAAATGCCAAAAAGAAGAGACCTTAAAAAGATAATGGTAATAGGCTCTGGTCCTATAGTTATAGGTCAGGGTGCTGAATTTGATTATGCAGGTACTCAAGCTTGTTTAGCATTAAAAGAAGAAGGCTATGAAGTAGTCTTAGTAAATTCTAATCCTGCAACTATTATGACGGATACTAAAATAGCTGATAAAGTTTATATGGAACCACTAGATTTAGAAAACGTAGCTAAAATAATTCGTTTTGAAAGACCTGATGGCTTAATCTGTTCTATAGGTGGTCAAACTGGGCTAAATCTAGGTATGCAGTTATATAACAAAAAAGTACTTGATGAATGTCAGGTTGAACTTTTAGGTACTAGTTATGAAGCTATTAATAAGGCTGAAGATAGAGAATTATTTAGAAAATTATGTTTAGAAATAGGTGAACCTATTTTAGAGAGTATCAGCTGTAAGACTGTTGATGAAGTAGTTGAGGCAGCTAATAAGATTGGTTATCCTGTTATCTTAAGACCAGCCTTTACTTTAGGTGGTACAGGTGGTGGTTTTGCCTCTGATGATGTAGAAGTTAAAGAATTAGCTGTTAATGCTTTAAAATTATCACCAGTAGGTGAAGTATTAGTAGAAAAATCTATTAAAGGTTTTAAAGAAATAGAATATGAAGTATTAAGGGATAAAAATGATACAGCTATAGTTGTATGTAATATGGAAAACCTAGATCCTGTAGGAATACATACAGGTGATAGTATAGTTGTAGCCCCTAGTCAAACTTTAACTAATAAAGAATATCAAATGTTAAGAAATAGTGCTTTAAAAATTATTAGAGCCTTAGGTATTGAAGGTGGTTGTAATATCCAGTTTAGTTTAGATCCATATTCTTTCCAATATTATGTAATAGAAGTTAATCCTAGAGTTTCTCGTTCAAGTGCCCTAGCTTCAAAAGCTTCAGGCTATCCTATAGCTAGAGTATCAGCTAAAATAGCTTGTGGCTTACTTTTAAATGAAATAGATATAGCTAATACTAAAGCTAGTTTTGAACCAGCCTTAGATTATGTAGTTACTAAAGTACCTAGATTTCCTTTTGATAAGTTCGCAAGTGCGAGCCGTGTCTTATCTACTCAAATGAAGGCTACAGGTGAAGTTATGGCTATAGGTAGAACTATAGAAGAAAGCCTACTTAAAGCTGTACGCTCACTAGAAAATAAAGTTTATCATTTATCACTTGAACACCTAAGTACAAAATCTAAAGAAGAATTAGTTTCTTTTATTAGAGAAGAAAATGATGAAAGAATCTACGCTATAGCTGAAGCTATTAGAAAAGATATAAGCGTAGATGACCTATATTATTTAACTAAAATAGATAGATTCTTCTTAGAAAAAATAAAACATATAGTAGAATTAGAAAATATAATAAGTAAAGATCCTCTTAATATTGATAATATTAAATTAGCTAAAAGATATGGTTTTTCTGATGAATATTTAGCTAATGTATCAGGTAAGAGTGTAGAAGAAATATTTAAAATAAGAAAAGATAATAACATCTTACCAGTTTATAAAATGATAGATACTTGTGCTAGTGAATTTAAATCTTATATACCTTATTTTTATTCTACTTATGAAGAAGAAAATGAAAGTATTAAAAGCGATAAAGAAAAAATAATAGTATTAGGTTCAGGTCCTATAAGAATAGGGCAAGGTGTAGAATTTGATTATTCTACAGTTCATGCTATTTGGGCTTTAAAAGAAGAAGGATATGAGGCTATTATTATTAATAATAATCCTGAAACTGTATCTACTGATTATACTTTATCAGATAAATTATATTTTGAACCATTAACTTATGAAGATGTTATGAATATAATTAATTTTGAAAAACCTAAGGGTGTAATAGTATCTTTAGGAGGTCAAACAGCTATTAATCTGGCTGAAAGCTTAGAAAAGAGTGGAGTTAAATTAATAGGTTCATCAGCTCATTCAATAAATTTAGCTGAAGATAGAAAAGCTTTTGAACAAAAATTAACTGAACTTAATATTCCTATGCCTAAAGGTAAAGGGGTATATAATATAAAAGAAGCTTTAAAAGTAGCTAAAGAAATAGGATATCCTGTGCTTGTTAGACCATCATTTGTCCTAGGTGGTAGAATGATGCATATAGTATATGATGAGATTAATTTAAAATCATTTATCGAAGAAGCTATTAAATATAACAGTACGCACCCAATCTTAGTTGATAAATATATTAGTGGTCAGGAATGTGAAGTAGATGCGATATGTGACGGAGAGCATGTCTTTATTCCTGGTATTATGGAACATATTGAAAAAACAGGTGTTCATAGTGGGGATTCCATGAGTGTATATCCTCCTTATTCTTTATCAGATAAGGTAAAAAAAGTAATATGTGAATATACTACTAAAATAGGTATAGGACTAAATTTAATAGGATTATTTAATATTCAGTTTATAGTAGAACAAAATGATTTTGTCTCTATTATTGAAGTAAACCCTAGATCATCTAGAAGTGTACCTTTCCTTGCTAAATCAACAAATGTCCCTATCGCAAATATCGCAGCGAAAGTAATGTTAGGTAAGAAATTAAAAGATTTAGGATATGTTGGACTTTTAAATGAAAGAAGAAAACATTACGTTAAATCTCCTACTTTCTCATTCACTAAGATAAGAGGTTTAGATGCAGTATTATCACCAGAAATGAAGTCAACTGGTGAGGCTATAGGATACGATTTATCGCTTAATAGAGCCTTATATAAATCTTTAAAGGCTAGTGGTTTAAGAGTAGTAAATTATGGTACTATCTTAGCTACTATATCAGATAGTGATAAGGATAAAGCCTTACCTTTAATTAGAAGATTTTATAATCTAGGCTTTAATATAGTAGCTACTCAAGGTACAGCTATGTTCTTAAAAGAAAATGGTATAAGGACAAGAATATTAAAGAAAATATCTGATGGTTCAGAAGAAATTTTAGAAGCTATTAGAAAAGGTTTTATAACTTATGTAGTTAATTCAGTTACTGAAGGTGAACATGAATCTAAACATGATGGTGTTTTAATAAGAAGTACTTCGATAGATAATAATGTTGCTGTATTTACTTGTTTAGATACAGTAAATGTTTTATTAAATGTTTTAGAAGAAATAACTATGTCAGTATCTACTATTGATGAAGATTAAGAGGTTAATATGGAAAATTTGCTATTTAAAGTTATAGAAAACGATAAACTAACAAATAATATTTATAAATTAAAATTAGAAGGTGATACTAAAAGTATTAAAAATCCTGGTGAATTTATAAATATTAAACTAAACAATTTTTATTTACGTAGACCTTTTAGTCTAGCTGATTATGATAATAATTCTCTTACTATCTTTTATAAGGTAGTAGGAGAAGGCACTAAAGCCTTAACTAATATTAAGATAGGAAATATTCTAGAAGTATTAGTTGGTTTAGGTAATGGTTTTACTGATTTATCTAAAAAACCTTTAATAGTAGCTGGGGGAATAGGTATAGCTCCTTTTTATAAGCTTGTTAAAGAATTTAATAAATTAGGAATTAAACCTACATTAATTTATGGGGAACAAGATATAAATAATTTTATATATCTAGATTTCTTTAAAGAAAATACTAATTTGTATTTATGTACTGATAATGGGTCTTTAGGTACTAAAGGTAATCCAATAACTATATTAAAAAATAATGAGATAGATTATGATACATATTATGCTTGCGGACCTACACCACTTTTAAAAGCTTTAAAAGAATATGATAGTAATGGTTATCTATCTTTAGAAGCTAGAATGGGATGTGGTTTTGGAGCTTGTATGGGCTGTTCTATAAAGACAACTGTTGGGACAAAAAGAGTATGTAAAGAAGGACCAGTATTTAAGGCAGGTGAAGTGATTTATGAGTAATACTAAAATTGAATTATTTGGTCATACTTTTAAAAATCCTATAGTAGCCGCTAGTGGTACTTTTGGATTTGGTCATGAATTTAGTGATTTATTTGACTTAAATATATTAGGTTCTATATCTTTAAAAGGTACTACCTTAAATCCTAGATATGGTAATCCTTTACCTCGTATAGCTGAATGTTCTAGTGGCCTAATTAACGCTATTGGGCTTCAAAATCCTGGTATTCATAAAGTACTTGAAGAAGAAATACCTCTTTTAGATAAAGTATATAATGATAAAGTTATCTTAAATGTTGGTGGACATAGTACGGAAGAATACTTAGAAGTAGTTAGGATAGCTAATAGTTCTGATAAAATAGTAGCTATTGAGCTTAATATATCTTGTCCTAATGTGAGTAGTGGTGGACTTAATTTTGGTCAAGATCCTGATACTGCAAAAGAACTTGTTAAAAAAGTAAAAAATATATGCGCTAAGCCACTTATTGTTAAATTATCACCTAATGTTAAAGATATAGTTGAAATGGCTAAGGCTGTAGAAGAAGGCGGGGCAGATGCGATATCTTTAATAAATACTTTAATTGGTATGAGAATAGATTTAAAAACCAGAAAACCAATTATAAGTGTTAAAAAAGGTGGTTATAGTGGACCAGCATTATTTCCGGTTGCCTTAAACATGGTTTATCAAGTATATGAAAATGTAAAAATCCCTATTATTGGAATGGGTGGTATAACAAACGCTTATGAAGTAATAGAGATGATGTTTGCCGGGGCAAGTCTTTGTATGATAGGGGCAGCTAACTTAGTTAATCCTTATGCTATGCGTGATATTATAGAAGACTTACCTAGAGTAATGAAGGAATTAAAAATAACTGATTTAAGCAATATTGTTGGTGTAGCACATTGCTAAAGTAGATAAAACATAGTAAAATACTATCGGTGATTTCAATGTTTTATATTACTTATAATGTTGATCCTATAGGAAAATTATTAGGCGAGTGGTCACAAGATATTACTTTAGGATCAATTTTTTTCAGACTTTTTTTAGCTATTTTATGTTCCTTTATAATTGGTATTGAAAGATCAAGCAGAAACCATACAGCTGGTGTTAGAACTTATATTTTAGTAACTTTAGGTTCTACTATAGCTATGCTTACTAATCAATTTATTTTTAGTGTTTTTGATACAGGTGATTCAGCAAGATTAGGAGCTCAAGTTATCTCTGGTATTGGTTTTTTAGGTGCTGGTACTATAATGGTAACATCAAGAAACCAAATAAGAGGTCTAACAACTGCGGCAGGTTTATGGGCTACAGCTTGTGTGGGGCTTGCTATTGGGATAGGTTTTTATACTTTGGCAATAGTGGCTGCTATACTAATATATTTAGTATTTACCTTATTACATGGTTTAGAAGGACATTTTAAAGATGTATCTAAAAGTTTTACAGTCCATGTAGAATTAAATGATGCTAAAGATTTAAAACCTTTACTCGATTTTATAAGAAGTAATAATATAGTTATTCAAAGAGTAGAGTTAAATCCTGCTTATCAAGCATCAGGACTTGCAGTTTATACTGTATATTTATTTAATAAAAATAAAGGAATGAAAAATATGCTTCATATTCCTATTATATCTTCAATAAGAGAATTGGAATATGTTAATTATGTAGAAGAAATATCATAGTAGAATATATGCAAAAAGATGTAATTATTGCGTGTGATTTTAAAGATTCTAATGAATTATTTAATTTTTTAGATAAATTTGGTGATTTAAAACCATTTTTAAAAATAGGTATGGAATTATTTTATGCTGAAGGACCAGCCTTAATTAAAAAATTAAAAGAAAAAGGATATCCTATATTTTTAGATTTAAAATTATGTGATATACCTAATACAGTAGAAAAAGCTATGCGTAATCTAGCTAAACTTAATATAGATATTACTAATGTTCATGCTAGTGGTGGAATTGAGATGATGAAGGCAGCTAAAAGAGGTTTAGGTGATTCTAATACTAAATTAATAGCTGTAACTATACTTACATCACTTGATGATGAAGCCTTAAAAAATGAATTAAATATTAATAAAACAGTTTATGAAACTGTTAGAGATTATACTACTAATGCTAAACTAGCAGGATTAGACGGAATAGTATGCTCACCTTTAGAAGCTAAATTAGCTAAAGAACTTAATATAATAAGTGTAACACCAGGTATTAGATTAGCTGGTGATGATAAGGGTGATCAAAAAAGAATCACAACGCCTAGAGATGCTAAACTGTTAGGTTCTACTTATATAGTAGTAGGAAGAAGTATAACAGGACATGCTGATCCTAAAAAACAATATTTAAAATGTGTAGAGGAGTTTTGTTATGACTAATTTTTCTAAAGATGTCGCAAGAGTATTATTAGATGTAAAAGCTGTATTTTTAAGACCAACTGATCCTTTTACTTGGGCTAGTGGTATTAAAAGTCCTATTTATTGTGATAATAGATTAATACTTGGTAATGTTGAGGCAAGAATGTATGTAGAAACTGCCTTATCTAAAATGATTCAAGAAGTATATCCTGAAGTTGAAGTAATTATGGGAACTTCTACCGCAGGTATTCCTCATGCTGCCTATGTATCTGATTTACTTGATCTACCTATGGGTTATGTTAGAGCTAGTTCTAAAGACCATGGTAGAAATAATCAAATTGAAGGAGCTAATCCTAAGGGTAAGAAAGTAGTAGTAATAGAAGATTTAATATCTACAGCTGGTTCAGTTCTTGAAGTATGTAAAGTATTAGAATCTGAAGGTGCTGAAATTTTAGGTATAGCTTCAATATTTACTTATAATTTAACTAAAGGATTAAATAATTTAGCTAAAGCTAATGTTAAAAATTCATCATTATCTAATTTTGAAGCCTTAGCTGAACTTGCTTTAGAGACTAATCAAATTACTGAAGAAGAATATAAAAAAGTATTAAAATTTAAGAACAATCCTGATGATATTAGTTGGATGGATTAGTTACTAGGCAATTATTTTATATATCTATATTGTTTTTTATAAAAGTATAGTGTAAAATTAACTAGACATCTTATAGATAGATTAGGAGTGTTTTTATGGTTATTACGTTTATCATTGATTCATACGATGATGCGAGTAATGGAATAGCGACAAGCACTAAAAGATTTGCTAAAAAATTAAGTGAAATGGATCATACTATACAAATAGTAGCCGCTAGTACTAAAAGTAATGATCCTAATTTTGAAAGTTATAATTTGGGGATTAGCAAAGTTCCTATTTTGTATCAAGTATCGAAATCTCAAGGTTTTACTTTTGCTAAATGTAATAAAAAAGAAATAAAAGAAGCTATTAAAAAAAGTGATATAGTTCACATGTTAGTACCTTTTAAAATAGAAAGATATGCTAAAAAGATATGTGATAGATATAATATCCCATCATCTGCAGCTTTTCATATTCAACCTGAAAATATTACATCAACTATTCATTTAAATAAAATAGAATTTGTTAATGAATATATTTATAATAAATTTAAGAAATTCTATAACAAATTTGAACATATACATTGTCCTTCAAATATGATTAAAGAACAATTACTAGAACATGGTTATACAGCTAAATTAAGTGTTATATCTAATGGTGTAAGTCATACATTTAAACCAAAAGTAGTTGAAAAGAAATCAGAATGGAAAGATAAGTTTGTAATACTTATGATTGCAAGACTTTCAGGTGAAAAAAGACAAGATTTAATAATAGATGCTGTTAAGAATTCTAAATATGAAAAAAATATTCAAATAGTCTTTGCAGGTAAAGGTCCTTTAAGAGAAGAATTAGAGAAAAAAGGTGAAGGATTAACTAATCCTATTGATTTTGGCTTTTATAAGGAAGAAGAATTAGTAGATGTAATAAATATGGCAGATTTATATATTCATGCTTCAGATGCTGAAATAGAAGCTATAGGTTGTATGGAAGCATTCACTTGTGGGGTAGTGCCTGTTATATCTAATTCAGTCTTATCAGCAACTAATCAATTCGCAATAGATGAATTAAATCTATTTGAAAAAGGTAATTATTTAAGCTTAAGAGATAAAATAGATTATTGGTATGAAAATAAAAAAGCAAAAGATATTCGTAGTAAAGAATATATTGAATTTGCTAAAAAATACAATATTGACAATACCGCTAAAGAATTAGAGGCGATGTTTTATGAAACCATTAAAGATGCAAGAACAGAAAAATCAAAAAATCTTTAATGGTTTTTTACTTGTAGATAAACCTAGTGGTATGACTAGTAATGATTTATGTCAAATATTAAGAAAAAGATATTTTGTTAAATCATGTGGGCATGTAGGAACACTAGATCCTGATGCTACCGGATTAATGGTTTTAGCATTTAATAGAGCTACTAAATTACTACCTTATCTTAATACTGATAATAAAACATATCTAACAACCATTACTTTTGGTTATCTAACTGATACCCTAGATTTATCAGGTAAAATACTAGATGAGACAAATAATATAAATATAGATAAATTAAATGAAGCACTAAATATATTAAAAAATAAAAAAACTCAAGTACCCCCTAAAGTATCAGCTATTAAGGTAAATGGTAAGAAATTATATGAATATCAAAGAAATAATATCGAAGTAGAAATAAAAGAAAGATTATGTCATATAAATAATATTGAAATAGTAAAAAATATATATAAAGAAGATAATAAATACCACATAGACCTATTATTAGATGTATCTAAAGGATATTATATTAGATCTTTTGCTAGAGATTTAGGAGAATTACTAGATTCATACGGAGCAGTAAAAACTTTAAGGCGTGTTAAGGTAGGAGATTTTGATATATCTGATAGTTATACCTTAAATACTATATTAAATGAAGAAATTTCATTAATAGAGATTACAAATTTATTAAAATATGATAGAATAAATATAAAAGAAAGAATTCTTAATTTCGTTTTAAATGGGGTAACTTTATATAAACGTAATTTAATAGAAGATAGTGATGCTATAAATAATTATAATATTGATAATTTAGATAGATTTATACTTTATTATGAAAATGAGCCTATTTCTATTTATCAAAAAGAAGGAGAAAATTATAGACCAATCTTCAAATTCTAGGTGGTGGTATTATAAATGTCATATGGTTAAGGGCAGGTAATTTTGTTAATTTAAATGAAAAATTATGCTGTGCCATAGGAAATTTTGATGGTGTTCATTTAGGACATCAACAATTAATAAAAAAGAGTAAAGAATTTAATCTTAAAAGTGCTGTTTTAACCTTTTTTCCTCATCCCTTTACTATTTTAAAAAGAATAAATCCTTATCCTCAATTAACTCCAATAGAACATAAGATAAATATAATTGATAGTATGGGTATTGATTATTTATTTGTTGTTGAATTTACTGAAGAAATAGCTAATATGTCTAAAGAAGAATTCATAATTCATTTAAAAAAATTAGGTATAACTTCAGTAGTATGTGGGTATGATTTTACTTTTGCTAAAATGGCAAGTGGAACAATTAAAGATTTAGCAGAAAACTTTGATTTCTATGAAATACCTAAATATAGAATTAATAATATTAGAGTATCTACTACCTATATTAAAGAATTATTATCAAATGGTAATGTTGATATGATAGAAGAAATGTTAGGTAGAAAATTTAATATTTTTGGTAAAGTAGTAGCAGGTAAAAAGCTAGGTAGACAAATAGGATTTCCAACAGCTAATATTGATTACGGAATATATTACTTACCTAGAACAGGTGTATATGCTGTAAAAGTTAAATATAAAGATAAAGAATATCAAGGTATGGCAAATATAGGTAATAATCCTACTGTAGAATTTAGTGAAAATATTAAAGTAGAAATAAATATTTTTGATTTTGATTTAAGTATATATGGTGAAACCCTAGAATTAATATTCTATAAAAGAATAAGATCAGAACAAAAATTTAGTAGTGTTAAAAAGTTAGAACAACAATTAAAACTAGATAAAGCTAATATAATTGATTATTTCAAGGAAATCGAAGGGGGTAATTTATGAAATTATTAGTTATTATTGTTAATAATGATGATGCAAAAGCAGTAGCTAAAAGTTTAGTAAAAAACAAATTTTATTCAACTAAATTAGCTTCTACAGGTAACTTTTTATTAAGTGGTAATACAACTATGCTTGTAGGTTGTCAAGATGATGAAGTAGATAAAGTATTAGAGATTATAAAAGCAGAAGCTCATCAAAGAAAAAGAGTTGTTACACCTATAGCTAGTATGACTGCGGGCTTGCTTACACCAACAGCAATAGAAGTTACAGTAGGTGGAGCTACTATATTTATTTTAGATGTAGAAAAATTTGTAAAATTATAATATATATTATGTATAAAAAAAACTACCTATTTGACTATTATATAATGTCACCAGATAAGGTGATGTTTAGTAGGAGGTAGTTTTATGGCAAAACCATACGAGGTAGTAGAGGTTTTGTAATTTAGTTTAGGAGGAATACTCTTATGGAGTATTTGGTCATCCTAGCATTGATGATGTTTATCATCTTCTTTGTAGGGAATGGCAACAATGATAATAAAAAATAATATTATCATTATCCCTTAAACTCGCATAACCTCTACTAAACAGAAAAGGTTAGGATCAGCACTCCTAACCTTTTCGCTTTTTATTGTTAAAACTTGCACATACCTCTTGAGAATTACTTCTCTACAAGTATTTTAACATTTTTAAATATATTGTCAATTAACTTTTCTATGAAATTATTATAATTATTTATTGCAGTATTTAAAAAAATGTGGTATCATTTGCAAGGTTACGATATTCTTTGTTTTTCGTTCCTCGGCGAATTACTAGGTTTATCGCATATATTTTAAAATAAGGAGGAAAAAACTAATGGCATTAACAGTTGCTCAAAAAGCAGAAATCGTTAAAAAATATGGTAAAAACCCTCAAGATACTGGTTCTACTGAGGTTCAAGTTGCCTTATTAACTGCTGAAATCAATCAATTAAATGCACATTTTGCTGTACATAAGCATGATTTTCATAGCCGTCGTGGATTAATGATTAAAGTTGGTCAACGTCGTAGTCTATTGAATTATCTTCAAAAGAAAGATTATAAAGCTTATCAAGCATTAATACAAAGTTTAGGTTTAAGAAAGTAATTTGTTTAACAGATTACTTTTTTATTTTTTTAAATATAATAATATACTTGAAATTTTTTATAAATTTGTTAAAATTAATCTAGGTAGATGACAGAGGTGAGTAATATGACAAATAAAGTTGATAGCATATCTGAATTTGGAAGATTAATGAGAGAAATTAGAAAAGCTTATGGAGATTCACTACGTGATTTAGCTTCTAAGCTAGAAATTTCAGCTGCATTTTTATCAGCTATGGAAATAGGTAAGAAAAAAATACCAGTTGAATATGCAAGTAGAATTGCTAATATTTATAATCTATCTAAAGAAGTTGAACAACAAATAGAAGATAGTATTTCTCAATCAAATCAAAAAGTTATAATAAACTTAGAAGAATTAAATCATAGTCAAAGAGAAGCCTCTTTATCTTTTGCTAGAAAAATTAGCAATGCGGATCCTAAATTAATTGAAAAACTAATGAAGGCTTTAGAGGAAGATGATCAAGACTAATCCTTTAAGTGTTAAGGATATTGAACAGATTGCGGTTAAAACCCGCAATCATTTTAATGTAAGCTTAGATGATGCTTTTCCTATTATTGATATAGTTGAAGATTTAGCTTGTAAAGAAGTATTTAATTATATTATTTGTGAAGATGAAGAGTTGAAAGATGCTTATGCTAAATATGATGTAAAAACTAATACTATAATTATTAAAGAATCTACCTATAATGAGTGTTTAGATGGCGTATATAGATCTAATTTTACTATAGCCCATGAATTTTTTCATTTTATTCAAGCTAAAATATTAAAGTTTGATTTTGAAGAAGTGGAAAAATGTGCTTCTTATACCGAAATAGAATGGCAGGCAAATGAATTTGCTGCTCAACTATTAATACCAACAAAGGCCCTAAATTTAGATATTCAAGAGATAATTAATAGATATAAGGTATCTGAAGAATTTGTTTTATATAGAAAACTTAAATATAAAAAGAGAAATAGGAAGAAAGATAAGTAGTATAAAGTAAAAATTGTGTTATTTTATGTTATTTATCTTTTTTACTTTTTATAATTACATCGAAAGTGATATAATTTAATTAAAGATTAGAGGTGAGTGATTATGAGCGATAAAGCTAAATTTTTAGAATTTTCACATGTATATAAAAGATATAAATCAGGAGATACCATTATTACTGCTAATAATGATATTTGTTTTGATGTAGAAGAGGGAGAATTCTGCGTTATTGTAGGTCCTTCAGGTGCAGGGAAGACTACTGTTTTAAATATTTTAGGTGGTATGGAACATGCTGATGAAGGCCATATTTATTTTGCTGGTAAAGATATCGTTAAGCTTAATGATAAGGAACTAACTAATTATAGACGTTATGATATAGGTTTTGTTTTTCAATTTTATAATTTAATGCCTAATTTAACAGCTTTAGAAAATGTAGAAATAGCTAAAGAATTATCTAAATCTAGTCTAGATTCTAAACAAGTATTAGCCGATGTAGGTTTATCTGAAAGAACAGACCATTTTCCTGCTCAATTATCAGGTGGTGAACAACAAAGAGTTAGTATAGCTAGAGCTATAGCTAAAAACGCTAAATTATTATTATGTGATGAACCTACAGGTGCCTTAGATTATGTAACTGGTAAACAAATATTAAAATTATTATATGATTTATGTAAAAATAAAAAAACTACTATTATCTTAATTACTCATAATCAAGCTATTACTAAAATGGCAGATCGTATCATTGATATTAAAAATGGACAAATTACTTCAAATATAATAAATAAAAATCCTATTCCAATAGAAGATATAGAATGGTAATTATATGAAAATATATATTAAATCACTTTTTAAATTAATAAAAAGTAATTTGTCTAGATTTATTACTTTAGCATTAATAATTGTTTTAGGTATAGGCTTTTTAGTAGGTATTTTTAGTATATCCCCAGATCTAAAACAAACAGCTGATACTTATTTTAAAGATAGCAAGATGTCTGAAGTATATCTCATGAGTTCTACTGGTTTTTTATCTTCTGATATAGATTACTTAGAAGAATTATTTAGTGAAGAAGATGTAATAATTAGAGAAACTTATGAAGAAGATAAGTATGTTTATGTAGATAGCTTAGCTAGAGTAGCTCATGTTATTTATACTGATTTATCTGATAATACTACTGATATCATAACTCTTGAAGAAGGATCTTTCCCGACAAACTCAGATGAAGTAGTAGTTGAGCGTAGTGGTAATTATTTAATAGAGGTAGAAGTTGGAGATATAGTAGAAATAGATAACACTACTTATACTGTATCGGGAATAGTATCTAATTCTTGGTATATGATGAAAGAAAGATATGATTCGCAAACAATAAATGCGAGTTTAGATACAGTAATTTATTTACCTATTGAATATTATACAAATACTATATCTAGCAAAGATAATTATTTATATACTAACCTATATTTATATTTTGGTTTAACTGATAATGTCTTTGATGATAGTTTTGAAGAAGAAACAGATAAGATTATAGAAATAATATCAAAAAGTAATTTTGAAGAAAATCATAATACTAATTTTAAAACATATTTAGAAAATATATCTATAGAAAATGGTGCTTATGACGAGGCTATATTAGCTTTCTTTGAAGAATTATATGAAAGTTATGGTATGTTTTTACCTGATGATTATGATACCTTTGAAGAGATGTATTATGCAGGTGAAGAGATAACTATTTCGCTTTTTAATCTAACTATTAGTAAGGATATAGTAGCTGAAGAATTCACAAATAAAACTGGCGATTTATATGATTTTAGCTTAAGTTTATTTGGTGAGAATACTACTTTAGGTGAATCTATAGTAAGTAGTGTAAGTGAAAGTATAACAGAAGAATATGAAAGCTTAGATAAAGAGATATATTACTTAAATTCATTAGATAATTATTCTACATATTATTATTTACTAAATGTAGAAAAAGTAGAAGATGTAGCTATTATATTTCCTATATTTTTCTTTATAATAGCTTCATTAGTAGCTTTAACAAGTTTAAGAAGATTAGTAATAGAAGAAAGAAGTACTTTAGGTACTCTTAGAGCTTTAGGTTATACTAAGTTTGCCTGTTTATTTAGATATATTATATATGGCGTTGTAGCTTGTGCTATTGGATCTTTGCTTGGTATAGCTTTAGGTATAGCTTTAATACCTTTAGTAGTATATAACATCTTTAATACGACAGCTCATATGCCTACTTTATGTTATGTTTATGATACACCTTTTATTACTGGTGTTGTTTTAGCTATGATAGCTTTAATTATATTAGTTGTAGTATTAAGTGTTCATAGTGCTTTAAAAGAAAGTCCTGCAAGCCTACTTATACCTAAAGCACCTAAACCAGGTAGAAGAATATTCTTAGAAAAAATAGGTTTCTTTTGGAAGAGATTATCTTTTAAATATAAATCTTCTATAAGAAATATGATTCGTTATAAACGTAATTTATTTATGATGATTATAGGTATAGGTGGATGTACATCTTTAATATTATTAGCTTTTGGACTTCAAAATTCTTTAGATGCTGTTAGTAATAGGCAATTTGAAGAAATAGTTTTATATGATGCTTTAGTTCATCCTGAAGAAAATATAACAGAAATAGATAGTGAATATGTAACAAGTCAATATCAAATATATTATTCTACTTATACTATAGATGATTATACTATTAAGGTAATAAATACTGATAGTGGTATAAATAGTTATTTTGGTTTTTATGTAAATAATAAGAAGTATTCTTTTACTGAAGATGATGTTATTATATCTAAATTAATATCTAATGATTTTGATTTAGATGTAGGTGATACTATTACCTATAATGGTACTGAATTTATCATAACTGGAGTAATGGAAAACTATGTAGATAATTATTTATTTATTGGTACTAATGTAGTTAGTTATGATACTAATAGAATTATTTTAAGTTATAGTGGTATAGAAGAAAGAGAATTTACAGAATATTTACTAGAAACAGAACAAATTATATCAGTTGAATATGTATCAAGCTTAGAGACAGCTTATAGTTCGATGATTAATAACATGACTTTAATAGTTTTAGTAATTATTATATTTGCTGCTTGTTTAGCTGTTGTCGTAATATTTAACTTAACTAATATAAATGTATCAGAAAGAAAGAGAGAATTAGCTACCCTAAAGGTACTTGGTTATAAGAATACTGAAGTTCATGGTTACATGGCTAGAGAAACCTTTGTTTTAACTGCTATAGGCATCTTAATAGGTTTAGGAGTTGGGGTATTATTACACCGCTTTGTAGCAAGCATAATAGATACAACATCTCTTATGGCTGGTAGAACTATAGAATGGACAAGCTATATTTATACTATTCTTTTAACAATGGGCTTTTCTTTAGTTGTTGATTTATGTTTCATTCCTTATTATAGAAAAATATCAATGACTGATTCCTTAAAGGCAGTCGAATAAAAATCTTTACAAGAAAATAATTTTGTGATATTAT
Organism: uncultured Anaeroplasmataceae bacterium; assembly: GCA_964547945.1. Lineage (GTDB taxonomy): Bacteria > Bacillota_I > Bacilli_A > Acholeplasmatales > Anaeroplasmataceae > CALUXS01. The sequence continues at coordinate 19,611 of CAZJPL010000019.1, forward strand.
TACTCCCGAAAGAAGGAGTAAAAATACTTGTATTTTAGAGATGATATGGTTGGTGAAAATATCAAGCAATTATTTTGAAGGTAGTCTTTTAATTGTTAAGTGAAATTAAGTAGTTTAACCGTATTACTGCGTTAAAGTATAAAAGAGTGCTAGGAAACTAGAATTAAGGTGGTACCACGGTTTTTCGTCCTTAGATTTTTATAATCTAAGGATTTTTTTATTTGGTGATATTATGATTGAGACAAAAAGATTAGTTATAAAACCCATAATGATTACTGATGTAGAAGCTTATTATAATTATGCATCTATAAAAGAGGTTGCAGATAATGCTGGATTTAAACCTGTATCTAGTCTTCAAATAGCTAGAAATATAGTAGTAGGGGCTATTTATAGAGGAGATACTTTTAGTATATTTCTAAATAATACTTTTATAGGTACTTGTAATATTTATAATTATAGCTTTAGAAAGATATCAGGAGTCTATACTTTAGGTATTAGCTTACATCCAGATTACTGGGGTAATAAATATGGTACTGAGGCAATATCAGGTTTAGTCAAATATTGTTTTAATACTAAGAATGCTAATGTCTTAGAGATGAATGCTATAAGTACTAATATAAGAAGTAGAAAAATGATAGAGCATATTGGGTTTAAATATGATGGTACTCTAACTAATTATTCTAAATTATATAATGGTAAGATATATGATATTGCTACTTATTCCATGACTAAAGATGATTTTAAGGAGATGAATTTATGAGTAAGGAATTAGATAAATTATATGATCATAAAAAAGTAGAAAAAGGTAAATATGGTTTTTGGGTAGAAAATGGTTTTTTCACAGCTGGTGATAAATCAAAAGAACCATTTTCTATAGTATTACCTCCACCTAATGTAACAGGTAAATTACATATCGGTCATGCTTGGGATACTACTATAGCTGATATGATAGTAAGAAGAAAAAGAATGCAAGGCTATGATGTATTATGGTTACCCGGTATGGATCATGCTGGTATTGCGACTCAAGCTAAAATAGATGCTAAACTAAAAACTGAAACAGGTAAATCTAGATTTGATATAGGTAGAGATGCCTTCATGAAATTAGCTTGGAATTGGAAAGAAGAATATGCTAATTTTATTAAAAATCAATGGGGTGGTCTAGGTCTATCTTTAGATTATACTAAAGAACGTTTCACTCTTGATGAAGGTATGAAAAAGACTGTTAATAAAGTATTTATAGAACTTTATAAAAAAGGTTATATTTATCAAGGTGAAAGAATAATTAACTGGGATTGTGAAGCTAAAACTGCCTTATCTAATATAGAAGTTATTCATCAAGATGTTGAAGGTGCCCTATATTATATCTATTATCCAGTAGTAGATAGTGATGAAAAATTATTGGTTGCGACAACTAGACCTGAAACTATGTTTGCTGACCAAGCATTAATGGTTAACCCAGATGACAATAGATATAAATCTTTAATAGGTAAAGAAGTATATATTCCTACAACTAATACAAAAATACCAGTAATAACTGATTCATATGTAGATATAGAATATGGTACTGGTATTGTTAAAGTAACTCCTGCTCATGATCCTAATGACTTTGAAGTAGGTAAAAGACATAATCTAGCTATGCCTCTTTGTATGAATGAAGATGGTACTATGAATCATATGGCTGGTAAATATGAATCTTTAGATAGATATAAATGTAGAGAAGAATTACTAAAAGATTTAGAAGATTTAGGTTTATTAGATCATATTGAAAAGATTATGCATAATGTTGGTCATAGTGAAAGAACAGGTGTAGTAGTAGAACCTAGATTATCTAAACAATGGTTTGTTAAGATGGATATCTTAGCTAAACAAGTTTTAGAAAATGATGAATATAAATTTGTCCCTGAAAGATATAGACAAGTTCTAGATCACTGGTTAACTAATATCCAAGATTGGTGTATAAGCCGTCAATTATGGTGGGGTCATAGAATACCTGCTTGGTATAAGGGTGATGAAGTAGTAGTAAGTGAAACTTGTCCTGGTGAAGGATACACACAAGATGAAGATGTACTAGATACTTGGTTTTCAAGTGCTTTATGGCCTTTCGTAACCCTAGGTTGGTTAGAAAAAACTGATTTATTTAAACGTTATTACCCAACTAATTTATTAGTTACAGGTTATGATATTATTTTCTTCTGGGTATCAAGAATGTTATTTGAAGGTATTGAATTTACTAAACATGCTCCATTTAAAGAAATCTTAATTCATGGTTTAATTAGAGATAAAGAAGGTCGTAAAATGTCTAAATCTCTAGGTAATGGAGTAGATCCATTTGATGTAATAGAAGAATATGGTTGTGATGCCTTACGTTATTTCTTAAATACTAATTCAGCCCCAGGTCTAGATTTACGTTATGATGATACTAAAGTAGCTTCAGCTTGGAATTACTTAAATAAAATATGGAATATTTGTCGTTTTGTTTTAATGAATACTCAAGGTAAAGAGGCTAGTCCTAATAATTTAAATACTATATCTAAATATATCTTATTTAAATTAAATAAAGTAATTAAACAAGTAGATACTTATTTTGATAAATACGAATTTACTGAAGTAGCTAAAATACTTTATAACTTCGTATGGGATGATTTTGCTTCATGGTATCTAGAATTAGCTAAAGTAGATTTGTATGGTGAAGATGAATCAGTTAAACCAGGAGTTAGATGGACTCTAAATTATGTATTGATTGCCATAGTTAAATTACTACATCCTATGATTCCATTTATTACAGAGGAAATCTTCCAAAATCTAGATCATAATGAAAAATCAATTGCCGTATCTAAATGGCCAGAAGTTAAACCTGAATTTAATTTTGAAGCTGAATTTAAAACTGTAGAAACTTTAATAAATTTAATAACTAGTATTAGAAATCAAAAATCAGAGGCTAATAAACCTCTTCAAACACCAATTGATTTAGTAATCTATATTAAAGAAAATAAAGAAGAATTAATATCTTTAGACAAATATATTAAATTCTTTGCTAAAACTAAAAATTTAACATTCACTTCTAATAAATTAGAAGATAATACTTATAATGTAGTAGTATTAAGTAATCTTACTTATTATATACCTCAATCAGATTTAATAGATTTAGAACAAGTTAAGATTAATTTAACTAAAGAAAAAGAAAGATTAGAAACTGAATTAAATAGATCTAATAAAATGCTAAATAATCCTAATTTTATATCTAAAGCTAAACCTGAAAAGGTAGAAGAAGAAAAAGCTAAATTAATTAAATATGAAGAACAATATAAAGAAGTATTAAAACATTTAGAGGAACTCAATGTTTGATAATGTTAATTTAGCTATAGACTGGCTTATTAATAAAAGGAAAAAAGGAAAAAGAGAAAATCTAAATAGAATAATAGAACTAGCTAAAATACTAGATATATATAATCTAAATTTTAAAATAGTTCATATAGCTGGAACTAATGGTAAGGGAAGTACTGCCTATTATATAAATAATGCTTTATATTCATTAGGTTATAAAGTAGGTTTATTTACTTCCCCTTATATAACTAAATTTAATGAAAGAATAATAATAAATAATACTTGTATAAGTGATGAAAACTTACTTAGACTTATTAATTTAATTAAACCTATTATTCTAGATTATGAAGAAAAAAACGCTGATTTAGTGCCGTTTTTTGAAATATCTTTTTTAATAGCTTTACTATATTTTAAAGAACAAAAAATAGATTATGCAGTTATAGAATGTGGTTTAGGTGGCTTACTAGACGCAACTAACTTCATTACTCCTATAGCCTCTATTATCACAAGTATTGGTTATGATCATCAAAATACTTTAGGAGAAGATATCTTAGATATAGCTAGACATAAAGCTGGTATTATAAAAGATAATAGTGTATGTTTTACTATATCTAATCCTAAAACTAATGCTTATTTAGAAGAAGTAGCTAATAGTAAAAATACTAAATTATTTATTTTAGATGATATATCTAATAAAGCTAAATTAGATGATAAAGGTATATCGTTTATATATAATAAAAATAAATATGAAATATCATCTACTGCCTTTTATCAAGTTAATAATGCATGTCTCATGTTAGCATTCATGAATTACTTTTTTCCTAATATAGAACCTGAAGTATTAAAAAAATCATTATATTTAACTAAAACTCCAGCTAGATTTGAAAAAATAAATAATTTTATAATAGATGGAGCACATAATATTTCAGCTATTTTAGAATTAGTAAAAACATTAAAGAAAAATAAATTAAATAATCTAGTATGTATATATGCTAGCTTAAAAGATAAAGATTATCCTAGTAATCTAAATCTATTAAATGAAGTAGTTAGTAAATATATATTTCCTAGATTTGAAGATTTAAGACAATTAGAACCAGAAAATTATCTAAATTATATAGATAATAAAGAATATATTATTACTAATAATATAGAAGAAGCCTTAAAAGAAGCTAAAGATCAATTAGTATTAATTACAGGTTCTCTTCATTTTGCCTCTAGTTGTCGTAATATATTATTAAATAATTAGTAATTTTGACTATCTCAAGAAATTGGGATAGTTTTTT